>NZ_JASE01000005.1:947538-1263384 GCF_000622325.1 Sulfitobacter geojensis
GATCAGGGACCGATCGTCGGCTCGGGATATACCAAGTCGGCGCAAGAGCAGCTCAAGAACCTAAGCCAGAATGCGGCCAAACAGATCGAGACCTTTCTGGTCAAGCAAAACAAGGAAAAGGGCTGGTTCAATGGCAGCGGCGAAACAGTCGCAGCGGTGGAATAGCGGCTGCGTTGAAACACGCTTGATTTTACCGGCCAGACCCAATACATCGCCCGCCATAACGCATGTCAGAACTCTCTGGCAGATTCCATACCGGGCCCGCGTGGCCCCTCAATAAACAAAGGGTGCTACACCATGGCAAAGGAAAAGTTTGAACGTAATAAACCGCACGTCAACATCGGCACAATCGGCCACGTTGACCACGGTAAAACAACGCTGACAGCTGCGATCACCAAGTACTTCGGTGACTTCAAAGCCTACGACCAGATTGACGGCGCGCCCGAAGAAAAAGCACGCGGTATCACGATCTCCACCGCGCACGTTGAGTACGAGACAGAGACACGCCACTACGCGCACGTCGACTGCCCCGGCCACGCGGACTATGTTAAGAACATGATCACCGGTGCCGCGCAGATGGACGGTGCGATCCTGGTTGTGAACGCGGCCGACGGCCCGATGCCACAGACACGCGAGCACATCCTGCTCGGCCGTCAGGTTGGCATCCCGTACATGGTTGTTTACATGAACAAAGTGGATCAGGTTGACGACGAAGAGCTGCTGGAACTGGTGGAAATGGAAATCCGCGAGCTCCTGTCCTCTTACGAGTACCCTGGCGACGACATCCCTGTCATTCCTGGTTCCGCTCTGGCGGCGATGGAAGAGCGTGACGACAACATCGGTAAAGACTCAATCGTGGCGCTGATGGCAGCTGTTGACGAATACATCCCGACACCTGCACGTGCGGTTGACCAGCCGTTCCTGATGCCTGTGGAAGACGTATTCTCGATCTCCGGTCGTGGTACAGTTGTGACAGGCCGTGTTGAGCGTGGCGTGATCAACGTTGGCGATTCAATCGAGATCGTTGGTATTCGCGACACGAAAACAACAACTTGCACGGGCGTTGAAATGTTCCGCAAGCTGCTGGATCGTGGTGAGGCCGGTGATAACGTTGGTGTTCTGCTGCGCGGTATCGACCGTGACGGCGTTGAGCGTGGTCAGGTTCTCTGCGCGCCCAAGTCCGTGAACCCACACACCAAGTTCGAGGCAGAAGCCTATATTCTGACCAAAGAAGAAGGTGGCCGTCACACGCCATTCTTCGCGAACTACCGCCCACAGTTCTACTTCCGTACCACGGATGTGACCGGTACCGTTGCTCTGCCAGAAGGCACAGAAATGGTTATGCCTGGCGACAACCTGAAGTTCGACGTTGAGCTGATCGCGCCCATCGCGATGGAGCAGGGCCTGCGTTTCGCGATCCGCGAAGGTGGCCGTACTGTTGGCGCGGGCGTTGTGTCCAAGATCACTGAGTAAGCAACAACGCTCATGCGTCGTTGACGGTGCGACGCCTTGTGGCAGTGTCTTTTCCGCTTGAGGAAAAGATCACGAGGGCAAGGTGTCTGCACACAGAAGTTATAGAGAACAAAAGGCCGCTCCATTCGGGGCGGCCTTTTGCTTTTGGCAGGAAGAAGGCGTTTACGGGATGGCGGGTTGAACCCCGCCCTACGGATGATGGGTGGCCATGTTACCGACGAAATCGTGAGCAAAGAAAACTGACAACTCCGCAACGACACGCTAGTGTTTCAGTATGAGACTCAAATCACGCCTTTTATCGCCCTTTTTCGTTTTACTTTTGGTGCTTTTCCCTTTGGTGGGGATGGCCGCTGAATTCGACCGTTTCGAAGGGACATTCAACGGGAAAGCCGAGTTCACGTTGAATGGCGAAGTGCAAAAGCGTGACATGAGCACAACGATCAAAGCGCAGGATAACGGGTTTCTGCTTAGTTGGACCTCGGTCACCTATCGCAGTGACGGGCGCACCAAAGAAGCCACCTATACGATCCAGTTTGTACCGTCAGCGCGCGACAATATTTACCAATCCGCAATGAAGACGAACCTGTTTGGCAAGGCCACACCGCTAGATCCCTTGCAAGGCGAACCTTTTGTCTGGGCGCGATTCGAACGGGACACGTTTTCGGTGTTTTCGTTATTTATCAACGAAGCGGGCGATTATGAGGTGCAGGAATTCCACCGGACCCTTGCCGAGGGTGGGCTGGACCTGTTGTTCCGCCGTTTTCGTAACGGCACACTTGATCGCGAAATTACCACGCTGCTGAAGCGGCAATAGGCGTAGCGCAGCGTTCCCGCCGCACGTTATGCTGGCCGGTTTTGTCGTCGATTTGAGCGGTTAGCAGCCTGTCCGTTTGCGCGACCTCGCACGCTGTACCCCGTTGAAGAGAACCAAAGACAAGAGAATCGGCAAAACCGGCGCGAAATCGGCAAGCTTTCTGCGATCTGCTCTTGATCGCAGTCCGAATTGCGACTACCCAATCGATCGGCATAGGGGTTTAGCTCAGTTGGTAGAGCATCGGTCTCCAAAACCGAGGGTCGTGGGTTCGAGTCCCTCAGCCCCTGCCATGCCACACTTCCGTAATATTCAGATTTCTGCGCGCACGCGCCGCAAAATTTCCGTGGCACCCGCGACAGGGGCGTTTACCCGATTGGCACCTGCGACGTCGCCTTTTCGGTTGAAACGACCATAGAGGTGCGAAATTTGCGGACATTTTTATCCGCAAAGAAAAAGCGGTGCGTGAAGGCTTCGTAATCCGCGATATCTTTTGCCATCATGATGAGAATAAAGTCCGCGTCCCCGGCGATACAATAGAAGTGGGTCACTTGCGGATCTTGATGCGCTTTGCGTTTGAAAGCCTGAATATAGTCGAGCCGGTCACGTTCAAGTTCTACCGCTACGATTGCAGTGATGCCCAGCCCCAAGGGTTTTGGATCAAGGATCGCCACTTCGCTTTTGATCACGCCCGCCTCGCGCAGGGCGCGCATCCGCCGCTGGACGGAAGCGGTCGAGATGCCCGTGATATCCGCAAGGGTCTGGATCGGTGTGCGCGCATTCTTCTGCAGATGATCGAGTAGTTTTCGGTCGGTATTATCCATGAGTTCAATCTCCAAATATGAGCAAAAATCTGATGTGTACGCATCGTAAAAAGCCGAAATATGGCGTGTTTTCGATCATCATAACAGTGTACTTCTGTTTTTATGAAACAAGGTGCTTTTGCAATACTTCCGCTGGCTCTCGGAGCTGCCATCTATGGCTTTGCCTTCGGCCTTCTTGCCGCTCAGGTGGGGTTTACGTGGTGGGGTGTCGGTTTGATGGGAGCGGCCGTCCATGCCGGATCGTCGCAGATCGTTGCGGTCGAGCAGTTTGCAACCACCCAGACCGTTTTGGGCGCAGCACTGGCCGGTGGCGCGCTGAACCTGCGGTATATCGGTATCATCGCCTCCTTGTCGGATGTTTTGGCAGGGCTTTCATGGCGGGCCAAACTGTTGGCAATTCACGTCACTGGCGATGAAAACTGGGCACTGACAATGGCGCAGCGCGCGAAGTCGCCCGACATTGGTGCGGCGTTTCTTTTGGGGTCAGGTTTTGTGATGATCAGCGTCTGGACCGTGTCGACCACCGCCGGTGCAGTCGCTGGCGCAAAGCTGCCGGACCTTGAACGCTTTGGTCTTGGGTTCGCATTTACGGCCGCGTTCATCGCAATGGCGCGCGGGCTTTGGCGCGGACGACCGCAATTCCTGCCCTGGGTCGTGGCAGCCACAGTGACGGTCATCTCAACCTCATTCGGTCTGCCCAAAGCTTACGCGATCGTTTTGGGCACGCTCAGCGGATTGGCCGTTACATATGTGTTGCGCCGGACGGGTGGGGCGGTGACATGACGGGGGCGCATTGGGGCGTTATTGGCATCCTTGCGCTTGCGGCTTTCGGTATCCGTTTTCTTGGGCTGATCGCAGGGAGCCGTATCAGTGGATCGCGTTGCGCTTGGGTTCTGGATGAAATACCGGGCCTGATTGTGATTTCACTGGTCGCAGCCTCACTTGCAGGACAATCGTTTCAAACGTGGATCGCCGCCGCAGTCGCTGTTGCCGTTGCGGCCCGTACCAATCACGTCATCGCGACGATGATCGCAGGGGCGGTGGTTTATGCAGGGCTCGCAGCGATTTGGCTGTGATGCCCTTTACCGGGAGGCTGCCTATCCCTGCCTTGGCTTTGTCACATTCCCGCCCTTAGACGGGCGGAAAAACCCGATAGCACCGTGGCGCAGACGGGAGAGGGTATTGGTTATGACAACAGGAATGCAGAGCAATCTACGCGAAACAGCAGTGGATGACGGTGAGCTTGACCCCAAAGCGCTTGCCGCGATCCGCGACCTGCTGGACACCCAACCGCCACAGGCGGACGATCCTGTCGTCGCGCACCGGCCAGAGCGGCGGGACTCTTCCGCTTCGGGCCATGTAGACCGGCGCGATGGCACCCCGCGCCGTGCGCCTGCTGCCCCCCAACCAGCGCAAGAGCCTGTGCCGCAAATGGACCATGCGGCAGCCCAAAAGGGTGGTTTTCTGGGACGGATTAAATCCGCAATAGTCGGTTTTCGCCCCTCGTTGAAATTCGCGATCTGGGCCAGCTTTGCCTTGCTTGTGTTCCTGCGTCCGTGGCTGGTCATCGGCCTTACGTTTATGGGCCTGATCATCATGATCGGTGTGTTTTTGATCGTCGGTTATGACGGCTTCTGGCGCGGAGCGATGAGTATGGCCCGCTGGTATGCCCGCCGCCGGCCGAACCGTGCGGCAGCTTTACACCGCAAGCTGGACCGCTTTGCCATGAAATGGGACGCGGTGCTTGACCGGTTCCCCGAAGGAACGGTGGACGGGCTGTATCTGCCGGATTTCGGTAATCTTGCGACAGCTGATGCGCGCCACGACGCAGCCCTTGACCGGCGGTTTGCCAACATGGCCGAAAACGAAGGGTGAGCGGGACAAGTGACCGGCACGTGCTTGCAGGCTTGAAACCCAAGGCGACAGCCGCTAGATGCCCATAAGCGCTTTTTCAAGGACAATCACATGGCGATGACCAATCCACTGCAGTTCATCCAACAGGCACGCGCCGAGGTCGGCAAGGTCGTTTGGCCCACCCGCCGCGAGGTAATGTTAACCACGGTAATGGTGTTTATCCTTGCCGCACTGACGGCGGTATTCTTTGCCATTGTCGATATCCTGATCCGCGGCGGATTGAACAGCGTCCTTGGAATGTTTGGCTAGGCTGGTCTAACTGCGGCGGGCGGTTCAAAAATACCAAGCACAGGCTTGAATCCCGAACCGTCAAAGGTTATTGCCCAATCCAGACCTGATGTGGCGTGCGGCGAATCGAGCCCGCGCGCCCTTTTTTATTCAGGTATTCACGGATCAGATGGCCGGGCGTAACGCCGCGCGCTATCGCAAGACAGGGACATAAGTTCAGATGGCAAAACGTTGGTATTCGGTCAGTGTCCTGTCCAATTTCGAGAAAAAGATCGCAGAACAGATCCGCACCACGGCTGAAGAGCAGGGTCTTGAGGATCAGATCGACGAAGTATTGGTGCCGACCGAAGAAGTAATTGAAGTGCGTCGCGGCAAGAAGGTCACGACGGAACGGCGGTTCATGCCCGGCTATGTGCTGGTGCATATGGAAATGTCCGATCAGGGCTATCACCTGATCAACTCGATCAACCGCGTTACCGGTTTTCTGGGGCCACAAGGCCGCCCGATGCCAATGCGCGATGCCGAAGTTCAGGCGATCCTCGGCCGGGTTCAGGAAGGCGAAGATGCGCCTCGGACGTTGATCCACTTTGAAGTGGGTGAGCGGGTCAAGGTCGGTGACGGTCCGTTTGAAGACTTTGACGGGATGATCGAAGAAGTTGACGACGAGGCCCAGCGTTTGAAAGTGTCCGTGTCCATCTTTGGCCGCGAAACACCGGTCGAGCTGGAATTCACGCAGGTTATCAAACAGTCGTAACCCCGCGGCGGGGCGAACCCCGGCCGATAGTTTACAAGACATGAAGACGGGCAGCAGTGCCCGTCATTCAAGGCCCGTAACGAAAACGGGCAACCACCCATTTCACATATCAGCATCGTTTGTCGCCAAGATATCTGTCTTTGGTTTGTGCATGGCGTCGGTCTGCGCAGCCCTGCGTCTCGAGGGGCTGAAATTATCGGTGTCACCGTACCATCGATAAAAGTCTCGGTATGTTTTCGGTTTTCTCCTCTGCGCGTTACGAGATTGTTCAGAGTTTTTTGGTCAAGCTGTGCGCAGATCAAAAATGGAGATACCCCGATGCTACAGAAGATGATGTTTGTTATGGCGCTGGTCTTGGCACCGCTGGCTGGCCTTGCCGCGGAACGCGGATCAGCCGATGAGGCCGCAGCGATGGTCGAACATGTCGTGACCCTGTTTGATGCGGAGGGGATCGAAGCGGTTATTGCGGCTGTTGGCGATCCATCCAACGCGACGTTTCGTGACCGCGACCTCTATGTCATCGTTGGCGAACTTGGCGGGAACCTTGTCGCGCACGGGGCTAACTCCGCTTTGGTCGGCAGAAATCTGGACGGGATGAAAGATGCCAACGGTGTATTGGTTGGTGTCGAATTGCAGAAAACAGCCCGTGAAGATGGTGCCGGCTGGGTCGATTATGTCTGGCCCAACCCTGCCACCAAGAAAATTGAATCAAAGTCTACGCGGGTCGTGCGGCTTGGCGACAGCCATTATGCTGGTGTCGGTATTTACAAGGACTGACATCACACTCGCCGAAGGCGGAGGGGCTAAGGCTGGTCGCCTCCGCTGAATCATCCAATTAGAATTTACAGACAGGTTTGAATGATGCGGTTCTTCACCAAAACGAGCTTGCGAATTAAAGGCATGGCGATTGTTGCCGTTGCGGTATTTTCGCTGATGTGCACGTCGTTCATCGCACGCAGCGTGCTGTCCCACCTGTCTGGTAAGTTGCTGGAAACCGCTGATGTTCTGATCCCGCAACTGCAGGAGATTTCAGAAACGACCGGCCTGCTGAAAAGCGCTCATCTTGAGGTTGTTCGCACCAGTGCTTTGGCAAACGCCGGTCTGTCGGGGGCACCGATGGAGCGGCAATTCGCGGCGGCCACAGCGGCACTGGCACAGGTTCAAACAGCTTATGATGGGGCGGAAAAGGTGCCCGAGGGATCTATCATTGAAGCCACGCAGGAAATTGTAATCGGCTACCTGACCTCTGCGACATCGGCACTTGAAATGCTTGCGATAGAACCGATGACCGGCTCCATTTTGATCAATCAGGCAGATGACCAATTCGTCGAAGTTGTCGAGATTGCAAATGCTGCGGCCGGTGCATCAAGGCTGGAAGTGGATGCCGCGTCCAAACAAACCGTTGCCGAGGCAGATCGGGCAAAGGTCACTTTTCTGATCATTGCAGCCGCGAGCATCGCGTTATGTCTGATTGTCACGTCGTCGATCATCCGTTCGATCACAGGTCCGATCCAGAGCATGACTGAAAACATGCGATCACTTGCCGAAGGAAATCTTGAGGTGGAGATTGAGGGCACAGACGCCCCGAACGAAATCGGGCAGATGGCCACTGCACTGGATGTTTTCCGCGAAAATGCCAAGGAAGCGCAAGGCCTGCGGATTGCGCGGGAAAAAGCGCTGGAAGATCAGGCGCGCATTGAGAAAGAAGCGCTAGAGGCTGAAAACACGCAGAAACAACAGGATGCGGAGCGTATCCGCAGCGAGCAGGAAGTTGTCATGCGGCGTGCCGCGCAATCCAAACTCATGGAGGACCAGTTGGCCAATGTGATTTCTGCGGCTGAACAAGGTGATTTCTCGCAGCGGATGGAAGATTCATTTCAGGAGAAAGCACTGAGCGATGTCGCGGTCGGGGTGAATTCGCTGTTGTCGACGGTTGATTCAGGCCTGCGCGCGGCCTGTGGTATTCTAAAACAGCTTTCCACCGGCAACCTGAGTGTGCGCATGGAGGGCGATTTCAAGGGCGCTTTTGCCGAATTGCAGGATGACACCAACCTGTCTGCCCAGCAGTTCGAGGAGGCTATTATCAAGATCACCAGCCGCGCATCGGGTGTCCTTGCCGATTCCAGCGAAATTGCCGCCGCAGCGAACAGCCTTTCGGAAAGAACGGAAAAAACCGCCGCCAGTCTGGAAGAAACCTCTGCTGCCATCGAAGAGGTGACAATCTCTGTTCAGTCAGCTGCCGGAAATGCCCAAAGCGCCAAGCAACTTGTCCTCTCGTCCCTCAGCAAGGCGGATGAAAGCGAGGCGGTGGTGAACAACGCGATTGCGGCCATGGCGGAAATTTCGACCCTGTCGGATGAGATTTCGGAGGCGGTGACGATGATTAACAAAATTGCGTTTCAGACGAATTTGCTTGCGTTGAATGCCGGCGTGGAAGCCGCCCGAGCCGGGGAAAGTGGACGGGGTTTTAGCGTCGTCGCTTCGGAGGTCCGGGTCCTGGCGGTACAGGCGGCGACTTCGGCCGGTGAAATCGAGACACTGATTAGCCGGAGTTCCGAACAGGTGCGAAACGGTGTTAATCTTGTTAGCCAGACCGGCAAAACCATTAGCGAAATGTCCCTTTCGATCAAAGAGGTGACAGAGAACGTGTCGCAAATCGCACAGTCCACTGCAGAGCAGGCGGACAGTATATCGAACGTCAATGTGGCCATTAACGAAATTGACAGGGCCACCCAACAGAACGCTGCAATGTTTGAAGAAACAACAGCGGCTAGCCATTCGCTGTCGAGCGCGGCAGAAGAGCTGACCGATCTGGCGCTCCAATTCAGCACCAAAGGGTCGGAGCCTCTTGGTGCGGCGGCGTGAGCCAATCGGATTGCAGGTTAATGGACGGGGCTGCTGCGCGCGACTGCGCGGCACTGTCGATTGGGGACGGCGTCAAACCACCGAGGTCGATCACATGACGCCGCCGCCGCATCCTTTGCTTGCAATATGGGCCGCTGCGCTATAACCCGCAGCAATCGCCCTATCAGGTGATTCACTACTGTGGGAGGCACGCGCGCCGCGGCACGCTAACCGGACCACACAACACATAGCCCTGCGGTCGCGACCAAGGGGCGTTGCAAAGGAGAAGGCCAATGGCCAAGAAACTCGTCGGTACGATGAAGTTGCAAGTTAAAGCGGGTCAAGCAAACCCGTCCCCGCCCGTAGGTCCAGCATTGGGTCAGCGCGGCATCAACATCATGGAATTCTGTAAGGCGTTCAACGCCAAGACAGCGGACATGGAGCCAGGTGCCCCTTGCCCGACCGTGATCAGCTATTATCAGGACAAGTCCTTTACCATGGACATCAAGACGCCGCCTGCGTCTTACTACCTGAAAAAAGCCGCCAAAGTTAACTCTGGTGCCAAATTGCCAAGCCGCGAAACCGTTGGTTCTGTAACACCAAAGCAACTGCGCGAAATTGCAGAGGCGAAAATGGTGGACCTGTCCGCGAACGACGTAGAGCAGGCGATGAAAATTATTCTGGGCTCCGCCCGGTCTATGGGCATTGAGGTTAAGTAAGATGGCAAAACTTGGAAAGCGCACACGCGCCGCCCGCGAAGCATTCGCAGGCAAAGAGAACGTCACAGTAGAAGAAGCTGTGGCGCTGATCAAAGGCAACTCGACCGTCAAGTTCGACGAAACCATCGAGATCGCCATGAACCTTGGTGTTGACCCACGTCACGCAGACCAGATGGTCCGCGGTGTGGTTGGTCTGCCAAACGGTACCGGCAAAACCATGCGGGTTGCTGTTTTTGCACGCGGCCCCAAGGCCGAAGAAGCGACAGCGGCAGGCGCCGATATCGTGGGTGCAGAAGACCTGATGGAAATCGTGCAGTCCGGCAAGATCGAATTCGATCGTTGCATCGCGACACCTGACATGATGCCAATCGTTGGTCGTCTGGGTAAAGTGCTGGGCCCCCGCAACCTGATGCCAAACCCCAAAGTGGGCACGGTTACCATGGATGTGGCGGACGCTGTTAAAGCGGCCAAAGGCGGCGAAGTTCAGTTCAAAGCTGAAAAAGGCGGCGTTGTGCATGCCGGCGTTGGCAAACTGTCCTTCGACGAAGGCAAGCTGGTCGAAAACATCCGTGCCTTTGTTGGTGCGGTTGCCAAAGCCAAGCCGACAGGCACCAAAGGCACCTACATGAAGCAGATCAACCTTAGCTCTACAATGGGCCCGGGCGTTTCTGTTTCCGTGGACAACGCGATCACCGAGTAAGCGTTGATCAATCGTTATTAGGGAAGGGGCGGTGAGATAATCACCGCCCTTTTTCATATGCGCGAACCGATAATGCCGGGCAGGGTGCAACCGATTCGGGTCACAGGTAAATAGAGCGGTTACGGGCCATTTGACTTGTCCGCAGAATCCATCCCCCCTAACAATGCGAGGAAGATGGAGGGTGACGTGGCAGACAGGCTGACAGCGATACTGACGATTTGTCGGGACGATCACTTCTATCTGAAACGGTTTGTGGCGTATTATGGCGCGCTGTTCGGGCGCGAAAACCTTTATATCGTCAGCCACGGTGACGAACCCGAAGTGCGCGCGCTTGCACAGGGCTGTAACGTGATCCCGATACCGGACACGCAGACCAACAATTTCACCATCCTGAAATCCCGCACGATGAACCACATGAAGGACGCGCTGCGCCAGTGGTTCAAGCATGTGATTGTGGTGGATGTGGACGAATTTCTGGTCGTCGATCCGGCCGCGGGCATGAATTTGCGCGAATGGCTGGACGGTGCCGACGGGGGCACGATTTACACGGCCATGGGGATGGAAATTGTGCACATGCGGGACCGTGAACCGGAACCGGTAGAGGATGGCATCATCGGGCCGCGCATGTTCGCGCAGATTGATCTGCACTACGCCAAACCCTGCATCGTGTCGCGCGGGGGCAAGTTAGCGCGGGGCGGGCATTACGCAGCTTATCGCAAACTGAATATGCCCGACTTTTTGTACCTTTTTCACATGAAGTACTGTGATTTCGGCGTGTTCAAGGACACATTGAACCGACGCAACGCTTTTGTTGATGAGCAGGCCCAGCACGGTGATGGCAAGGTCCGGTCCAACCCGCAGTGGTTTGCAAAGAACCGTGATGACGATGCCGTCTTTGCGAAATTTGCCGAGCGCCCGATTGTGCAGGACTTTGACCTGAACCACGTGCGCCAAGGAATGCACGACACATGGCGCAAGCGTAATGATACGCTGTGGCATTTCACCCATACAAAATACGACGAGATTTATCAGCTGCCCGCGCGATTCGCCGGTGTGGATCGGGCTTAGCATGCCGGACTGCGCCAGCATCTGCCGCGGCAGGATTTCAGGACAGGTAACACTATGCCAACGATGCCAAACTTAACTGACGCCGAAGCAATCCCCGAGTCCGCCAGAGCCGAGGTGGAGCGGATTTTACAGACCGGCGATCTTTTTCGATATACTTCCGATGACTCGCCGGTTGCCTTGCTGGAGGCGGAATTTGCCGCTGCTCTTGGCAGTACTTTTGCGCTGGCTGTTTCATCCTGCTCCGCCGCGCTGTTTTTGTCGCTGAAGGCTTTGGGGTTGCCGCGCGACGCCAAGGTATTGATCCCCGCCTTTACCTTTGCGGCTGTGCCCTCCGCTGTGGTGCATGCCAATTGCGTGCCGGTGCTCTGTGAATGTGGCAGTAACTATCGCATCGACCTGAATGATTTCGCGATCAAACTGGCGGAGTGTGATGCGGTGATTATCAGCCACATGCGGGGTCATACCTCTGACATGGATGTGATCATGGATATGTGCAACGCGGCCGGTATTCCGGTGATCGAAGATGCGGCGCATAGCTTGGGCACCACATGGGCGGGGCGCAACATCGGGACGATCGGCAAGATCGGGTGTTTCAGTTTCCAGTCTTATAAACTGCTGAACGCGGGGGAGGGTGGCATCATGATTACGGATGATGCCGATCTGATTGCGCAGGCGATTGTGATGTCCGGTGCCTATGAGCACAACTGGAAAAAACACCCTGTTTTGCATGCGGCATTTGCGAAATGGCAGAACCAGCTGCCGTTATATAACCTGCGTTTGAATACGCTTTCTGCGGCATTGATCCGTCCCCAGCTTGCGGCATTGCCGGAACGCGTTCGGGCAGGACGGCGCAACCATGATCATGTGGCGCAAGCGCTTGACAGCTGTGCGTGGATTTCTGTGCCGCCCTCGCTACCAGCGGAAGAACGCGCCCCGGATTCAATTCAGTTCAATCTGGTGGATATGTCGGATGCGCAGGTGGATGAATTTATCCGTCAGGCCGGCACGCGCGGTCTGAAGGTGCAGGTGTTCGGCCGTTCTGACGACAATGCGCGCGCGTTCTGGAACTGGCAGTTTCTGGACCCCAACCCCGACCAGCCAATGACCCGCGCGATGCTGGATCGTGCCTGTGACGTGCGCCTGCCGGCGCGGCTGGAGCTTGCGGAATGTGATGTCGTGGCGCAAGCGATCCTTGATGCCATCGCGGCGACGATGGTGACGGCACCCGTTTGATGCGATGTGCCGCTTTCAGCTTGCGGGCGAAGGCGCTGCAGGCGCAGAAAACGGCCCGAGGGGCGCGAATTTTCGGTAAATCCGGCCAAGGGATTGTTTCAGGGGTTGGAAACCCCGGACCAAGGGGGTAATCCACACCTCAAGTACCAAAGCGCGATTCGTCGCGCTTTTGTGCTTTTCGTCCGAGACGGTGGGTGTTGGAAATATTTCCTGCATAATTCCTGCCTGAGACGGGAAACGGTAATTTCTTCGGATCGCCCGAACAGGCTCTCCGCAGTGACGCACCCGGCCCCCGTAAGGACCCGAATGTCGGGACGACCAAACGTTCCGGCAAAACTGAGCCGGAGGGGTAACCCTCCCTTACTGGAGTGAAACTGTGGATAGAGCACAAAAAGAACAGTTGGTCGACGAACTCGGCCAGATCTTTGAAAGCTCTGGCGTCGTTGTGGTATCTCACTACGTCGGTTTGACAGTTGCTGAAATGCAGGATCTTCGGGCGCGCGCACGTGCGGCTGATGCATCTGTGCGTGTTGCCAAGAACAGGCTCGCCAAAATTGCCCTTCAGGGAAAGCCATGCGAAAGCATCGGTGATCTTCTCGAGGGTATGACCGTTCTGACCTATTCCGAGGATCCTGTGGCTGCGGCCAAGGTTGCTCAGGACTTCGCCAAAGAGAACCAAAAGCTGGTGATCCTTGGTGGTGCAATGGGTGAGAACGCTCTGGACGTCGCCGGTGTTGAAGCCGTGTCCAAAATGCCTTCGCGGGAGGAGCTTATCTCCACCATCGCGGGCATGCTGGGCGCACCTGCATCCAACATCGCCGGGGCCATTGGCGCACCTGCAAGCAACATCGCATCCATTTTGTCCACGATCGAGGACAAAGCTGCGTAAAGCATATCGTCAAGCTGGCGTGTTGAAACAACACGTTGGAACACACATATTGTTAACGGAAAGAGCTAAAACATGGCTGATCTGAAAAAACTGGCAGAAGACATCGTAGGTCTGACACTGCTTGAAGCACAAGAACTGAAAACCATCCTCAAAGACGAGTATGGCATCGAACCAGCTGCCGGTGGCGCTGTAATGATGGCTGGCCCAGCAGACGCTGGCGGCGGCGCAGAAGAGAAATCTGAATTTGACGTCGTTCTCAAGAACGCCGGCGCTTCCAAGATCAACGTGATCAAGGAAGTCCGTGGCATCACCGGTCTGGGCCTGAAAGAAGCCAAAGACCTGGTTGAAGCCGGTGGCAAAATCAAAGAAGGCGTCGACAAAGCCGAAGCCGAAGACGTAAAAGCCAAGCTGGAAGCAGCTGGCGCAGAAGTCGAACTGGCCTAATCGGTCTACTTCAGGGATCGCTTTCTTTCAAAGAAAGCGGTCGGAAACTTTCAAAGTTTCCGATGTTCCCGAATAAAACATTGGCTGGATGGGGAGAAATCCCTGTCCAGCCAAACCTGTCTTGAAGGGTGCTTTTGATGGGCAAAGCATCCTTCTGGAGAGGTCCAGAGGTCGGAAGGTGTGCGGTGGGACGCATGCCAGCATAGACCGGACTAATCCGCTCTGATGGACGCGTCACGGCCCCGGTGGCGGCGTTCAGGCAAGAGATACGAAAGGTATTACGACACATGGCACAATCCTTCCTTGGCCAGAAGCGTCTACGTAAAT
Organism: Sulfitobacter geojensis; assembly: GCF_000622325.1. NCBI lineage: Bacteria > Pseudomonadati > Pseudomonadota > Alphaproteobacteria > Rhodobacterales > Roseobacteraceae > Sulfitobacter > Sulfitobacter geojensis. Next base: position 961,767 of record NZ_JASE01000005.1, read on the forward strand.
ATTATGGCAAAATCCGCGAAGTGCTGGACATGCCGAACCTCATTGAGGTCCAGAAATCATCATACGATCTGTTCCTGAACTCCGGCGATGCCGAAGTGCCCACCGATGGTGACGGCATTCAGGGCGTGTTCCAGTCGGTATTCCCGATCAAGGATTTCAACGAAACATCCGTGCTTGAATACGTCAAGTACGAGCTGGAAAAGCCAAAGTACGATGTTGAGGAATGTCAGCAGCGTGACATGACCTATTCCGCGCCGCTTAAGGTGACCCTGCGTCTGATCGTGTTTGAAGTGGACGAGGACACGGGCGCCAAGTCTGTTAAAGACATTAAAGAACAAGACGTGTTCATGGGCGATATGCCCCTGATGACACCGAACGGGACGTTCATTGTGAACGGGACCGAGCGCGTGATCGTTTCCCAGATGCACCGCTCCCCCGGTGTGTTCTTTGACCACGACAAGGGCAAGACCCACAGCTCGGGCAAGCTTTTGTTTGCGTGCCGCATCATTCCCTACCGCGGCTCCTGGCTGGACTTCGAATTCGATGCCAAAGATATCGTGTTCGCGCGCATTGACCGTCGTCGCAAGTTGCCTGTCACCACATTGCTTTATGCGCTGGGGCTGGACCAGGAATCCATCATGGATGCCTATTACAACACGGTGACATACAAGCTTCAGGCCAAAAAGGGCTGGGTTGCGCCGTTCTTCCCGGACCGTGTGCGGGGCACACGTCCAACCTATGACATCATCGACGCCAAATCCGGCGAGATCCTGTTCGAGCAGGGCAAAAAGGCCACGCCACGTGCGGTCAAGCAATTGATCGACGCGGGTGAGGTGACCGAGCTGTTGCTGCCCTTCGATCACATTCAGGGCAAATTCGTTGCCAAGGATATCATCAACGAAGAAACCGGCGCGATCTATGTCGAGGCTGGCGACGAGTTGACACTTGAGTACGACAAGGACGGCGATCTGATCGGCGGTACGGCCAAGGAATTGGTCGACGCGGGCATCACCGAGATTCCGTTGTTGGACATCGATAACGTCAATGTCGGTCCATACATGCGCAACACCATGGCGAACGACAAGAACATGAACCGCGACACCGCGCTCATGGATATCTACCGTGTCATGCGCCCGGGCGAACCGCCCACCGTTGAAGCCGCATCGAACCTGTTCGACACGTTGTTCTTTGATAGCGAACGGTATGACCTGTCGGCTGTTGGTCGTGTGAAAATGAACATGCGCCTTGATCTGGACGCCGAAGACACGCAGCGCACCCTGCGCCGCGAAGATATCGTTGCCTGTATCAAAGCATTGGTTGACCTGCGCGACGGGCGCGGCGACATCGACGATATTGACCACCTTGGCAACCGTCGTGTGCGTTCTGTTGGCGAGCTGATGGAAAACCAGTACCGCGTTGGCCTGCTGCGCATGGAGCGCGCGATCAAGGAGCGTATGTCTTCTGTCGAGATCGACACAGTCATGCCGCAGGACCTGATCAACGCGAAGCCTGCTGCTGCTGCGGTTCGTGAATTCTTTGGCTCGTCGCAGCTGTCGCAGTTCATGGACCAAACCAACCCGCTGTCCGAGGTCACGCACAAGCGTCGCCTTTCAGCGCTTGGGCCTGGCGGTCTGACACGTGAGCGTGCCGGTTTTGAAGTACGTGACGTTCACCCGACCCACTATGGCCGGATGTGTCCGATTGAAACGCCGGAAGGTCCGAACATTGGTCTGATCAACTCGCTGGCGACCTTTGCCCGAGTGAACAAATACGGCTTTATCGAAACGCCTTACCGTGTGGTTAAGGACAGCACCGTCACGGACGAAGTGCACTATATGTCCGCGACCGAGGAAATGCGTCACACTGTGGCGCAGGCGAACGCGTCGCTGGATGTGAACGGCAAGTTCACAAACGAGATGGTAAACACACGCCGCTCCGGTGACTATACGCTGGCACCTACGGAAAGCGTTGATTTGATCGACGTTTCACCAAAGCAGCTGGTCTCAGTTGCGGCCTCGTTGATCCCGTTCCTTGAAAACGATGACGCCAACCGCGCTTTGATGGGGTCGAACATGCAACGCCAAGCGGTGCCATTGCTGCAAGCGGAAGCGCCGCTTGTTGGGACAGGCATCGAAGAAGTTGTGGCACGGGATTCCGGTGCGGCTTACATGGCGAAACGTGGTGGTATCATCGACCAAGTCGACGCCAGCCGTATCGTTCTGCGCGCCACCGAAGATCTTGAGTTGGGTGATGCGGGCGTAGACATTTACCGCATGCGTAAATTCCAACGGTCGAACCAGAACACCTGCATCAACCAGCGTCCGCTGGTGAAAGTGGGTGAGAAGGTCACAAAAGGTCAGGTTATCGCCGATGGTCCATCCACGGATATGGGTGAACTTGCCCTTGGTAAAAACGTGGTCGTCGCGTTTATGCCTTGGAACGGGTACAACTATGAGGACTCCATTCTGATTTCCGAACGGATTTCACGCGATGACGTCTTTACCTCGATCCACATCGAAGAGTTTGAGGTCGCCGCGCGTGACACCAAGCTTGGGCCAGAGGAAATCACACGCGACATTCCGAACGTCGGTGAAGAAGCGCTGCGCAACCTCGACGAGGCGGGCATCGTTTACATCGGCGCGGATGTTGAACCGGGCGATATTCTGGTCGGCAAGATCACACCGAAGGGCGAAAGCCCGATGACACCGGAAGAAAAGCTTCTGCGTGCCATCTTTGGTGAAAAAGCTTCTGACGTGCGTGACACATCCCTGCGGGTAAAGCCGGGTGACTTTGGTACGGTTGTAGAAGTGCGCGTCTTTAACCGCCACGGTGTGGAAAAAGACGAACGTGCGCTGCAGATCGAACGTGAAGAAGTCGAACGTCTGGCACGTGACCGGGATGACGAATTGGGCATTCTGGATCGCAACATCTACGCGCGTCTGCGCGGTATGATCCTGGGCAAGGTTGCAGTGAAGGGGCCGAAAGGCGTCGCATCCAACAGCCAGATCACGGAAACCATGCTGGATGACGTCCTGACCCGCGGTCAGTGGTGGCAGCTTGCACTGGAAGACGAAGATGACGCGAAAATCGTCGAAGCCCTGAACGAGCAGTACGAGATCCAGAAGCGGGCCTTGGATGCGCGGTTCGAGGATAAGGTCGAGAAAGTCCGTCGTGGTGACGATCTGCCTCCGGGTGTGATGAAGATGGTCAAAGTCTTTGTTGCGGTGAAGCGCAAGCTGCAGCCGGGCGATAAAATGGCGGGCCGTCACGGGAACAAAGGTGTTATTTCCAAGGTTGTACCAATGGAAGATATGCCGTTCCTCGAAGACGGGACGCCGGTTGACTTCTGTTTGAACCCGCTGGGTGTTCCATCGCGTATGAACGTTGGTCAGATCCTTGAGACACACATGGGCTGGGCCGCACGCGGTCTGGGTCTGAACGTCGATGAGGCGCTGCAAGAGTACAAACGTTCCGGCGATTTGACACCTGTACGTGAGGCGATGAACATCGCCTATGGCGCGGACGTTTATGCCGAAGGTATCGAAGGTATGGACGAGGAAACGTTGCTGGATGCGGCGTCCAACGTCACACGTGGTGTTCCGATTGCGACGCCGGTATTCGATGGTGCCAAAGAGGCAGATGTGAACGACGCGCTGGTACGTGCCGGCTTTAGTTCATCTGGTCAGTCGGTGCTGTTTGACGGCCGTACAGGCGAGCAGTTTGCCCGCCCTGTGACCGTGGGTGTCAAGTACCTGCTGAAGCTGCACCACCTTGTGGATGACAAAATCCACGCGCGTTCTACCGGTCCATACTCGCTGGTCACCCAGCAGCCATTGGGCGGTAAAGCGCAGTTCGGTGGTCAGCGCTTTGGTGAGATGGAGGTCTGGGCCCTTGAGGCGTACGGCGCTGCATACACCCTGCAGGAAATGCTGACTGTGAAATCGGATGACGTGGCCGGCCGGACGAAGGTCTACGAAAGCATCGTCAAGGGCGAGGACAACTTTGAAGCGGGCATTCCAGAGAGCTTTAACGTTCTCGTGAAAGAAGTCCGCGGCCTCGGCCTGAATATGGAACTCCTGGATGCGGAGGAAGATGAGTAACGCCAAAGCTCATCTAAGCGGATCGGGCGATTTTGCCCGATCCGCACCTCCCCCCAATTCAAGGATTTGAAAATGAACCAGGAACTGACAAACAACCCGTTCAACCCCGTCACGCCGATGAAGACGTTTGACGAGATCAAGGTATCCCTGGCCTCGCCAGAGCGTATCCTGTCGTGGTCGTTCGGTGAGATCAAAAAGCCCGAAACCATCAACTACCGGACGTTCAAGCCCGAGCGTGACGGCCTGTTCTGTGCGCGTATCTTTGGCCCGATCAAAGACTACGAATGCCTGTGCGGTAAATATAAGCGCATGAAGTATCGCGGCGTTGTCTGCGAAAAATGTGGTGTCGAAGTTACGCTGCAAAAAGTTCGCCGCGAGCGTATGGGCCACATCGAGCTGGCCTCGCCTGTGGCACACATCTGGTTTCTAAAATCACTGCCGTCCCGGATCGGTCTCATGCTCGACATGACACTGCGTGATCTGGAACGCGTGCTGTATTTCGAAAACTACGTGGTGATCGAACCCGGTCTGACGGACCTCACCTACGGTCAGATGATGACCGAGGAAGAGTACATGGACGCGCAGGATGCTTACGGCATGGACGCGTTCACCGCCAACATCGGTGCTGAAGCGATCCGCGAAATGCTCGCTGCGATCGACCTTGAAGCAGAGGCCGACCAGCTGCGTGAAGAGCTGAAAGAAGCCACAGGCGAACTGAAGCCCAAGAAGATCATCAAGCGCCTGAAGGTGGTTGAAAGCTTCCTTGAATCCGGCAACCGGCCTGAGTGGATGGTTCTGACAGTGATCCCCGTGATCCCGCCAGAACTGCGCCCGCTGGTGCCGCTGGATGGCGGTCGCTTTGCGACGTCTGACCTGAACGATCTGTATCGCCGGGTGATCAACCGTAACAACCGTTTGAAGCGTCTGATCGAACTGCGTGCGCCCGATATCATCGTGCGTAACGAAAAGCGGATGTTGCAGGAATCTGTAGACGCCCTGTTCGACAACGGTCGTCGTGGTCGTGTGATTACCGGTGCCAACAAGCGCCCGTTGAAATCACTGTCCGACATGCTGAAGGGTAAGCAGGGTCGCTTCCGTCAAAACCTTTTGGGTAAGCGCGTCGACTTCTCTGGCCGTTCGGTCATTGTGACAGGGCCGGAGCTGAAGCTGCATCAATGTGGTTTGCCGAAAAAGATGGCGCTCGAGCTGTTCAAGCCGTTCATCTACAGCCGGCTTGAAGCCAAAGGTCTGTCTTCCACGGTGAAGCAAGCCAAGAAGCTGGTCGAAAAGGAACGCCCCGAAGTTTGGGATATCCTCGACGAAGTTATTCGCGAGCACCCTGTCATGCTGAACCGTGCGCCTACGCTGCACCGTCTTGGCATTCAGGCGTTCGAGCCGGTTCTTATCGAAGGTAAAGCGATCCAGCTGCACCCGCTGGTTTGTTCCGCATTTAACGCGGACTTCGACGGTGACCAGATGGCGGTTCACGTGCCGCTGTCGCTTGAAGCACAGCTTGAAGCGCGCGTTCTGATGATGTCCACGAACAACGTTCTGTCGCCGGCAAACGGCGCACCGATCATTGTTCCTTCTCAGGATATGATTTTGGGCCTGTATTACACCACGCTTGAGCGTGAAGGTATGAAGGGCGAAGGCAAAGTATTCGGCACCGTCGACGAAGTGCAGCACGCACTCGACGCGGGTGAGGTACACCTGCACACCAAGATCAAGGCGCGGATCAAGCAGATCGACAACGAAGGCAACGAAGTGCTGATGCGCTTTGACACCACGCCCGGCCGTGTGCGTTTGGGGGCCTTGCTGCCGTTGAACGCCAAGGCACCGTTCGATCTGGTCAACCGTTTGCTGCGCAAGAAAGAAGTGCAGCAGGTGATTGACACGGTTTACCGTTACTGTGGTCAAAAAGAGTCGGTTATCTTCTGTGACCACATCATGACCATGGGTTTCCGCGAAGCCTTCAAGGCCGGTATTTCGTTTGGTAAAGACGACATGCTGATCCCCGATAGCAAGTGGCCACTGGTCGAAGAAACACGTGAACAAGTCCGCGACTTTGAACAGCAGTACATGGACGGCCTGATCACTCAGGGCGAAAAGTACAACAAAGTTGTCGACGCATGGTCAAAGTGTAACGACAAGGTCACCGACGCGATGATGGGGTCGATTTCCGACACCACCTACGCTGAAAACGGGGCAGAGAACGAACCGAACTCGGTTTACATGATGGCCCACTCCGGTGCGCGTGGTTCCGTGACGCAGATGAAACAGCTCGGCGGGATGCGTGGTTTGATGGCCAAGCCGAACGGCGACATCATCGAGACACCGATCATCTCAAACTTTAAGGAAGGTTTGACCGTTCTCGAATACTTCAACTCCACCCACGGTGCCCGTAAGGGTCTGTCGGATACGGCTTTGAAGACTGCGAACTCGGGTTACCTGACACGTCGTCTGGTAGACGTGGCGCAGGATTGCATCGTTCGTATGCATGACTGTGGCACGGAAACTGCGATCACTGCCGAAGCTGCGGTGAACGACGGTGAAGTTGTGTCGTCCTTGGCCGAGCGTTTGCTGGGCCGTGTTGCGGCGGACGATATCGTCAAGCCGGGTACGGACGAAGTGATCGTGCCGGCCGGTGGTCTGATCGACGAACGTATGGCGGATCTGATCGACGAACATGCGGTGCAGGTTGCACGCATCCGTTCGCCGCTGACCTGTGAAGCCGAAGAAGGCGTTTGCGCAACCTGTTACGGTCGTGACCTTGCCCGTGGTACTTTGGTGAACCAAGGCGAAGCGGTGGGTATCATCGCGGCGCAGTCAATCGGTGAACCGGGTACACAGTTGACGATGCGGACATTCCACATCGGCGGCGTTGCACAGGGTGGACAGCAGTCCTTCCTCGAAGCGAGCCAAGAGGGCAAGATCGTGTTCGAAAACGCAATGACCCTTGAGAACGCCGATGGCGGGATCATGGTCATGGGCCGGAACATGAAAATGCTTATCGTTGGTGAAGACGGTGCAGAGCGTGCGAGCCACAAGATCGGCTATGGTACAACGCTGTTCGTCAAGGACGGTGATACCGTTGCACGCGGCGACAAGCTGTTCGAATGGGATCCCTACACGCTGCCAATCATCGCCGAGAAGTCCGGTATGACGAAGTTCGTGGACCTTGTGTCCGGGATCGCGGTTAAGGACGAGACCGATGATGCGACAGGTATGACGCAGAAGATCGTGATCGACTGGCGTGCGGCACCTAAAGGCAACGAGCTGAAGCCGGAAATCCTGTTGGTGGGTGAAGATGGCGAGCCGCTGCGCAATGACGCGGGCAACCCTGTGACCTATCCGATGTCTGTGGACGCGGTTCTGTCTGTTGAAGACCAGACAGAAGTCAAAGCCGGTGACATCATCGCGCGTATCCCGCGTGAAGGTGCCAAGACCAAGGACATTACCGGTGGTCTGCCACGGGTTGCGGAACTCTTTGAGGCACGTCGCCCCAAGGATCACGCGATCATTGCAGAGATCGACGGCTATGTGCGCTTTGGTAAGGACTATAAAAACAAGCGCCGTATCGCGATTGAGTCCTCCGAGGATCCGGATCACAAGGTTGAATACATGGTGCCCAAGGGCAAGCACATTCCGGTTGCGGAAGGTGACTTTGTCCAGAAGGGTGATTACATCATGGACGGCAACCCAGCGCCGCATGACATCCTTGCGATTATGGGTGTCGAGGCTTTGGCCGACTATATGATCGACGAAGTTCAGGACGTGTATCGTTTGCAGGGCGTTAAGATCAACGACAAGCACATCGAAGTGATCGTGCGCCAGATGCTGCAGAAGTGGGAGATCCAGGAATCTGGTGACACCACGCTGCTGAAAGGCGAACACGTCGATAAGCAGGAGTTCGATCAAGCCAACGAAAAGGCACTGTCCAAAGGCGGCCGTGTTGCCAAGGGCGAACCGATCCTGCTGGGTATCACCAAAGCGTCCTTGCAGACCCGTTCGTTCATCTCTGCGGCATCGTTCCAGGAAACAACGCGGGTTCTGACCGAAGCATCGGTTCAGGGCAAGCGCGACAAACTGGTCGGTCTGAAAGAGAACGTCATCGTGGGCCGTCTGATCCCGGCCGGTACCGGTGGTGCGACCATGCAGATGCGTAAAGTGGCAAGCGACCGTGACAATGTTGTCATAGAAGCGCGCCGCGAAGAAGCAGAAGCAGCGGCAGCCCTGGCGGCACCTGTGGTCGAGAACAACGACATCGTCGGTGGCGATGTGTTCAACTCGCCGACCTTTGACGAGGAAAGCCGCGATTGATTTCGCCCTGACCCTTAATTGATAAGAAGCCCCCGCAGTATGCCAACTGCGGGGGCTTTTTGTTTTTATTCTGCCCGCGAGAGGAGACAGGCAGAATAAAGGGGCTCGATAGAGGGACGCGCGGGGCTCAGTTTACGACGCTTTTAATGAACTTACCGGTCGACATGCGCATCCTGAATTTACCATTGCGGATCCAGTCAGGCTTCATACGGATATGGGCCAACTGACCATTCCCGATCTTTTGGTTCAGACGCATGGCCACATCAATATAGCCGTCCGGCCCCGGTTTTGCCGACACGACTTCGCCAAGGAACGTGCGGTCCGAAGACCAGATGGTTGTGCCCAGTGCGTCGCGTGCCACGTCTTTCGACACGACGGAGTTGGACAGGCGTGTGACTGTATTGCCGTTGATCGATGCCCGCCCACTGTGACCATCACGGCCACGCCCAACGGAGGGGCTTGCGCCGCCACCGCTGTTGTTGCCAGCGTTGGCGTTCCCGTTACCGGCGTTGCCGTTACCAGAGCCGCCGTTCCCATTACCGGAATTGCCGTTGCTGTTACCGCTGCCGGAATTTCCGTTGTCGGACCCGTTGTTCCCGCTGCCCGAGTTTCCGGTCCCTGAGCCGTTGCCAGACCCGCTGCCGGATCCGCCGGTTCCTGCGCCGCCAGTACCGCTGCCCGTACCGCTATTGCCTGACCCGCCACTGCCTGACCCGCCACTGCCTGACCCGCCACTGCTTGACCCGCCATTGCCGGACCCGCCGCTGCCCGAACCACCGCTGCTCGAACCACCGCTACCGGCCCCCCCACTGCCAGAGCCACCACTGCCAGTACCGCCGTCACCCGAACCGCCAATGCCCACGCCTACGCCCGCACCGACACCTACGCCGCCCAATCCGACACCAACGCCGCCCGCGCCAACACTGCCTGTACCGCTGCCCGAGCCATCGCCAGATCCCTGACCTGATGCATCGCCATTGCCGGAGCCGCTGCCGCTGCCGCTTCCGACACCTGCACCAACGCCGACACCAACGTCACCGACATCGGCGCCGACGCCCACGCCGACACCGCCGCCGCCAACGCTGACGTCCGCACCAATACCAATACCGCCAAGGCCCACATCAAGGGCAAGCGCGCTCGACCCGATGCCGACGGAGACAAGAGTTACGAGGGTGAAATGTTTTACATTCTGCATGATCATTTCCTCACTTTTTTACAAAATACACATGCGATCCACGTCCAATTTGTAAGACCACAATCGGTTACATCCTCAAGCCTAGGGGCCGGATATGGCTCAATTTTGACGTGTGAGTTGAAATTTGCGGATCGTAAAACGGGCGCTTTGAAGGCTGGAAAAGTTCGGCAATACCATGTGCTTACATGGAGAGAGTAACTTTTTCGGAATGCGAATTTAGGCGCAAAGTTGATGTTTTCAGCTTCAAATAAGTGATTTTTGAACGGTTTTGGCAAAAAACGACCAAACCCTGCACGCTGCGAAATGCGCGATCGCACTGAAAGGCATCGACGCCTCTTCCGCCCCCCGATGCAATCCCTTACGTTGCCCAAAACACAACCAACCACAGGGCAGCAGTGAAACTCAAGGCACAGATCAAAGGGCTGATGCGGTTTTCCTATCTGTCCGAAAACGGGTTTGCCAAATCGACCCAAGGCATGGATGCCATGCGCGAGATGCTATACGATCCTGCGCGTCTGTCGCGCCGGTTCAAGCTTTTCGAACGGCTGGCGTTTCATACCATGTCGCTTCAGGAAGATACGGATTTCACCTGCGCCGTGCTGATCGGCGACAGCTTTCCGGACAAGGCACGCGCAGAGCTTGAGGACATCATTCGCGATTTCAAGCCGATGCAGATCGTGTCCTTGCCGCCGCTGGTTCATATCCAAGCGGTCAAACAGGCCTTTAACGCGCTGCCGGATGATCCATCCGCGACCCATATTGCGACCTTCCGTCAAGATGACGATGACGCGATGCACCGCAGCACGACGGCGCGGATCAGGGCCGTGGCAGACAATTTGTTGCAGGTGCGCACCGATACCAAGCCCTTTGTGATCGCGTTCAATCGCGGCCTTTATCTGGATCCGACCAGCGAAACGCCGATTACCGAATGGTATGAACGTGCCCCCTTGGGGATCGGTTTGGCGATGGTCACGCCCAAGGGGGATCATGCCACGGTGTTCCGGCGCAATCATCGGAACCTGATGGAATACTACGATTGCTACAGCGAGGTGGCGCGGCCGATGTGGATCAGGTCGGTGCATGCGGACAATGATTCCACCGCCCAGCCGCAGGGCAGGGCCGGTGCGTTGCGTCCGCGCGGTGTTCGGCGGGTGTTGGCGGATGGTTTCGGGCTGACGCCTGAAATGCTGGATGATCTTTAGGATGTTAGGGTTTTGAGATGTCGGTGAACCTTGCAGGGGCCCTGCTGATGATGGGGTCGATGGCGTTCTTTGTTCTGAACGACACGATGCTGAAACTGACCGGCGGTGCCGTGCCATTGTTCCAGCTGTTGTTTGTGCGCAGCCTGATCACCTGTGGGCTGATCCTTGCCACCAAGGGACGGCTGGGCGCGCTGCATTTCAATATCGCGCGGCGTGACTGGGTGATCATCTGGGTGCGCGCGGCCACGGAAGTGATGATTTCGTATTTCTTCCTCACCGCGTTGTTCAACATGCCTCTCGCAAATCTGACGGCTATTTTGCAGGTGGTGCCGCTGGCGGTGACATTGGCAAGCGCGGTGATCCTGCGCGAGGCCGTCGGATGGCGGCGCAGTCTGGCGATTGCCGTGGGGTTTTGCGGCGTGCTGCTGATTGTCAGACCGGGGGCCGAAGGGTTCAACATCTGGTCGATCTATGCGCTGATCGCGATGATCGGTGTTACGATCCGCGATCTGGTCACCCGCAAGCTTTCGCCAACTGTGCCGTCCATGACGGTAACACTGGTCACGGCGGCATCCGTGATGACCGCTGCGGGGCTTGCGTCGCTCGGCACGCCTTGGGTTGCGATCTCCGCCCAGTCATGGGGGCTGATCGTGGCGTCGGCATTTTGCATTCTGGGCGGGTATTTCTTTTCGATACAGGTGATGCGTTCCGGCGATGTATCGTTCACCGCTCCTTTCCGGTATTCGGGGCTGGTCTGGGCGCTGATACTGGGGTGGTTCGTTTTCGGCGAATGGCCGCATGTGCTGACGCTGGTGGGGGCGTCAATTGTTGTGGCGACCGGGGTGTTCAGCTTTTACCGCGAACGCAAGCTGTCAATCGGAGGATAACGCCGCAAAAGCGGCGGCGACGGCATCTGTGTCAATGGCGTAGGTCGCTTTGAAATGCGCCTTTCCAGAGGCATCGAGCGGTGTCAGACGCGGCGCTTTGATACCAGGCTTCTGGCGGGAATCATTATAGTCGTTGTGACCACGGATCAGCATATCCTGCCCCGAGAACGTCACAGTCGGCATCTTTTGCCCGACCTTCATATGGGCGAAGTTCATCACGCTGAGCGGCAGGTCCGGCTGGAACATCAAAGCCAGCGCAGCGGTGGTATAAGGCGTATTGGTCGGGGCGACATCAAGGCCCCGTGCAGAGGGTCGCGCGATGAAACCCTGATTGAAATCAATTGCGATATGGCGGTGTTTGGCGGCCAAGGGCAAAACATCCTGCGCTGCTTCGCGCAGGCGTTCGATATAGCTGCAGGCCACGGCGTCATCGTCATCCATACGGAATTGCAGGCAGGCGTCGCCGTCAAACCGGCGCACAGTATTGATCGCTTCTTGCATGATTTTGCGATGCGGGGCAGGGGGATAGGCACGGATCACCGCCTGGGGCATGTGTTCGACTGCGGCGTGCAGCCGGTCGAGGTAACGGGCCGGCAGGCTTTCACCGATCACGATCAATAGGGTAAAGTCATCGTCTGATTGCGCCATAAGCGGGGGCAATGTCATGGTTTCGAAGGTCGCGAAACGTTCGGCCATCCGCGCGGGCGCATATAGGTAGTCCATGCGCTCTTGCAGGGTGGCGTGTTCTACTTGAAACCCGCCGTCACCGGGGTAGGAAAAGCGGCAGATGCCAATTGTTTGCATGGGGTCTGTTGCCTTTTCTGTGTTGGTCTACCATTACAGGCGGCCCGCAGCCGCGCAAGGCGGTCCATGCGGTTGACACCTCTGGAACCATCGCCTATACGCCCGCTATCTCGGTCGCGGAGGTCTCCTTTGCCAGCCGAAATCATAACTTAAGTGGTCAAGATCCGGTCTATTGCTGACTCGGTCCTCTGGTGCCCCACCGCCTCGCTTTCCTCGGTACGGATGCGTTGCGGTGTTTTCGCTTTGTCGAAAGACAAGGCACAGAATTTGAAACCGCGTTGGGGTCAGCCCCGCGCATCTGATGTAGACAGAACGGGGATAAACCGGAATGCCAACGATCCAACAGCTGATCCGCAAGCCGCGCCAGCCGAAACGCAAGACTTCTAAATCCATGCACCTTGAGCAGTGCCCGCAAAAGCGCGGCGTTTGCACACGTGTATATACAACCACGCCAAAGAAACCGAACTCCGCGATGCGGAAAGTGGCCAAGGTTCGCCTGACCAACGGTTTCGAAGTGATTTCCTATATCCCGGGTGAAAGCCACAACCTTCAGGAGCACTCTGTGGTTCTGATCCGCGGCGGTCGTGTGAAAGACCTTCCCGGTGTGCGCTACCACATCCTGCGCGGTGTTCTGGATACACAGGGCGTTAAAGACCGTAAGCAGCGTCGTTCCAAGTACGGTGCCAAGCGTCCGAAGTAAGTCACAGGCGGGGGCAACCCCGTTTCACCAACCGTTTGTATGGTGGGGCCGTGGCCTCACCCCCGCTAAGAGGAAGACACTCATATGTCACGCCGTCACGCCGCTGAAAAACGCGAAGTACTGCCAGACGCCAAGTATGGCGATCTGGTTCTGACCAAATTCATGAACAACCTGATGATCGACGGTAAAAAGTCCGTTGCTGAAAGCATTGTTTACAACGCCATGACCCGCGTTGAAGACAAGATCAAACGCGCACCGATCGAAGTGTTTCACGAAGCGCTGGAAAACATCCAGCCTTCCGTCGAAGTACGTTCACGTCGCGTTGGCGGTGCCACCTATCAGGTACCTGTCGAAGTACGCCCCGAGCGTCGCGTTGCGCTTGCGATCCGCTGGTTGATCAAAGCCGCCCGTGCGCGCAACGAGAACACCATGGAAGAGCGCCTTGCAGGCGAGCTTCTGGACGCTGTTCAGTCTCGCGGTACAGCCGTGAAGAAACGCGAAGACACGCACAAGATGGCCGATGCGAACAAAGCATTCAGCCACTACCGCTGGTAAAATCTCTGGATTGGGGGCTCGGATTCGCCGGGCCCTTGACCTTTTTCAAAGCATATTCCTGAGGAAGCTTTAAAATGGCACGCGACTACCCCCTCGAACTGTATCGCAACTTTGGTATCATCGCGCACATCGACGCGGGCAAGACCACATGTTCCGAACGTATCCTGTATTACACGGGCAAAGAGCATAACATCGGCGAAGTGCATGATGGTGCGGCAACAATGGACTGGATGGAGCAGGAGCAGGAACGGGGTATTACAATTACTTCCGCTGCGACAACCACCTTCTGGGAGCGCACCGAAGACGGCATGACACCGGATTCCCCCAAGCACCGCATGAACATCATCGACACGCCCGGCCACGTTGACTTCACCATTGAAGTTGAGCGTTCGCTGGCCGTTCTCGATGGCGCGGTTACTGTTCTTGACGGTAACGCAGGTGTTGAGCCACAGACCGAAACGGTTTGGCGTCAGGCCGACCGCTATAAAGTGCCACGCATCGTGTTCGTTAACAAAATGGACAAAATCGGCGCGGACTTCTTTAACTGTGTTGCACAGATCGAAGACCGTACCGGCGCGACAGCTGTGCCAATCGGCGTTCCAATCGGTGCCGAAACCGAGCTTGAAGGTCTGGTTGACCTCGTCACCATGGAAGAGTGGGTATACGAGGGCGAAGACCTTGGTGCGTCATGGGTGAAGCGCCCAATCCGTGCCGACCTGCAGGACATGGCCAAAGAATGGCGCGGCAAGCTGATCGAAGCTGCTGTGGAAATGGACGATGAGGCAATGGAAGCGTACCTGATGGACGGGGCTGAGCCCGACGTTCCAACACTGCGCAAACTGATCCGCAAGGGCTGCTTGTCCTTGTCCTTCGTCCCAGTTCTGGGCGGTTCCGCGTTTAAGAACAAAGGCGTTCAGCCGCTGCTTAACGCTGTTGTCGACTATCTGCCGAGCCCGCTCGACGTTGTTGACTACATGGGCTTTAAACCCGGAGACGAAGAAGAAGTTCGTGACATCCCGCGTCGTGCGGATGATGACATGGCGTTCTCCGGCCTTGCCTTCAAAATCATGAACGACCCCTTCGTGGGCTCGCTGACCTTCACACGTATCTACTCCGGTGTTCTGAACAAGGGCGATACGCTTTTGAACTCCACCAAGGGCAAGAAAGAACGTGTTGGTCGTATGATGATGATGCACGCCATCGACCGTGAAGAAATCACCGAAGCATTCGCGGGCGACATCATCGCGCTGGCGGGTCTGAAAGACACCACAACAGGTGACACGCTGTGCGCCGTAAACGATCCTGTGGTTCTGGAAACGATGACCTTCCCTGATCCGGTGATCGAGATCGCGGTTGAGCCTAAAACCAAGGCTGACCAAGAGAAGATGTCGACCGGTCTGGCCCGCCTGGCTGCCGAGGATCCATCCTTCCGCGTTGAGACTGACCTTGAGTCCGGTCAGACGATCATGAAGGGCATGGGCGAACTTCACCTCGACATTCTGGTTGACCGTCTGAAGCGTGAATTCAAGGTTGAAGCCAACATTGGTGCGCCTCAGGTTGCTTACCGCGAAACCATCTCTCGTGAAGCTGAAATCGTATACACCCACAAGAAGCAGTCGGGTGGTTCGGGCCAGTTCGCGGAAGTGAAGATGATCATCACGCCAACAGAGCCGGGCGAAGGCTACTCCTTCGAATCTCGCGTTGTTGGTGGTTCGGTACCCAAGGAATATATTCCGGGTGTTGAAAAGGGTATCAAATCTGTCATGGACTCCGGTCCGTTGGCGGGCTTCCCCGTGATCGACTTCAAAGTTGCGTTGATTGAAGGTAAATTCCACGACGTTGACTCCAGCGTACTGGCGTTTGAAATCGCGGCCCGCATGGGTATGCGCGAAGGCATGAAGAAAGCCGGCGCAAAACTGCTCGAGCCTGTGATGAAAGTCGAAGTGATCACACCGGAAGAATACACCGGCGGCATCATCGGCGACCTGACATCACGTCGCGGTCAGGTGCAGGGTCAGGACACACGCGGTAACGCGATTGCCATCGACGCATTCGTGCCACTGGCGAACATGTTCGGCTACATCAACACCTTGCGGTCCATGTCTTCGGGTCGTGCGAACTTCTCCATGCAGTTCGATCACTACGAAGGTGTGCCACAGGCGATCTCTGACGAGATTCAGGCAAAGTTTGCATAACCGGCAACATTAACAATCGGGGCGGCGGGGTGAACCCCGCCCTACCCACACTGTAGGGCGGGGTTCACCTCGCCACCCAACAAACCAAAAGGAGCCAACACCATGGCAAAGGAAAAGTTTGAACGTAATAAACCGCACGTCAACATCGGCACAATCGGCCACGTTGACCACGGTAAAACAACGCTGACAGCTGCGATCACCAAGTACTTCGGTGACTTCAAAGCCTACGACCAGATTGACGGCGCGCCCGAAGAAAAAGCACGCGGTATCACGATCTCCACCGCGCACGTTGAGTACGAGACAGAGACACGCCACTACGCGCACGTCGACTGCCCCGGCCACGCGGACTATGTTAAGAACATGATCACCGGTGCCGCGCAGATGGACGGTGCGATCCTGGTTGTGAACGCGGCCGACGGCCCGATGCCACAGACACGCGAGCACATCCTGCTCGGCCGTCAGGTTGGCATCCCGTACATGGTTGTTTACATGAACAAAGTGGATCAGGTTGACGACGAAGAGCTGCTGGAACTGGTGGAAATGGAAATCCGCGAGCTCCTGTCCTCTTACGAGTACCCTGGCGACGACATCCCTGTCATTCCTGGTTCCGCTCTGGCGGCGATGGAAGAGCGTGACGACAACATCGGTAAAGACTCAATCGTGGCGCTGATGGCAGCTGTTGACGAATACATCCCGACACCTGCACGTGCGGTTGACCAGCCGTTCCTGATGCCTGTGGAAGACGTATTCTCGATCTCCGGTCGTGGTACAGTTGTGACAGGCCGTGTTGAGCGTGGCGTGATCAACGTTGGCGATTCAATCGAGATCGTTGGTATTCGCGACACGAAAACAACAACTTGCACGGGCGTTGAAATGTTCCGCAAGCTGCTGGATCGTGGTGAGGCCGGTGATAACGTTGGTGTTCTGCTGCGCGGTATCGACCGTGACGGCGTTGAGCGTGGTCAGGTTCTCTGCGCGCCCAAGTCCGTGAACCCACACACCAAGTTCGAGGCAGAAGCCTATATTCTGACCAAAGAAGAAGGTGGCCGTCACACGCCATTCTTCGCGAACTACCGCCCACAGTTCTACTTCCGTACCACGGATGTGACCGGTACCGTTGCTCTGCCAGAAGGCACAGAAATGGTTATGCCTGGCGACAACCTGAAGTTCGACGTTGAGCTGATCGCGCCCATCGCGATGGAGCAGGGCCTGCGTTTCGCGATCCGCGAAGGTGGCCGTACTGTTGGCGCGGGCGTTGTGTCCAAGATCACTGAGTAAGCAACAACGCTCATGCGTCGTTGACGGTGCGACGCCTTGTGTCAGTGTCTTTTCCCCTTGAGAAAAAGATCACGAGAGCAAGGTGTCGGCACACAGAAGTTATAGAGAACAAAAGGCCGCTCCATTCGGGGCGGCCTTTTGCTTTTTTTAACGGTTCGTTAACGGTGTTGCGCCGAAGATTGGGGAATGAAGTTTACAATCGTCTTTCTTTTTGGCCTGCTTATTCCCTGCGTTGTTTCTCCGCAGGAACAGCGTTTGCAGCTTGGTGAAGTATCGACCGCCGACCTACTCTCTACATTTGTTGCTGTTCAGGATGAGTTTAGAGCGCGTGGTGTGTTGAAGTCGGGTAATAGTTTGACGGGGGACCTTGCCGAACACGCTTTCATCAAGGCGTTTGGCTGGAAACCGGCAACACGATCTCAGAAAGGGTTCGATGCAAATTCCGGTGGATCGAGGATCCAGATAAAGGCGAGGCGATTGTCTCGTTCCGGCGGAAATGAGCAGCTTGGCGCTATTCGTGATCTTGCCGGTTTCGACGTTCTTGCAGCGGTGCTGTTCGATAGACAATATCGCGTAGTCGTCGCATCACTTATCCCTGTGGATGTTGTCGTTCGAAAAGCCAAGTTTAATCAGTACACGAATTCTTATCGATTGATGTATGATGAAACTTTGAGATCAGATGAGGACGTTACTGACGTGACGCTGCGCCTGAAGGAAATAGGGTTCTGAACCTGACCTATTTCAGAAGAGAAGTCGCATAAAAAACCCTCTTGCCACCCACACCGACTCCCCCTATAGCAGCCCCAACACCAAGGCCGCGTTCAACACGCGGCCTTGCCCGTGTTACACATAAGACGCGAAGAGGGTGCCGGATGAGCCGACATCCTCCAATCCGTTAAAGCCCTGATTTAGGGATGATATATACATGGCACAAAGCCAAAATATCCGCATCCGGTTGAAGGCGTTTGATTACCGCGTGCTGGACACTTCCACACAAGAAATCGTCAACACCGCCAAGCGTACCGGCGCATCTGTTCGTGGCCCGATTCCGCTGCCGAACAAGATCGAAAAGTTCACCGTTCTGCGTGGCCCGCACGTCGACAAGAAATCCCGTGACCAGTTCGAAATCCGCACGCACAAGCGTCTGCTGGATATCGTTGATCCGACCCCCCAGACCGTTGACGCGCTGATGAAGCTCGACCTCGCCGCTGGTGTGGACGTCGAGATCAAGCTGCAGTCATAAACGTAGGAGGGTAATTGTTATGTTGCGCTCAGGCGTTATTGCAAAAAAGTTGGGCATGACCCGGCTGTTCATGGAAGACGGCAAGCAGATTCCTGTAACCGTTCTTCATCTCGATAACCTTCAGGTTGTTGCACAGCGTACCATCGAAAAGGACGGCTATGTTGCTGTTCAGCTCGGTGCCGGTACGGCAAAGGCAAAACGCACGTCTCAGGCGATGCGCGGCCACTTTGCAGCAGCAAAGGTTGAACCAAAGCGTAAAGTTGCAGAATTCCGCATTGATGCGGATGCCATGCTCGACGTTGGCGAAGAGATCATTGCGGATCACTATTTCGCAGGTCAGTATGTTGATGTTGCAGGCACGTCGATCGGTAAAGGTTTTGCCGGTGCGATGAAGCGTCACAACTTTGGCGGTTTGCGCGCGACACACGGTGTTTCCATCTCTCACCGTTCGCACGGTTCTACAGGCCAGTGTCAGGATCCCGGTAAGGTTTTCAAAGGCAAGAAAATGGCCGGTCACATGGGTGCTGCCCGCGTGACAACGCAGAACCTTGAAATCGTGAAAACCGACACAGCACGTGGTCTGATCATGGTCAAAGGCGCGGTTCCCGGCTCCAAGGGTGGTTGGGTGACTGTTAAGGACGCGGTGAAAAAGCCGTTCCCCGAGAATGCGATTGTTCCAGCCGCATTGGCATCTGCCGCACGTGAAGCCGCGAAAGCCGCTGAAGAAGCAGCCGCCGCCGCAGCCGCAGAAGCCGAAGCAGAAGCCGCACGTCTTGCTGAAGAGCAGGCAGCAGCCGAAGCAGAAGCGCTGAAAGCAGCCGAAGCAGAGATCGCCGCAGAAGGTGCCGATGCACCTGCCGCTGACGCAGACAAGAAAGAAGGTGACGCATGAAACTCGATGTCATCAAACTCGACGGCGCCAAAGCCGGATCGGTAGACCTGGACGAGGCCCTGTTCGGCCTCGAGCCACGCGCCGACATCCTGCACCGCGTTGTCCGCTGGCAGCGCAACAACGCGCAGGCCGGTACACACAAGGTCAAGACGCGCTCCGAAGTGAGCTACTCTACCAAGAAGATCTATCGTCAGAAAGGTACCGGCGGCGCACGTCACGGTGCACGTTCTGCGCCGATCTTCCGCGGGGGTGGTGTTTACAAGGGGCCGGTTGTGCGTTCTCACGGTCACGAGCTGACCAAGAAGTTCCGCAAGCTGGGTCTGCGTCACGCGCTGTCTGCAAAGATGAAAGCGGGCGAGCTGGTGATTATCGAGGATGCAACATCCGAAGGTAAAACAGCAGCATTGGCCAAGCAGGTCTCCAACCTCGGTTGGAAGCGGGCGTTGATCATTGACGGCGCAACCGTCAACGAAAACTTCCTGCAAGCCGCGCGCAACATTGAAGGTTTGGACATCCTGCCGACAATGGGCGCTAACGTATATGATATCCTCAAGCGTGACACTTTGGTGATCACGAAGGCGGGCATCGAAGCATTGGAGGCCCGTTTGAAATGAGCGCCAAGCACAACCACTATGACGTGATCCGCAAACCGATCATCACTGAAAAAGCAACCATGGCATCCGAGAACAATGCCGTTGTTTTTGAAGTGGCAATCGATAGCAACAAGCCAATGATCAAAGAAGCTGTTGAAGCGCTCTTTGGTGTCAAGGTGAAGGCCGTGAACACGACCGTCACCAAAGGCAAGGTCAAGCGTTTCCGGGGCCAGATCGGTCGCCGCAAGGACGTAAAAAAGGCCTATGTGACGCTTGAAGAAGGCAACACGATCGACGTATCCACGGGCCTGTAAGCCCAGCGTTATCGTTTTTTTGAAAGGCCCTCCGCAGATGCGGGGGGCCTTTTTCTTTGCCGTATGCCAGTGACTTGGGCAAGGCCGCCCCATCAGGTTGAACGGTGGCGGGGCAATATTCGCAAGACAGTTAAGGCGCGGCAGGAATGGTGCTTGCTATATAGGTAATAAAGGCGCATGTGGGCGGTGCGACGTTATTATATCTATCGGCATTACTGCTCCTTACGGCTCAGTCATACGATCTATCTACGGACTTAGCCGACCTGCCGCATCCTGCGGGCAGCATATTAAGGAATAATGACATGGCCAATGGCACAGTCAAATGGTTCAACTTAACTAAAGGCTTCGGCTTTATCGCGCCCGAAGGCGGCAGCAAAGATGTTTTCGTACACATCTCTGCAGTCGAGCAAGCAGGCCTGACAGGTCTGTCCGATGATCAGAAAGTTACTTTCGACATCGAAGCAGGCCGCGACGGCCGCGAGAGCGCGACAAACATCCAGCTGGCATAAGCGAGCCGCGCCTTTTCAAGGCGATGATGTAAGATTTCAGGAAGGGGCGTGGCATTCAGCTGCGCCCTTTTTCGTGCTGCCGCAAGGTTCGCGACTTTTTCGACCGAAATACGCATCTTCCTAAAGACATCGGTGATTCGGCTTGGTATCGTAAAGTTCTAGTTCTATCTTGTTATGGCGAAGACGGTATGTATCTGACTCAACTCGACAAATCCTCCACCAACTGTCGTTTCTACCGTATTGATTTGCTGCCCGGACTGTTTGGCGACTGGGCATTGGTGCGTGAATGGGGGCGTGTCGGCAGTACGGGGCAGTCGCGTACAGACTGGTTTGATGACGAAGCCGAAGCCAAAGATGCACGGTTCGAATTGCACATGAAAAAGGCCAAAGTCGGTTACGACTGATTGTCCCATGCGCCTGTTCTAGCCGCCGATGCGAAAGCCGCGCGACAAATGGTTGCGCATGGCAAACAGCAATACCGCGCCGGGCAGCATGGATGCCACTGTGACGGCCATCACCAGTCCGATGTCGGTTTGAAATCCGAACAATGCGTTCAACGCCATGCTGATCGGTTTGCCATTTGTGGTGGTCAGGATGCGGGCGAAAACGACTTCGACCCAAGAAAACATGAAGCAAAAGAAGGCGGTGACCGCGATGCCCGGTGCGATCTGTGGCAACAGGATTCCCCAGATGAAGCGGGGACGCGAATAGCCGTCAAGAAATGCGGTTTCGTCCATCTCTTTGGGGATGGCCGAGATGAAGCCTTGCAGCACCCAAATTGAAACCGGCAGGTTAAACAGGCAATGCGCCAGCGCGATTCCAAATACCGAATTCACAATGCCAAGCGCCGAGAACAACTGGAAGATCGGCAGGGTCAGCACAACCGGCGGGGTAATGCGAAACGCGATGAACGCAAGGAACAGATGGGTGTCGCCAGCAAAGGACATGCGCGAAAACGCATAGGCGGCGGGGATGGCGACCGGCACGGTGATGCAGATATTGATCAACACATAGGCGATGGAATTGACAAAGGCTGAACGCAAGGCTGGGTCGCTCCAGATCCCTGCGTAGTTGTGCAGGGTAAAGGAGCCGACCTCGACGGAAGTGGTGGGCAATGTCGCAACAAAGCTGATCAGCGTCATCTGCACCAGCGGCAGAAAGGTGAAGCCGAGAAAAGCGAGCAATGTCACGGTTTTGATCGCACCAAGATATCTGGCCATCCCGTTCACGTGGCACCTGCGCGATCTAGCTTGCCCTGCGCCTTGCTGAACAGCCATGCGACGCTGACGATGATCAGGAAGTAGATGACAGAGCGCGCAGCGGAGGGGCCGTAGTTAAAGGCTTTGATTTCCTCCCCCAGATCCACGGCCAGAAACAGCGTTGCACCATCCGGCCCGCCCGCGTTGATCGGAAACGCCTCTGTGTAGATCATAAAGGAATCCATGAACCTGAGCAGGATTGCCATCAGCAACACGTTCAACAGGCGCGGCAGCTGGATGTGGCGAAACACCTGCCACGGGCTGGCCCCGTCGATGGCAGCGGCCTGATAATAGGCTGCGGGAATGGTGGTCAGCGCACTGTAGCACAGGATCACCACAAGGCTGGTCCAATGCCAGACATCCATTGCAACGATCACCGCCCATGTATGGGGCGCAGAAAGCTTCCAGTCGTCGGGCCATCCGAGGTTTGGCAAGATCCGGCCCAAGATACCTGTCTCGGGGTTGAGCAGGCTGAGCCAAAGTGACGGGATCATGTTCCATGGCACCAGCAGCGGCAGGGCAACGAGGGCAAGTGTGATCCCGACCCAGAATTTACCGTGCGGAATGCACAGGGCGATGGCGATGCCCAATGGGATCTGGATCAACAGGATCAGCGCGCTGAACAGGGTGCTGCGGCCAAAGCTTGACCAGAAACGCGGAGCGCGGATGATCTCTGTGTACCACTCCAGTCCGACCCAGAACCGCGACTCCAGAATGAAGATTTCAAAGAAGGAATAGTTCACCACGGTCAGCAAGGGAACAAGACCGACCAGCCCCATAATCACCATCGCAGGTGCCACGAACACCCAACCTGAACGGTCTTGGGTTTTCATGGACGCAAGAGACACATCTGTAAGATCGCAGGAGTCACGACGTCACCACCTGAGTGCCCCAACTTTCGCAATTTGCGCTTAGGGCAGGGGCAAGTTTACCATCGGTGAACAAAATATCGACATCACGCAGGGAACAGATGGTCAGCGGTGCCTTGCGGGTAAACTTGTGTTGGTCGGCCACGATCATCACCTTGCGCGAGCGTCCGATGGCGGTGCTGCTAACCATGACTTCCTGCCCGTCAAAGTCCAGCAAATCACCGTCGGCATCAATCGCGGAGCACCCCAGGACGGAATAATCAAACTTGAATTGTTTGACCATATCGACGGTCAGCCCGCCGACAATCCCGCCATCCGCACGGCGCAACACGCCCCCGGCCAGAATGATTTCGCAGCTGTGGTTTTGGGCCAGAATATTCGCGATGTTCAGGTTGTTCGTCACCACCAGCAGGTTTTCGTGATCCAGCAATTCGCGCGCAACGGCTTCCGTACTGGTGCCGATGTTCATAAAGACGGAGGCCCCGTCCGGTATCGCCTGCGCACAGGCCAGCGCGATGGATTTCTTGCCCCCTTCGTTCAGCCGGCGGCGTTCCTCATAGACAATATTGACCACACCTGACGGGATCACCGCGCCGCCATGTACCCGTTCAAGCCGACCACTTTGCGCCAGATCAGACAGGTCGCGCCGGATGGTTTGCACGGTAACGTCGTAAAATTCGGCCAGCCCGTCCACAGTGACCTTGCCGTCCTTACGGGCCAGATCAAGGATCTCTTTTTGCCTGAAATTTGCGACCATCGTGTGCTCTCTGATTTTTGCATGCGCGGCCCGTTTGTGCGGGGCGCTGCGCCGTATTCTATGGCAGGTATCAATCAACAGTCCGCCCAAATCGTCAAGGCCGCGATTCGAATGCCTTGCTAAAACGCGGCCTATTTGCAGGAAGGCGAAAGAAAACTCCCATCATTTTCAGCAGCTTGTCCTAAAAGGAACATAAACGAACATTCGTTATTGCCATATTGCCGGATGTGGTGTTGTTTGGCCCCTAGCGTTGTCAGCAAGTGAACAGCGCAAGGTGAACGCGGGGGGGCTTCATTGGATCAGCGTGAAAACCACGACATCGTAGACCTGTTTGTCATCGGCGGCGGCATCAACGGATGCGGCATTGCGCGCGATGCGGTCGGACGTGGATTAAGTGTCGAGCTGGCCGAAATGAACGATCTGGCCTCTGCCACCTCATCAGCGTCAACCAAGCTGTTTCACGGCGGGCTGCGCTATCTTGAATACTGGGAAATCCGCCTTGTGCGCGAGGCGTTGATTGAACGTGAAACCTTGCTGCGGGCAATGCCGCATATTTCATGGCCGATGCGTTTTGTCCTGCCCTATCACAAGGACATGCGGTTTGAGGGCGACACGCCAACATCCAAAGTCCTGAGTTTTGTCATGCCCTGGATGCGCGGGCGTCGCCCTGCGTGGCTCGTGCGCCTTGGTCTGTTCATGTATGATAATCTGGGCGGGCGCAAAATCCTCAAGGGGACGACATCGATCAACCTGTCCGGCACGGCCGAAGGCGCGCCGCTGCAAGACCGGTTTGAAAAAGCGTATGAATACTCGGATTGCTGGATCGAAGACAGCCGTCTGGTGGCGCTGAACGCACGCGATGCGCAGGATCGCGGCGCAAAGATCAACGTGCGCACCAAAGTTGTATCGGCCCAGCAGGTCGACGGCATTTGGCAGATCACGCTTGAAGACACAGACACCGGCGCGCAGCGTGTCGTGATGGCACGCATGTTGGTCAACGCAGGTGGGCCATGGGTCGAAAACGTCATTCGCAACGCAGTGCGCATCAATTCATCCGAAGGCGTGCGTTTGGTGCGGGGCAGTCACATCGTGACCCGCAAGCTTTATGATCACGACAAATGCTATTTCTTTCAGGGCACAGACGGGCGGATCATTTTCACGATCCCTTACGAGAACGATTTTACCCTGATCGGCACCACCGATGCGGAACACACGGACGTCGCAACGAAACCTGTCTGCACACCTGAAGAACAGGATTACCTGATCGAATTTGCGTCGAAATACTTGAAAACACCGGTCAGCAAAGACGACATCGTTTGGACCTATTCCGGTGTGCGCCCGCTGTATGATGACGGCGCAACCTCGGCCACTGCGGCGACGCGTGACTATGTTCTGACACTGGACCAATCAGCAGGTGCGCCGATACTGAACGTGTTCGGCGGCAAGATCACCACCTATCGCCGGTTGGCCGAAAGCGCTTTGGAAAAAATCACACCGTTCTTTTCCAAAGACGACAAACCCTGGACCGCTGGGGTGCCTTTGCCGGGCGGGGATTTCCCTGTCGACGGGGTTGCCGCATTGATCGCGCAGCTTCAGGCGCAATACCCGTTTCTGGATACAGCTTGGGCCACCCGTTTGATCAAGGCCTACGGCAAGGATGCGTTCGAGGTGCTGGGCGAGGCGAAAACGGCACAAGATCTGGGGCAGAGCTTTGGATCCAACCTGACAGAATTCGAAGTGCTCTGGCTGGTTGAAAAGGAATTTGCCCGCCGCGCGGAAGACATCGTTTGGCGCCGCTCCAAGCTGGGTCTGCGCATGACGGCGCAGGAAATCAAACTACTGGATGACTGGATGGCGCAAGCTTTGGGCGTTGCCCGTCAATCAGAAACCGGGGAGGCGTAATGTCACTTGTCCTTGAAAACGTGTCCACCGTTTTGAACGGTCAGACCTTGATTTACCCCACTGACCTTGAACTGTCCTCGGGTACGATGAACGTGTTGCTTGGGCCGACGTCAGCGGGCAAGACGTCGCTGATGCGCCTGATGGCCGGGTTGGATGTCCCCACCAGTGGCAAGATTTTCTGGGATGGCAAGGACGTGACCGGCATGCGCGTGCAGGACCGGGGCGTTGCGATGGTATATCAGCAATTCATCAACTACCCCTCGATGAGCGTTTATGACAATATCGCCAGCCCGATGCGCCTGCTGGGCAAAACGGCGGATGAAATCGACAAGGCTGTGCGCACTGCCGCGGATCTGATGAAGCTTTCCCCGTTTCTGGATCGCAAACCGCTGGAGCTTTCCGGTGGTCAGCAGCAGCGCTGTGCGCTCGCGCGCGCTTTGGTGAAAGACGCGGGTCTGGTGTTGCTGGATGAACCACTGGCGAACCTTGATTACAAACTACGCGAAGAATTGCGCGCCGAGATCCCCAAGATTTTTGAAGAAGCCGGTTCAATCTTTGTTTATGCCACCACAGAGCCGGAAGAGGCGCTGCTACTCGGTGGTAACACGGCCACCATGTGGGAAGGGCGGATCACCCAGTTTGACAAAACGCCCGTGGTGTACCGCCAGCCGGTTGATGCGACAACGGCGCGGGTGTTTTCCGACCCGCCGATGAACTTTCTGCAAGTGCGCAAATCTGGCGATACCCTGTCCTTCGGGGACGGGCAAAGCGCGCCGGCCTTGGGGGCGTTTGCGGGGCTGGCCGACGGTGTGTATCTTGCCGGTTTCCGGCCCAACCACCTTGAACTGGATCACACAGGCACTGACGGTATGACGTTCAACGCGACCTTGCAGGTGACGGAAATCACCGGCTCGGAAACCTTTGTGCACCTTGATCATCACGGCGACACTTGGGTGGGTCTGATCCACGGGGTGAAGAACCTGGAAATTGGTGCGCCGCTTCAGGTCTATCTTGACCCGAAACATGTCTACATTTTTGCACAAGACGGCACATCGGTTGCGCCTGCGTCTTATGCGACGGCGGCCTGAGGGAGAACGGTCATGGCAAAAATCACCCTCGAAAATCTGGCACATTCCTATCTGCCCAACCCCAAGGGCGAAGACGATTTCGCGCTGAAGGAGCTGAACCACGATTGGGTGGACGGCGAAGCCTATGCGCTGCTGGGTGCGTCGGGCTGTGGCAAATCCACGTTGCTGAACATCATTTCCGGTCTGCTGCACCCGTCGCAGGGCCGTATCCTGTTTAACGACCAAGACGTGACAATGGCCCCCACAACCGAGCGCAACATCGCGCAGGTGTTCCAGTTTCCGGTGGTCTATGACACGATGACGGTGCGCGATAATCTGGCGTTCCCGCTGCGCAACCGCGGGGCTGATCCGGCCTATACCAAAGAACGCGTGCAACAGATCGCCGCGATGATCGGCATGGAAGACACGCTGAACCACAAGGCGCGCGGGTTGACGGCGGATGCGAAGCAGAAAATCTCGCTGGGCCGTGGCATGGTGCGCGAAGACGTGAACGCCTTGCTGTTTGATGAGCCGCTGACAGTGATTGACCCGCATATGAAATGGGAACTGCGCACACAGCTGAAATCCCTGCATCACGAATTTGGCCACACGATGATCTATGTGACCCATGACCAGACCGAGGCGCTGACCTTTGCCGATAAGGTGGTGGTGATGTATGATGGCCGCGTTGTGCAGATGGGCACGCCGCAGGAATTGTTTGAAACGCCGGAACATACCTTTGTCGGTTACTTCATCGGCTCGCCCGGCATGAATGTGCTGGATGCAGAAGTGAACGGCGACAAGGCGGTGCTGGCAGGGACCCAGATCAATCTGGGCAAAGGGTTTGGCCCGCTGTCAGGCAAGGTTGAACTGGGCGTGCGTCCGGAATTCACGTCACTTGCGACGGGGGATCAGGGGCTGCCGGTCACCATCAAACGTGTCGAAGATGTAGGCCGCCACAAGATTGTGCGCGCCGATTTCAACGGAACCGAGGTGAACGTCCTTGCCCCCGAAGGGGCCGAGATTTCACCCGATATGAACCGTGTGGTTTTCGATCCGGCGGGTGTGAACGTTTATTCCGACAGCTGGCGCGTCGCGCCAAAGGGGGCTTGATATGAACAAGACCGTCAATCAAAAGGCATGGTTCCTGATCCTGCCGGTTCTCGTGCTGGTCGCCTTTTCGGCTGTTATCCCCCTGATGACAGTTGTAAATTATTCGGTGCAAGACACGTTCGGCAACAACCAGTTCTTCTGGGCGGGCCTTGAGTGGTTCGAGGAAATGCTGGCATCTGAGCGGATGTGGAATGCGCTCGGGCGTCAGATTACGTTCTCGGCGATCATCCTTGCCATCGAAATTCCGCTGGGAATCTTTGTTGCGCTGAATATGCCCAAATCGGGCTTCTGGGCGTCGCTCTGTCTGGTGTTGATGTCGCTGCCGCTGTTGATTCCGTGGAATGTGGTCGGCACGATTTGGCAGATTTTCGGGCGCGTCGATATCGGCCTGTTGGGCTATACGCTCGCTGCTTTGGGCATTGATTATAACTATACCCAAGATTTCTATGCCGCGTGGATTACCGTCATTGTGATGGATGTCTGGCACTGGACATCGCTGGTCGCGCTGTTGGCCTATGCCGGCCTGCAATCCATTCCCGACGCCTATTACCAAGCGGCCAAAATCGACCAAGCCAGCCGCTGGAAAGTGTTCCGTTTCATTGAGCTGCCCAAAATCATGGGCGTGCTGATGATCGCGATCCTGTTGCGGTTCATGGACAGCTTTATGATCTACACTGAGCCATTTGTGGTGACTGGCGGCGGACCCGGCAACTCGACCACCTTCCTGTCGATTGATCTGGTCAAGATGGCGCTGGGACAGTTCGACCTTGGCCCCGCCGCTGCATTCTCGATCATGTATTATCTGGTGATTTTGCTGGTGTCTTACGTGTTCTACACCGTGATGACGAACCTTGATAAAAGGGATGGCCACTGATGTCTGATGTCGCCCAAACCCAAGCCCGCCGTATGCCCCGTATCAAAGGCAATGTTGTGGTGATGGGGCTGTACCTCTTGTTCTTGCTCCTGCCAATTTACTGGCTGGTGATGATGAGCCTGAAAACCAATTCAGAGATCCTGAACACCTTTACCCTGTGGCCGCGTGATCTGACGTTTGACAACTATCTGACGATCCTGACGGATGCGTCATGGTACACCGGCTATCTCAACTCGATGGCCTATGTGGTCATGAACATGGTGATTTCGCTGCTGGTGGCGCTGCCTGCGGCCTATGCGTTCAGCCGCTACACCTTTATGGGGGACAAGCATTTGTTCTTCTGGCTGCTGACCAACCGGATGGCCCCGCCTGCGGTGTTTGCCCTGCCGTTTTTCCAGCTTTACAGTTCGGTCGGCCTGTTCGACACCCATATCGCCGTCGCCTTGGCGCATTGTCTTTTCAACGTGCCGCTGGCGGTCTGGATCTTGGAAGGGTTCATGCGCGGCGTGCCCAAGGAGATTGACGAGACCGCCTATATCGACGGCTATTCCTTTCCGCGGTTTTTCATCAAGATTTTCACGCCTCTGGTTGCTTCTGGCATCGGTGTCACCGCGTTTTTCCTGTTTATGTTCTCATGGGTGGAACTGCTGCTCAGCCGGACGCTGACATCGGTTAACGCGAAACCCATTGCCGCCACCATGACGCGTACTGTGGGCGCTGCCGGTATCGACTGGGGCGTGCTGGCCGCGGCCGGTGTGCTGACGATCGTGCCGGGCGCTTTGGTGATCTATTTTGTCCGCAACTACATCGCCAAGGGTTTTGCCCTGGGGAGAGTGTGATGGCAGAGTGGACGGTGGCTAATCTTGTAGCGATTTATGGAGCCATGTTATCAACCATCATCGCGGTAACTGCAGCACTTCGTTGGTTATTACAGGGACCAAAGGCTTCTGTAAGTGTCTTCAATCCAAATGAGTTCTGGACCAGAGATCGACACTATGGATTTGTGGTTTCGAATGCTGGCTCGCGCCCTTTCGTAGTTCAAAGTGTACATGTTAGTTTTCATTCAAGTCTAAAGGGCAGAGATACAATAGGGCCGATCGAGCGTTATGATCAATCGTCCCAGATGAGCCCTTCATTCAAGAAGGAACGTGACCCGCATAAAGAAAACACTGTGAGGTATGTGCCAAACGTGATCGCCCAAGGTGAAGAGTATACTGCAATTTCGACACCGCCTGAGGAGTTCGAACCCAGCAGGCATTGGATTCGGGTCGTGGCTTATGTGCGGAATTCAAATCGAAAATTTGTTGGTTGGGCATCGCCCGTAGAAAAAGAGGACCTCTGATGGACTGGATGGCATGGACTTGGCCGACCGCCGCATTCTTCGGCATCATCGCGGCCACGCTGGTGACTTTCACAGTGCTGGCAATCAAATTCCCCGAGGCACCGCGCAGCGGTATCTTGCGGATCGAAACAACACGTGGTGACCGGCTGTTCATCACGCTGCTGGGCTCTGCCTTTATCAATCTGGCATGGCTTGGCTTACTGGATGCGCCGCAATGGGGTGCGTTGGTTGTTTGTCTGTTTTACGCCATTGCGGTTTTCCGCTGGGTGTAATCGAAAAGGCAGTCCGGCACGCAAGAACCGGATCGCCTTCATTACTATCATTTTAGGGAGGAACCAGAATGAACTTGCGACTTAAGGGAACCACAGCGATTGCGCTGGCGACATGTATGTTCGCCGCACCCGCCTTTGCTGACATGGATGCCGCTAAGGCATTTCTCGACAGTGAAATCGGCGATATGTCCGTGCTGTCACGTGCAGATCAGGAAGCGGAACTGCAGTTTTTCGTCGACGCAGCCAAACCGTTCGAGGGTATGGAGATCAACGTTGTCTCCGAAACCATCGGCACGCACACCTATGAATCCACCGTGCTTGCGCCTGCATTCGAAGCGATCACCGGCATCAAGGTCACACATGACCTGATCGGCGAAGGCGACGTTGTTGAAAAGCTGCAAACACAAATGCAGTCGGGCGAAAACATCTATGACGCCTATATCAACGACTCCGACCTGATCGGTACGCACTGGCGTTACCAACAGGCGCGCAACCTGACCGACTGGATGTCCGGCGAAGGGGCGGCGGTTACAAACCCGAACCTTGATCTGGAAGATTTCATCGGCCTGTCCTTCACCACCGGCCCCGATGGCAAGGTGTACCAACTGCCCGACCAGCAGTTCGCGAACCTCTACTGGTTCCGCTACGATTGGTTCAACGACGAACAGAACAAAGCGGATTTCAAAGCGAAATACGGCTACGATCTGGGTGTGCCAGTCAACTGGACGGCTTACGAGGACATTGCGGAATTCTTCACCGGCCGTGATCTGTCACGTCTTGGCGTTGAAGGCGAAGTCTTTGGCAACATGGACTACGGCAAGAAAGACCCGTCACTGGGGTGGCGTTACACTGACGCGTGGCTGTCCATGGCCGGTGCCGGCGATGTGGGCGAACCCAACGGTCTGCCTGTTGACGAATGGGGCATCCGTGTGAACGAAAACTCACAGCCTGTGGGGTCCTGCGTTGCGCGCGGTGGTGCCACCAACGGACCAGCAGCTGTCTATGCTGTGACCAAGGCAATCGAATGGCTGGAAAAATACTCTCCGCCCGCCGCTGCCGGTATGACGTTCTCTGAAGCGGGCCCAATTCCTGCACAGGGTAACGTTGCACAGCAGATGTTCTGGTACACCGCATTCACTGCGGCGTCCGTAGAGCCTGATCTGCCTGTGATGAACGAAGATGGCACGCCAAAGTGGCGCATGGCACCTTCGCCACACGGTGCATACTGGACCGAAGGCACCAAGATTGGCTACCAAGATGCCGGTTCCTGGACCCTGATGAAATCAACACCTGTTGATCGCGCTCAGGCGGCCTGGCTTTATGCCCAGTTCGTGACATCGAAAACTGTCGACGTGAAGAAAAGCCATGTTGGTCTGACGTTCATTCGTGAATCCACGATCCAGCACGAAAGCTTTACCGAGCGTGCGCCCAAACTGGGTGGTCTGGTTGAATTCTACCGTTCGCCCGCGCGCGTTCAGTGGTCGCCAACCGGCACCAACGTGCCTGACTATCCAAAGCTGGCACAGCTGTGGTGGCAGAACATTGGCGACGCGATGTCAGGTGCGAAAACACCTCAGGAAGCACTGGATTCACTTTGCGCAGATCAGGAAAAAGTTCTGATCCGTCTGGAGCGTGCCGGTGTTCAGGGCGATATCGGTCCGAAGATGAACGAAGAAAAAGATGCCGAGTACTGGCTGTCCCAGCCCGGTTCGCCCAAAGCGAAGCTGGCGAACGAGGACGAAGAACCAGTTACGATCGCTTATGACGAGCTGATCAAATCCTGGCAGTAAGCCATTGATCCGGGGCCAGTGCGCTGGCCCCGGGACGCCCCCCATTTCCCCAAAATTTATACGTCCCCGAAGGTGGTCAGATATTCGCTGACACGCACACCAAACCGGCGTTGAAACGCCCGCTGCATCCGTTGCAGATCCCCGAAACCGCTGTCCTGTGCGACCTGTTTCAATGGCAGCTTTCCCTGCAACAATCCGCGCGCATGATCGACCCGCACCCGTTCTACAAACTGGGCAGGTGTGACTTGTAAATCCCGTTTGAAGTGCCGTGACAGGGTGCGAGCATTCATGCCCGCTGTATCCGCCAGCATTTCCAGCGACCACTCCAGGTGCGGGTGCGTCACCACTTGTTCAATCAATCGGGCCAAGGCGTCATCCGCTGAAAATTGACCGGCCAGATGGAGGGCATATTGGCTTTGACCGCCGGTGCGGCGCAGTTGCACGACCAGTTCGCGCGCCACGTCCAACGCAGCGGCTGCACCGCAATCAGCGCGGATGATCGCCAGCGCAAGGTCGATCCCGGTGACCACACCGGCAGAGGTAAAGACCCGCCTGTGCGTTGTGCAAATCCGGTCCAGATCCCACAAGACATCTGCGAATTTGCGAACATCCGCAGCGCGGGACCAATGGGTCGTGGCCGCAAGCCCGTCGAGCACCCCCGCAGCGGCAAGGACCAAGGCACCGGAGCAGACGGAGATCAATCGACCGTCACCTTTATGTGCGGCGCGTTGCTGGACAATCCGACGTAACCTTTGATCCGGTACCAAGGCGTCCACGCCAATGCCGCCGGGGATCAACAGGTCATTGGAGGGCGAAGCGTCGTCAAGCTGTGCCTCGGCCTGCAACGTAAGTCCGCAACAGCTGCGGACCGGCTTTGCGTCAAGGGAGACATACCGCATTTTGTATTTCCGGCGGGTGTTGACGCGCGCGGTTTTAAAAGTCTGCACAGGGCCTGCAACATCCAGAAGGTTCATATTCTCGTAGAGAAGCACGTCAATATTGCGCGCTGTAACCGGGGTGTCCATTTTTGACGACCTTTTGACATATCAGACATAATGCATCTGTTTTACATCCTGATGTGTCAACCATTTCCGAAAGAGTTCTTCCCATGTCCTCCCTGTTCTTCGCTCGAAACGGCAACTTTCTGGGGCTGCTTGCAGCCAATACAATTCTGGGTGCTGCGATGCCGATGCTGATCATCCTCGGCGGGCTGGCCGGATTGATGCTGGCCCCGAGCACGGCGCTTGCGACCTTGCCTGCGTCACTTCAGACATTGGCCGGCCTGTTTGCTGCGGCACCTTTCTCCTTGTTGATGGGCCGGCTTGGCCGGAAGGCGGGGTTTGTCATTGGTGTTGCAGCAGCGATCATCGGTGCATTGGTGGGCTTCTGGGCGATGCTCACCGGCAGTTTTTTTCTGCTCTGCCTCGCGCATCTGGCTTTGGGGGCGGCACTCGCCTGTTTCCAGTTCTTTCGCTTCGCGGCGGCAGAGGTGGTCAGCCCCGAATGGCAGCCGGTGGCGATTTCGCTGATGTTGACCTCTGGGTTGGTGGCGGCCTTTGGCGGACCGCAGGTATTTATCATTGCCAAAGATGCTTTTGCCCCTGTGCCCTTGGCGGGCGCCTACGTGGCGATTGCCGTCGTTTCCGTGATCGGGCTGCTGCCGCTTGCCTTGGTGCGTATGCCGAAAACCACGCCTCCGACCAAACAGGGGTTTCGCGACCGCTTGGCCTCGCTTTGCGTGTTGCGGCGGGGGCCGGTGCGCAAGGCTGTGGCCATTGGCGCGGTATCGCAGGGGATCATGGTGTTTCTGATGATCCCCACGCCGCTGGCGATGGTGGGCTGCGGGTTTAGCGAGGCCACGTCAGGCGATGTGATCCGTTGGCATGTGGTGGCCATGTTCGCCCCCAGCTTTTTCACGGGTTTCCTGATCAAGCGCTATGGCACCCAACACATCGCGCTTGGGGGGCTGGCCTTGCTGATCCTCTCTGCGCTTGTAGCTTTGAGCGGCCTTTCAGGCGGGCACTTTTACATCTCGCTCATCCTGTTGGGGCTTGGGTGGAACTTTGGCTTTATTGGCGCGACGAATATGTTGACCCGTGCCGTGAGCGAAGCGGAAAGACCCGTGGTGCAGGGGGCCAACGACACGGTGGTCGCGCTGGCCTCGACAATCTGTGCCTTTGCGGCAGGGGCAATCGTAGCCGGATACGGCTGGACGGTTCTGGCTGTGGTGGCGCTGATCGTTCTTGTGGTCGCCTTGGGGGCGCTTGCCATGCCGGCCCGTCAAGCCGCCGTCTGATCAGCCGCACAACCATATCCCTTGCCCCACCATCCTGTTTCCTTCATATTCAAATAATAGAATTATTGGAGGGGTGTCGGGATGGCGGTTTCAAGACGAAAGTTTCTTGCAGGGGCGGCAGGCATGGTGGCTGGTCAAAGCCTGATGATGATGCCCGCGCCGGCCCATGCGCGGATTGCATTGGGTGATATCCAGCTTGACGTGGTCAGCGACGGCTCGCTCACTTTGCCGGGCGGCTTTATCTTTGACCCGATGCCGCAAGCCGAACTGTTGCCGATCCTTGAAAACCTTGGCCAATCGGCAGAGGTGCTGACCCCGCCGTGCAACGTCACGCTGATGCGCCAAGGGGAGCGGGTCGTGCTTTTCGACGTTGGATCTGGACCGGATTTCGCGCCGACTGCCGGTGACTTGCTGGCCTCGCTCGAGGCGCTGGATGTTGCGCCTGACGATGTGACCGACGTTGTATTCACCCATGCCCATCCCGACCACCTGTGGGGTGTGCTGGATGATTTTGACGATCCGTTGTTTTCACAGGCCCGCTATATGATCGGACAGGCCGAGTGGGACTATTGGACCAACCCCAACACGGTCGATCAGATCGGCGATGCGCGGGCGTCTTTTGCCGTCGGGGCCAAACGCCGGCTTGATATGATCGCGCAGCAGATCACGTTTTTCACGGATGGGGCGGAGATCCTGCCCGGCGTCGCGGCCCGCGCCTGCTTTGGCCACACGCCCGGTCATATGGCTTTTGAGGTGCGGCAGGGGAGCGAAGCGGTGATGATTTTGGGTGACAGCATCGGCAATGATCACATCGCTTTCGCACGGCCCCAGTGGCATTCCGGATCAGACCAGGACCCCGAAACCGCAGCGCAGACACGGCTGTCCCTGATGGATCAGCTGTCGCATGAACAGACCCGCGTGATCGGGTATCACCTGACCGGAAACGGTGTGGGGTATGTCGATAAAACATCAACCGGCTATGCCTTTGTGAAGGAGGGATAACCATGCGACTGCTTGCCCTGATCTGTTCTTTGATCGCTCTACCAGCCTTGGCCAGCGAAGATATAGCGGATCAATATCCCGCTTCACTGCTCTATTCCAAACCGGTCGAAGTGATCCCGCATGTCTTTTCCGCCATCGGGGCCACCGCGCCGCCCACGTATGAGAATGCGGGTCATAACAATAACCTGAGCTTTATCATCACGGGTGACGGTGTGGTCGTGGTGAATGGGGGCGGGTCGTATTTGCTCGCCAAAGCGCTGCATGAGGAAATCAAAACCATGACCGACCAGCCGGTCAAACTGGTGTTCAATGAAAACGGTCAGGGCCACGCTATGCTGGGCAATTCTTACTGGGCAGAGCAGGGTGTGGAAATCGTGGCTCATGTGGAAGCTGCGGAAGAGTTCGAGGCGCAGGGCGGTCAATCGCTGCGCGCGGCGCAGGCCCGCCTCAAGGAACGTGCCGATCAGACCACCGTGGTGCTGCCGACAAAAACCTTTGATGATCGGTATGTTGTCGAAATGGGGGGGATGCAGATCGAAGCGCGCTACCTTGGCCCCGCGCACAGCCCCGGCGATATTGTGATCTGGTTGCCGCAGCAAAGCCTCGTGATTTCCGGCGATATGGCATTCCACGAACGCATGTTGCCAATCTTTGAGCACACGATGACGGCTGATTGGGTCGAGACTTGGGAGACAGCGTTCGAACCTCTCGAAGCCACCTATGTCATCCCCGGCCACGGCCATCCCACCAACATGGATCAAGTGCGCCGCTATACCCGCGACTATCTGGTCTATCTGCGCGGGAAAGTCGGCGCGCATCTGGAAGAGGGCGGCGATCTGGCCGATGCGTTCTATGTCGACCAGACGCCTTACGCGCATCTCGATACATTCGAGGAACTGGCAACCAAAAACGCCGGCCGCGTCTATGAGCAGATGGAGTTCGAATAGCGCGGGTCGCCATGAACCGTTCATCAGGATGAGCACCCGCGCAAACCACTGACCAGCGCCCATGGGCGAGGGCGTGTTGATCTGCGTCAAAGCGTTTGATGGGCGGCAAGGGTAAGGATTTGCAACCCCAGCGGAGCGTAGGTGCCATGGAAAATCTGATTGATCGTTTCGGTGATGGGGCTGTCGTGTTCGCGCTGGCCCTGTTCATCGGCATGGTGTTCGGGGCGGCCGCACAGCATTCGCGGTTCTGTTTGCGGGCGGCCACGGTCGAGTTTTCTCACAACATCTGGGGGCCGCGACTTGGCATCTGGCTGGTCGCCTTCAGTGCGGCGGTCTTTACGGTGCAAGGTGCCATCGCCACGGGGTATCTGGATGTTTCAAACGCCCGCCAGATTGCAGCACAGGGCAGCTTGTCCGGCGCGATCCTAGGCGGGCTTATGTTCGGCTCCGGCATGATCCTCGCGCGGGGGTGCGCCAGCCGATTGCTGGTTTTGTCGGCCACGGGCAACCTGCGGGCCATTGTCACCGGACTGGTGCTGACCCTAACAGCACAGGCGTCCTTGCGCGGGGTTCTGTCGCCCTTGCGCGAAAGCCTAGGCGGGATCTGGGCAATCAGTGGTGGCCCGTCGCGTGACCTGCTGGCGCACATCGGCATTCTGCCGCGCACGGTTGCTTTGATCGCGGGGGGCTGTCTGGTGGTGGCCGTCGCCTTTGCACTTTACCGCGGAAACGCCAAAAGCCGGACGGGCGCCGCCGTGATTGTCGGCGCAACGATTGCGGCCGGTTGGGTGGCCACCTATGCGGTTGCGCAGAATTCGTTTGAGGTGGTGGCGATTTCATCCATCACCTTTACCGGCCCTTCGGCGGATACTTTGATGGGGTTCGTCAATGAACGCCAATTACCGCTGAGCTTTGGTTCCGGCCTCGTGCCCGGTGTCTTTCTGGGTGCGCTGCTGATGGCCGTGATCACAGGGGAGGCCCGCATACAACGCTTTGAGGCGCAGATGCCGATGGAACGGTATCTGGTGGGGGGCGTCCTGATGGGGTTCGGCAGCATGTTGGCCGGCGGCTGCGCTGTAGGCGCAGGCATGACGGGGGGCGCGATATTCGCCCTGACCGCGTGGCTGGCGCTTTTGTCTATGTGGGTCGGGGCGGTCGCCACCCAGCTTGTCGCGGACGCCCGCGCCGGGGCAGGGGCGGCGGCCCCGCGCCCGCAGTCCTGATCGCTAGTTTCCGATCGCTTCCTGTGCGATTTCATCCAGCAGGGCCTGAACCTCTTGCATCGCGCCTTCAGGATAGTTGCGATAACCGACCATAACCTTGCCTTCCCGTTCCGCGACAAAAATGCCGTAGGGGCAGTGGGCAATGTTCATCGGATCGGCTTCCATGACTTTGCGCGACAGAACCGCAGAGCAGAACACAAAGATATCTGCCGCTTCAAACAGTTTCACATCGCTGCCGACGTCCCCTGCGGTGCGGTTCAGCATCTCGCCGGTGTGACTGACATAATCAATGACCAGCCCCTTACCGACAATCGCGCTTTCCACACTGAAAGTCGCATCATCAAAACTGCCGTCAAAGTCATAAACGGTCGCGCCGTCTTGCGCTGCTGCAAATCCTGCGCTGATCAGGGCCAGCACGCCACCCAGTAGAAGTGATTTCATGTCATCGTCTCCTTATGTGTGAACCTTAGCGCGATAATGGCGCTGCGGGGTTGATCCGTGTCAAATCCGCAGCACCTTTCGTTATCCGAACATATCCGCAGTGATGCCCGCGTACCAGCCTTTGGATTCCTCATAGGTCGCGCGGCGCAGGTCGGCGCTTTCTCCGGTGGCAGAGATAAACCCGTCAACCTTGGCAATCTTTTCCTCTGTTGCCTCGTAAGTAGCACCGACTTTGACGCCATCATTGGTGTCGATCAGCGACCAGCAGGTGTTGGAGAACTTGGCCGGAAATACCTTTGAACCGGTCAGTGCACCGCGCACTGCATTTGCGCAGACTTTCGCCTGTGAATTGGCCGAGAAACCGGATTTGGGCATATCGCCCTGACTTGCCGCGTCGCCAAGAACATAGATGTCACCGTCGGCTTTGCTGGACATATCCGCCGCGTTCACCGGGGCCCAATTGCCATCTGTAACGCCTGCAAGCTCCGCAATCCGTCCTGCTTTCATCGCGGGGATGACGTTACAGACATCGACGGATGTTTCCTCGCCGTCGATGGTCACGGTCATCGCGTTTGGATCGACGGATACATTGCCGCCGCCGAAATCCTCGCCGATCCAGTCGACCATACCTTCGTAATGGTTCGCCCAACCTTCCTGAAACAGCCCCTGTTTGGAAAACTTCGCCTTGGGGTCCGCAACAATGATCTTGGCCGTCGGGTTGTTTGCCTTGAGGTAGTGCGCCACCATCGACACGCGCTCATAAGGGCCGGGGGGACAGCGGTAGGGATTTGGCGGTGCGACCATGGCAAAGGTGCCGCCCTCGGGCATCGCCATCAGCTGCGCCTTGAGCAGCTCGGTTTGTGATCCGCCCTTGTAGGCGTGGGGCATGGCGTTTTGCGCCGACAGATCCCACCCTTCAACCGCGCCATCGACAAAGTCGATACCGGGGGAGAGGATCAGTTTGTCATAAGGTACCGAACCGCCACCGGCCAGCGCCACAGTTTTGGCATCCCGGTCCACACCCGTGGCCCAATCATGCACGACATTCACGCCACCCGCGGCCAAACCGCCGTAGCTGTGACCCAGATCATCGATTTCCTTGAAACCACCCAGATAGAGGTTCGAGAAGAAACAGGTGTAATACATCCGCGTTGGTTCGATCAGCGTGACGTCGATCTCGCCTTTGCTGTCTTTGGCGATGTAGCGCGCTGCGGTTGCCCCCCCCGCGCCGCCGCCGACAACGACGACCCGCGGTTTGCCGTGACCGGCGGCAAATACGGATGGTGCAGCAAGCGTCGCGGCCGCGGCAGCACTGGTGCCGATAAAGACACGTCTA
Source organism: Sulfitobacter geojensis (assembly GCF_000622325.1). Taxonomy (NCBI): domain Bacteria; kingdom Pseudomonadati; phylum Pseudomonadota; class Alphaproteobacteria; order Rhodobacterales; family Roseobacteraceae; genus Sulfitobacter; species Sulfitobacter geojensis. The sequence continues at coordinate 1,001,044 of NZ_JASE01000005.1, forward strand.
TTGAGTTTCATGTTTTTCCTCCCAGAAAACGGCCCCTATTCGAGGTCCTTAAAATACGCAGCGATCGCTGCGATCTCTTCATCAGACAAACGCCCCGCCATCATTTGCATAACAGGGTGGGGTCTGAGTTTGCGCTTGTAGGCATGCATGGCGACAACAAAATCTTCTGTGGGCCAGCCGGTAATCGCGGGAATACCGTCGCTGTTTCCGCTGATTTGATGGCAGGTCAGGCATTCGCTGGCCAGATATTCACCATACTCCGGATCGCCCTTCAGGGCGAGGATCGCGGGGTCCAGATCATGATCTGTGGCGGTCGCGGTCGGTTCCGCCTCGGGGATATTTGCGGGATCATCCGAAAAGACGCGCAGATAGGCCAGCAGATGAGAGCGTTCTTTGATGTCGGAAATACCGCGAAAACTCATTCGGGTTTTGGAAATCAGCGCTTTCGGGTTTTCGATATAGGCATCCAGCGTTTCTTCGGTCCAGATCAACCCGTCATCGCCAGCCCGCAACATGCTTTTGGAATATTTCGCACCGTCGAGCGACCCAGCGGGGCGCCCGAAAATGCCGTTCAATTGCGGGCCAACGCGGTTCTTGGCCCCCTCACCAATCTGATGGCAGGACTTGCACTTCTTGAAAACCTCAGCGCCCTTATCTGGATCGCCCAACTCATTGGCGCTGGCGAGCCCTGCAGCAAACACAGCGGCAAGGGCCAAGACGCCGCAAATGGCCTTCCCTCCGGTCATTCTTCGAAGGACTTGAGGTATTCAATCACCGCCGCTTGATCGGCTTCTTTTCGCAGCCCGGCAAACGACATCTTGGTGCCTTTTAAATAAGCCTTGGGCTTGGCCAGAAAGGCAGCCAGCTCGGTTTCATTCCAGATCAAACCCCCTTCGGCTGCGGACTTCAGCGCCTTTGAATACTTGAACCCGTCAACCGCGGCTGCCGGATTGTCTATAATGCCCGTCAGAATTGGACCGGAACGGTTTTTCGCCCCTTCGCCCAGCTGGTGGCAGGATTTGCATTTCCTGAACACTTTTTCACCCTTGGCAGCCAGATCGGCGTCAAAAGCGGCCACTACAGGTGCCGGGGCTTCCTCGGCTTTGGCTTCTTCAACTTTTGCCGCCTCGACTTTGGTGTCTGGGGCCGGTGCATCATCGCCCGTTTCTTCGGGCGTTACATCCAGAACCATCGCACGCATGGTGACCGTCACATCGGTCTTGCAGTTTTCCATGCAAGGTTCGCCGCGCCAGATGTTGTATTCCGTTTCCGCACGATTATCGAGGATGAAGCCGTCGGCATTGGGCATCTCGACATCAAAGAATGTCTCGTTGGAGAGGACAAAATCATCTTCGATCAGATCGTTCGAATAGAGGATATAGGCGACAATCGCATAAACATCATCGTCGCTAAGCGTGCCGGCATTGCCGTAAGGCATGGACCGTTTGATGTAATCAAACGCGGTCGACAGATAGGGCCAGTAGGAGCCGACGGTTTTCAGCGGGTCCTCGTGATCCAGCGTATCCGCACCACCGGCCAGTTTGGGCCAGTTGTCGATCCCTTCGGCAAAATCACCGTGGCAGGCGGCGCATTGGCTGGCAAAGATTTCCTCGCCGATCAGCGCATCGCCGGAGCCGACGGGCAGGCCCGTGCCGTCCGGGCCGATGTCACCGTCCCATGCTGCAATTTCTTCGGGCAGGGCGGCGCGGCCAAGGCCGAATTTCTCCGCCAGAACAGGGGTGGCCGTAAGCGACAGGGCAGCCAGCAAGGCCGTTGATTTAAGAAACTTCGACATTTTCCGCCTCGCCATTGCTGCGCACCAACCACGTCTGGATGCAATTGTTGTGATAGATCGAATTCAACCCGCGCACCTCGCGCAGTTGCGTCTTGGTCGGTTGGATATATCCGGTGTCATCCATCGCGCGGCTTTGCAGCATCATTTCGTTGCCGTCCCAATCGGTGTCGAGGTAAAAGCGGGTCAGTGCCATTTTCTCACCAGGTTTGGCGAGCCGTGCGGTTTCCCATGTCATGCCACCATCTTTGGAGACATCGACGCGGGTAATCGCCCCGCGTCCCGACCACGCCAGACCGGTGATGACCAGCGGCCCCTTGCCATGGGTGATCGGCGCTTGCGGGCTGGGGCTGGTGACGACGGATTTTGCATCCATCGCCCAGGTCCATTTGCGCGCAATGCCATTTTCCAGAACATCCGTATACTTGCTGGTTTCTTCGCGGCTTTCGATGGGGCCATCCGTGACCTCGATCCGGCGGATCCATTTAACCCACATGTTGCCTTCCCAACCGGGCACAACAAGACGCACAGGGTATCCGTGTTCCTTACGCAGGGCCTCGCCGTTCGCCTTGAACGCGATCAGGCAGTCATCCAGCGCCTTTTCCATCGGGATGGAACGCCCGTTGGAGGAGGCATCGGCCCCTTCAACGTAGACCCATTTGTCACTGAGATCGCCAGCCGTATCCAACCCCGCTTCCTCCAGCAGGGTGCGCAGGGGCACGCCGGTGTATTCCATGTTGTGGATCATGCCGTGGGTGAACTGGGCTCCGTTCAGCTGGGCACCGGCCCATTCCATGCCGGTGTTTGCGGCGCATTCGCAGAAATAGACGTGGTTTTCGCGTGGGAAACGTTCCAGATCAGCGTAGGAAAAGACCAAAGGCGTGTCGACCAGACCGTTCAACATCAGCCGGTAATCTTCCTTGCGCAGCTCGATTGCACCGGAGTGGTGACGCTCGAAAGCACAGCCTTGCGGGGTGATCGTGCCGTCCAGCGCGTGGATCGGGGTGAAGTTGATCGAGCTCACGGTATCTGCGGTCAACCACTCCACATTGCGGCGGATGACATCCCCCTCGAATTCGATCGGCAGACCGTAAGGGGTGGCGTCAACGCCCTCGCCGAACCCCTGCGCCCAAGGCTGTAGTTCGGTGATCAACGGATCTGGGGATTGCGCTTTGGCTGCGGTTGCACCCAATGCGCCGGCCCCTGCCGCTGCGGCCCCTCGCAAAAACGCGCGCCGCGATGTCCCGTTTCCTGTGTTGTTATCTGACATGCCAGATACCTCCTGTCGTTTGGTGGCTCAGATGCCGACCACTTTCACGCTGTTGTTTGGATCAAGGGAAACCACCCCCTGTTTGGCGATATGCGCCTCGACCACATCCCAGATGGCGGGGCCTTCGGTGCCTTCGTTGACAGAGGCCCATCCCGCGACCTGATAGGTCTTTGCGGGGTCGATCGTTTCGCCGGTTTTCAGCAGGGTCATTTCGGTGATCCGCTCGCCTTGCGGCTTGGTCACATCAATGCGGTAGCCAAGGCCGCCAACACGCACCATATCACCGCCCTGTTGATAATAAGGATCGGGGTTGAACAGGTTATCCGCCACATCTTCCAATACTACATGTAGGAATTCGCCTGTCATTTCAGTGCGATATGCCTCACCGTAACTCATTGAAGTCACGTTCCAGATGTCCTCGCGGGTGATGTCCTGACCGGGCAGGATTGACGGCCCCCAGCGCACACCGGGGGAGAGCGCGATGTCAGCCTCGCGTTCTGAAATCAGCGCGTCACAGATCAGGTCATCCCAAGTGCCGTTAAAGTTGCCACGGCGGTAAAGCAGCTGGTCGTCAGCGGTCTGGCCAATTACTTCGGACAGGGTGGTCTCAAACGGGGCGCGCTGGGCGTCGATGACTTTCGTAACCTCGGCATCCGGCGCAATAACATCCGAGAAAATCGGGATTAGTTTGTGACGGAAGCCCAGCATCCGCCCTTCGCGCACGTCCAGATCGACGCGGCTGACAAATTTCCCGTTGGAGCCTGAGGCAACGATGATCGTATCCCCGACCAGTACCGGTTCGGGCAGGGCGTCATGGGTATGGCCCGACAAGATCACGTCAATGCCCGTGACCTTGCCCGCCATCTGTTTGTCCACGTCAAACCCGTTGTGTGACAGGCAAACGACCAGCTCCGCACCGGCGGCGCGCACCTCATTCACCATCTCCTGCATCCGTTCGTCCCGGATACCGAATGAGTATTCCGGGAACATCCAGCCCGGATTGGCGATGGGCATATAGGGAAAGGCCTGACCGATGACAGCAATCTTGACGCCGCCCCGTTCAAAGAACTTGTAAGGCGGGAACAATTCGGCGGGTTCATCCCATTCCGCGTCAAAAATGTTCTGGCCAAGAGCGGCAAAGGGCAGGCCCTCGACAATCTCGGCAACGCGATCAGAGCCGAGCGTGAATTCCCAGTGGAAGGTCATCGCATCCGGTTTCAACGCGTTCATCACGTTGACCATATCCTGCCCTTGCGTGTGATAGCAGGTATAGCTGCCGTGCCACGTGTCGCCACCGTCCAGCAGCAACGCATCGGGGCGATCCGCGCGGATTGAGTTGATCACTGTGGATACGCGGTCAAGCCCGCCAACCTTGCCATAGCCTTTGGCAAGCGACGCGAAATCATCATGCGTCAGCGCATAGGCCGAAGGGCTGCCGTCGTCGATGCCGTACAGCTTGCGGAAATCCGCGCCGGTAACATGGGGCACCGCGCCTTTGTTGCCACCCACGCCGATGTTGACCGAAGGTTCGCGGAAATAGATTGGTTTCATCTGCGCATGAATGTCGGTGACGTGGATCAGGGACACATTGCCGAAAGTGTCGAACTCTAGCAGCTTGTCCTGCGTCAAGGATTGCTGAGCGGCCAGCCGTGCCCAGTTGCCAAAGCCGGACCCGCCATAAAGAGCGGCGGCGGCCATACTGGTTTGCAAAAAGTCACGGCGAGAAATCATGGCGGGGCTCCTGATGTCACATACATATGCGCATTTGTGAATTAGTTAAGGGCGAAAAAAGCCCCGCAACGATACCTCGGGCGGGGCAATTTGATTAGTTACGGATCGACGGACCTTCGACGCTCAAGCCATTGCCGCGGGAGGCGACATAAAGCTCAAGCGCGATGAATTCCGCACTGCCGGGGCTGTAGGTTTCCGCGCGTGTGTCGCGAATACAGCCTTTGAAACGCGAATGGGCACCGTTCAGCTTGGTGTTTTTCAAACGATACACCGGAAAGCCGTTGATCTGGCCCTGGCTCAAGTGGTCCGCGCGGATCATCATGCCATAGTTGTCTTCGTGGCAATTGGCACAAGACAATTCCAGCTGGCCGGTACGGGTATAATAAAGCTCTTTACCCAGTTCCCATGTGGATTGTGCCGGACCGTCGATGGCCACATTCACCGGCAACCCGCGTGACACGGATGCCAGTGCCGCTTCCATGTTGATGGCGTCGGCCTTGTCGTATTTCCACGCTTCGGCACCCATGCGGTTCTCGCGGCAATCGTTGACCTGCATCTGCAAGGTACGCACTTCACCGGCGGCCTCGTTCCACTTGGGGTAGGTCGCCTTGACACCTGCCATACTGTCCATGTCGTTATGACAGGACGCGCAGGATTTGCCCTCGGACCCTTCTGCGGTCTCCCATGCTTCCTGCGCCTGTTCGACAAAAATCATGCCCGGATTGTCGAAGTCGTCAGCTTGCATCGCACGGGTCTCGGTGCCGCGGAACAACCAGCCTGACATAACCTCGTCCAGTGCATCCGACAGATGTGCCGGTGCCGCAGTGCGGGTCACGATTTCGGTTTCTTCGTTCAGTATCAGATTGTCATCAACGGGGTCGGCCGATGCCACAGTTGTCGCCATCAGCGTCGCCATAAAGGCGCCTGTCAATTTCCGCATGGTTTCCCTCCCAAGAATATTCATTCAGCCGATCGCGATTGATTTTGTTTCTTCATAGACCGAGCCGTCGTCGTCGTACCACGTGAACTTGAATTCGCCGGCCTCGGGCACCAATGCTTCGAATTCGAAGTAGGGGTTGGTCGAGATTGCCGGTTCCATCGTTACATCAACGACATTTTCGCCGTTAAAATCACAGGTGAAGCGGTTGATGATCGAGCGGGGGATTGCGTTGCCGTCGCTGTCCTTGCGCTGACCGGATTCCATCTTGTGGCTGATCAGCGTCTTGATGGTGATCGCGTCACCTGCCGCTGCTTTTTTCGGTACTTTTACGCGGGGTTTTACACCAGATGCCATGATATTTCTCCTTCGTATCTGATTTAGCCGCCGCAGCCGCCGATTGTGACTTTCACCGTGCTGGAGGCCTGAACGAATGATCCGTCTTCCAGTTTGGCAATGGCCACGACGTCTTGCGTGCCGGCCAGCCGGATGCGGGTGGATGCAAAGCGCGAGGCGGCCAGTTTGCCGAACTTGAAGTTCGCGACACCGGGGGTCGGGTTACCCATTGCCAGCACCAGAATCTCTGTCGCCGAACCGGAAGATACTTCGATTGGCACGGTGTTGCCGTTCTCGGCGATTTCAGGTGCGGTCAGTTTGATGTCACCTGTGCCCACTTCGGCACCACCGGTGAAAGCGGCAATTGCGTCTTCGCCTGCGGCAGAGACCCGCACAGGCAGACCGGCGATCAACAGCGTACCGGCGCCCATCGCAATCGCATTACGTCTTGTGAGTTCCATAGCTCTACTCCTTAAACCCTTGAGAGGTTTGTCTATTCTTTGAGGGTGACCAGATAGGCCACAACATCTTCGATTTGCTGTGCACTGAGCAGCGGGCCGAATGTGTCATCCGCCGCTTTGCCGGTATAGGCGTTGCCGGGACGAATGAAGCCTTCGGTTTTGTAGAATGAAGGCATCATGCTGTCCTCGAACATGATCTTGGCATTTGCCACGATCCCGCGCAGTTCGGCTTCGGACCAACGCTCGCCTGCGCCATCCAGCATCGGGCCAATCTCGCCCTGAAACGGAACGTCGGCAAGATCGCTGACCTGATGACAGGCCACACAGTTGCCCTGTTTTTTATCGCCAACAATTTTGCGCCCGTTGGCGGCATCACCGGCCGTACCAGACAAGGACTGCTCAACCGCGCCATCATCGTTAAAGCTGACGGCAGTGGGCAGCACCTCTTCGGCGAAGGCCACGGAAGCCATAAGCCCCATCGCGGCGACTGAAATGACAGAAATCCTCATGCGTCCTCCCAAACGTATCTATTTCAGCCACCGTAGCGCACAGAATTGTGAAGACGCAACAACAAATTCAACTACTTGAATTATTTGGGCCGTCGGGAGGGGCGCGTTCCGGTCTGCCCTAGTTGCTTTGCTCGGCGAACTTACGTGCATGATATTTCTGGAAAGTTTCCTCGCCGTCATATCCTTTTTCGACAATCCAGTTGAGCATGTTAAAGGTCGTATGGCGTCCGAATGCCCCCGGCATTGTGGCCACGGCTGCCTGTGTTGCGGACGCATCCGGGCCGACCTCTTCGGGGAAAAACAGAATCATCGGGGTGAACAGCGCCCCCCATTTCTTGACCATTTCCTTTTCGGGCAGGGCGGTACCGTCAAAATCAGTCACCTCGACATCGCCGAACATGTTGATCTGAACAACAAAGTAGTTTTCTTCGATAAAGGCTGCGATTTCGGGAACGACAAACACTTCTTCGTGCATCTTCTGGCAATAGATACAGCCACGCTGTTCGATCATCACCATCAGGCGTTTGCCCTCGTCGTTTGCCTCTGCCAGATCCTCGGCAAGGTCTTTGAAGGTGTCGCGCATCCACGGGGCCTTGTGCAGGCCATCGTCGCCCAGTTCAGCGGCAAAGGCTGCGGCAGTCATAACGAAGGTGACGCAGGCGGCAATCAATAGTCTCATCTGGTGTTCTCCTAGCGCAGCACGCCGATGTCCGGCCCGACGGCCAGCATCCATTGTGCGATATAGTTCATTGAATTGGTGGCGATCAGCAAGCCAAAGACGATCAGCATGCCGCCCATGATTTTCTCGATGGTGCGAAGGTGACGGCGAAAGCGGGTCATCCAGCGCATAAATGGTCCGATGAAAAAGGCGGCCATGATGAAAGGCGCGGTCATGCCCAGCCCGTAGACAAAAAGCAGCCACGCGCCGGTGGATGCGGTATCTGCCCCCGCTGCCGTAAACAGGATGGCGGCCAGTACCGGACCCACGCAAGGCGTCCAGCCAAAGGCAAAGGCAAGGCCGATCACATAGGCCCCCAGCAGGCTGACGTTAGAGGTATCGCCGCCATCGGCCCGCAACTGGCGGTACAGAATGCCGATGCGGATCACGCCGAGGAAATGCAGACCCATCGCGATGATGATCGCCGCAGCGATCCAGCGCAGGATGTCGAAATATTCGCGCACCACCTGTCCGAACAGGGTGGCCGCCGCACCGAGCCCCATAAAGATGGTGATCACACCGGCGGCAAAGAAGCAGGCAGCCAGCACCGCGCGGTTGCGTGTCGCCGCATCAATCTTTGCGTTTGCGGTAATCTGGTTCATGCCGATCCCCGCCAGATAGCTCAGGTAAAACGGCACGATGGGCAGAATGCAGGGCGACAGAAATGACAGAATGCCCGCGAATGCAGCACCAGCAAAGGTGATCTCTAGCATGTGATTGTCCCGCTCTTGTCTAATTCATATATTCATATTACGTTATCTGACTAACAAAGGTCAATTTCGCATGTCTTTTCGGTTGTTCCTGATGGGTGCCCTGCTCCTTGTTGCCTCTGCATTCTCTGCGGTGGCCGATACCCGTTTGATTATGGTCGAGGAAGACGGCTGCATGTGGTGTGCGCGCTGGAACGAGGAAATCGCGGATATTTACCCCAAGACCGATGCGGGAAAGGCGGCACCGCTGCGTCGCATGGATATTCACGCACCCCTTCCCGATGATCTGGCTTTCTCGCGTAAACTGGTTTTCACGCCCACGTTTGTACTGATGGTGGACGGCAAAGAAGTGTCGCGCCTTGAGGGGTATCCGGGCGAGGATTTCTTTTGGGGTATCTTCGAGAAGATGCTGGCGGATGCCAGAAGAGATATAACCGGGTAAGACCGGATGACACAGGCCGATGATGGGCCGCAAGTAAGTACGACAAGAAGAGAGAAGTTGATGGGCCTGCCGGTATTTGACGTAAACATGTGTGCCGACGACATGGATAAAATGGCGCAAAATGCCATGGAAGCATCCAATTTCCTTAAGGCGATCAGCCATGAGGGGCGTCTGATGATCCTGTGCCACCTTGCATCCGGTGAGAAATCGGTCACCGAACTGGAAAGTCTGTTGTCCGCCCGCCAAGCGGCCGTGTCCCAGCAATTGTCGCGCTTGCGGCTTGAGGGGTTGGTGACGCCGCGCCGCGAGGGCAAGACGATCTATTACAGTCTGACCGACGACCGGCCCAAACAGATCATGGAAGTCGTCTATGACCTGTTTTGCCGTGACAAATGACACCGCGCAACACGCATGAGCCCCGTGTGACGGGACAGCCCGATGGGTGAAGCCCTGTCAGAGCCCGTGCTTGTTGCGCTTGTCGGATTGTTCGGTGGCATCCTGTTGGGTCTTGCAGCGCGCATGGGGCGGTTTTGCACCTTGGGCGCAATCGAAGATCTGTATTATGGCGAAAATACCCTGCGGTTGCGGATGTGGGGTATTGCAATTGGTGTGGCGGTGGCCGGAACTTTCAGTCTAGCCGCGCTTGGTCTGCTTGACCTGAACCAAACCCTGTATCTGTCACGTGCGTGGAACCCCGCAGAAAGCGTTATCGGGGGTCTGGTTTTTGGCTACGGCATGGCCCTTGCGGGCAACTGTGGATACGGCGCATTGGCGCGGATCGGCGGCGGTGATTTGCGCTCGCTTTTAATCGTGCTGGTCATGGGGCTTTCGGCCTATATCACCCTGGGCGGCCCCTTGGCGGGCCTGCGGATCTGGCTGTTTGGTGCGGCGGAACCCGCACAAAACATGCCGACATTCGCCCATAGTATCGCGGCCCTTAGCGGTGGGTCTGTGAATACCATCGGGATCATCATCGGCGTTGCAATTATCGCGCTCACCCTGTTGCACCGTGGCTTGCGCCAGTCTTTCGGCCATATCTTCTGGGGGGGCATCGCGGGTCTTGCGGTTGTTTCGGGATGGGCGGGCACGCAGTGGATCGCGACCAAAGGGTTTGATGCAACTGCGGTGGTCAGCCACACGTTTTCCGCCCCCATCGGGGAAACGATGCTTTATGCGATGACGTCTTATGGCAACACCATCGGTTTTGGCACAGGTTCGGTGATGGGAGTTTTGGCGGGGGCCTTGTTGGGCAGTCTGATCAAGGGACATTTCCGCTGGGAAGCCTGCGATGATCCGCGCGAATTGCGCCGGCAGATCCTTGGCGCGGTATTGATGGGCATGGGGGCGGTCGTTGCCGTCGGATGCAGCGTCGGGCAAGGCCTGTCGGCATTTTCGGTGCTGTCCTTCAGCGCGCCTGTGACTCTGCTAAGTATAATGGCGGGTGCCGCGATCGGGTTGCGCCAGCTCATCCTGGGCTTTGCCCCGTCGGTCTGAGCTGCGGGAATTCCGCCGATCCTTGTTTCACTGGCGAAACCCTGCTTCCCGCGAGGTTTTTCATCCGTTAGTGTTTTGGAAAAACAACATCGGAACAGAGCAGATGACCCTATCCCGCAGATCGACCCTCCTTGGCCTTGGCGCATTCGGCCTGAGCGCTTGTGCGACAGGCGGCACCCTAGGTCCGCGTAGCGGCGCACCTTCTGGCGGTTTGCCCGCCGACCTGCGCCCGGTGCCCAATGCGGCCTATGAAACATGGGTCGCCAATTTCCGCGCCCGCGCTTTGGGGCAGGGCATTTCATCAGGCACCTTGTCGGCAGCGTTTCGCGGCACGGGCTATTTGCCCGGTGTGGTAAAACGTGACCGCAACCAAACAGAATTTTCCCGCACGCTAGAGGATTATCTGGCCATTGCCGCATCCGACGAACGGGTGTCCAAAGGGCGCGCGGCCTTTGCCCGCCACCGCACAACGCTTGCTGCTGTCGAGGCGCGTTATGGGGTCGCCGCAGAGATCGTCACGGCAATCTGGGGGCTCGAAAGTTTTTACGGGGAACGGCGCGGCGATGTGCCGGTCATTTCCTCCACCTCGACACTGGCCTTTGACGGGCGGCGCGGTGCCTTCTTCGAAAAACAGCTGATTGCAGCGCTGAAAATCCTGCAATCCGGCGATACTTCCCCTGCCACGCTAAAGGGGTCATGGGCCGGTGCCATGGGGCACACACAGTTCATTCCCACCTCTTACCAAGCCTTCGCGGTTGATTTCAACGGGGACGGGCGGCGCGACATCTGGTCGGAAAACCCCGAGGATTCGCTGGCTTCCACTGCCGCCTATCTGGCGCGTAACGGCTGGACCAAAGGGCGCAAGTGGGGCGGTGAAATCGGCAATGGCGCACCGCAGGGGCGCAGCTTGCAGCCACAGGCCGGCGGCCCAACCTTTGCTGTGACCAGCAACTTCAACGTGATCAAACGGTATAATAATTCAGATAGTTACGCGATTGGCGTGGGCCATTTGGCGGACCGTATCGCAGGCGGCGGCCCGATCCGCGCCAGCTTTCCGCCCGATAAATACGGGCTGACCAAAGACGACCGCGTGCGCCTGCAACAGCGTCTGACAGCACGTGGTTTTGATACGCAGGGATCGGACGGTGTGATTGGTCCTAACAGCCGCAAGGCGATCAGCGCCTATCAAAGCAGCATTGGACAGCAGCCCACGGGTGATCCGTCAATCGCATTGCTGCGTTCCTTGGGGTAGAGGAGCAGGCGTTCACCGTTTCGCGGGGCGCTATAGATCTGTCGCGCCTTATCACAGGCGGGGGGCTGCCTGCCGGGCTAGTCCCTGCCTAACACAGGCGTGAAAAATGCCCGCAAGTCTGCGCCTGAAAGGTCGCTTGATGGAACAGATAGGACGGTACAAAACCGTGCTGCTCGCCGTTGAAAATCGGGCTTTTTCGGTTCTGGTAAACCACTTTGGCAATGTGGGGTATCAACCACCTTGACCAACCCCCAAAACCCCTACATATCCCCATACATGACACCACTTTCACACATCCGCAATTTTTCCATCGTGGCGCACATTGACCACGGTAAATCCACTCTGGCTGATCGCTTGATCCAGTCCACGCACACCGTGGCCGATCGCGACATGAAAGAGCAGATGCTTGACAGCATGGATATCGAGCGCGAGCGCGGTATCACGATCAAAGCGCAGACCGTGCGGATCAACTACAAGGCGAACAACGGTGAGGAATATGTCCTCAACCTGATCGACACCCCCGGTCACGTTGATTTCGCCTATGAGGTCTCCCGCTCCATGCGTGCGGTCGAAGGGTCGTTGTTGGTTGTGGACAGTACCCAAGGTGTCGAGGCGCAGACGCTGGCAAATGTGTATCACGCGATTGATGCAGACCACGAGATTGTACCGGTGTTGAACAAGATCGACCTGCCGGCGGCTGATTGTGATCGTGTTGCCGAACAGATCGAAGATGTCATTGGCATTGATGCTTCGGGTGCGATCCGGGTGTCCGCCAAAACCGGCATCGGCATCGCGGAAACACTGGAAGCCATCGTTGAACATCTGCCCGCGCCCAAAGGCACCCGCGACGCGCCGCTAAAAGCGATGCTGGTGGATTCATGGTACGACAGCTATCTCGGCGTGATTGTTCTGGTGCGCATCATGGATGGCGTGCTGAAAAAGGGCGAACGCATTCGTATGCTGTCCAACAACTCCACCCATCACGTGGACCGCATCGGCGTGTTCCGCCCCGCGATGACAGAGATTGACGAACTCGGCCCCGGCGAGATCGGGTTTCTGACCGCTTCGATCAAACAGGTGCGTGACACCCGCGTCGGTGACACGATCACCCATGAGAAAAAGGGCACGACAGAGGCGCTGCCGGGCTTTAAGCCCGCCCAGCCGGTTGTGTTCTGTGGATTGTTCCCCGTCGATGCCGCCGATTTTGAAGACCTGCGCGACAGCATTGAAAAGCTGGCGCTGAACGATGCGTCGTTCAGTTTCGAAATGGAAACATCCGCTGCGCTGGGCTTTGGTTTTCGCTGCGGTTTCCTTGGCCTGTTGCACCTTGAGGTCATTCGCGACCGGATCGAACGTGAATACAACATCGATCTGATCACCACCGCACCTTCGGTCATCTATGACATCCACATGAAGGACGGCACGGTTGATCAGCTGCACAACCCCGCAGACATGCCTGACCTGACGTTTGTGGATCACATCGAAGAACCGCGCATTAAGGCGACGATCCTTGTGCCGGACGAATATCTGGGCGATGTGCTGAAACTTTGTCAGGACCGCCGCGGCATTCAGGAAGATCTGACCTATGCCGGTACCCGCGCCATGGTCGTCTATGACCTGCCGCTGAACGAAGTGGTATTTGATTTCTACGATCGCCTGAAATCCGTGACCAAGGGCTACGCGTCTTTTGACTATGCGATGATCGGATACCGCACCGACCAGCTGGTCAAAATGTCGATCCTTGTAAACGATGAACCGGTCGACGCCCTGTCAACCATGGTCCACCGCGACCGTGCCGAGGCGCGCGGCCGTGCGATGGTCGAAAAACTGAAAGACCTGATCCCCCGCCACATGTTCAAAATTCCGATCCAAGCGGCGATTGGCGGGAAGGTGATTGCCCGCGAGACCCTGAGCGCGATGCGCAAGGACGTGACGGCCAAATGTTACGGTGGTGACGCCACGCGTAAGAAGAAGCTGCTTGAAAAGCAGAAGGCCGGTAAGAAGAAAATGCGCCAGTTCGGTAAAGTGGATATCCCGCAGGAAGCTTTCATCAGCGCACTGAAAATGGACGGCTAAAAGCCGATCATTTCAGCGCGGATGAAAGACGGTGGGGTGAGAGTCTCGCGGAGCGAGGCGCGGCCCCACTCCCTATCGTTGGAGTGGGCCGTTACAAAATCGCGCATTGCTTGGAAGAATGTCTCACACCATTTCTCCAAAAATTTTTCGAGATTGCTTTGATTACCTCTCCGGCCATTTCACTTACAAGCGGTGGAAAAATAGAAAATTCTGCCGCAGTGACGGAACCCAAACCCTACCCCGAAAACGGATCATCCAGCACACCAATCAGCGGCAACAAGAATCCGCCATCCGCGCTCAGCGCGTCTTGGTGGTAGTCGTCAATCGCATCTACAGCGCGGTTCAGGCTTGCCGCGCTGCCGTCGAACAGCGCCATCGCAGCGGAGGCATCGCTGACGTCTGACAACCCCTTGTGGATCGCGTAATATGCACCGATGTCGACCTTGGCTTCCAGATAATCCTCGTCCGCTCTTTGCTGTGCGATGAAAGCAGCGGATGCGCCCTGCGGCGGGTCTGCGCGTACACCGGCAAGGATTTCGCGGATGAACTGGTCGCGCCCGACCGAGCCGTCATCAAGAACGCCGACCCAGAAATCATACCCGTCCTGATCCGCCACGCGGCCCAACACATTGTTGTAAACGGTTGTTGCGAAATCGGCATTGCTCATGGAGGCGGGGTAGGTCGCGCGGGTTTCGTCCTGATCAATGAAAAGGCTTGCCATTTCGGCCAGCGATGTGTCGTTGGCAAAGGCTGTGCCCCAAAAGTTCAGGCCCACCGCATCCGGCGCACGGTTGAAATATGCGATGTAGAACTCGACAAAGCTTTCGACCTGATCCGCGCTCAGGTTTGCCATGCCTCCGAATGTATCCAGATCGAAAACCTCGTTCGGAGTATCCTCTCCGCCGGTTGCAAATTCCAGATTTTCAATGCTGCGCAACGTATCGGTGCCCGTCCCGCCGGCGCTGCGGTCTGTGATGGAAAGGTCGCCGCGTTGCAGGGTCAGCGTATAGCTTTCCATGCCGCTGGTGAACATCGCCCAATCGTCGTCCGCGCCGCCATCCAGCGTGTCATCGGCACGCCCGCTGCGCAATTCGTCGTCGCCTGTGCCGCCCTCGGCGTAAAAGGCTGAATCTGCCGCCGCCCCGTCCAGAATGTCGTTGCCCGCATCCATGAAAATCCGGTCGGACCCTTCCAGTACACCCAGAAACACCAGATCGTCGCCATTGCCGGCATGGATTTCATCGTCCCCCTGGCTGCCAGCCAAAAGGTCGTTACCGTCGCCGCCAAACATCGTATCCGTGCCCAGACCACCAATCAGTGAATCATTGCCTGCGTCACCGTAGATAAGGTCATTCTGATCGCGCCCATAGATCGTGTCATCGCCCGCACCGCCCCTGACTGTATCATTGCCAAACCTGGCATCGATCATGTCGTTCCCGCCCAATCCACGGATGAGGTCGTCGCCGTTGCTCGCGGCAAAGCTGTCGTCGTTTTCGGTAAGATCATAGGTTGGCATAGGGCATTTCCTTGTTTCGCAAGCTTACAGCACGCGAATATGTTTATTATTAGGTAGGAATAGGGCGCATTTTTTGCAATGGCGGGTAAAGTCCTGCAATCGCGCTGAAATCCTCTCGGTTAGGGTCCTCCTTACAGGGTCCTCGCCATGGAAAAAAGCGATGCAATGTGGTTTTCCGGTGTTGCGCTTACTTGATCATAAACCGTTGCGCACCGTCATTTCAGGGCCTAAACCCTGCTTATGACTTGCCCCCTTTGTACCACCGCTGATGTCCCGCTTGTTGCAACGCCGGTTGCTGGTGGCCCTGCTGATGTTTTCGTAAACATTTGCGAGGCTTGCGCTGATCCTGAAACGCCACCCGACCATTTCCGTGCGATTGCGTCAACGATGTGGACAGAGGATGCGGCGGTGCAGGTCCTTGCGGCGCGCACGCTCAAGCGGCTTGATACAAGTTGGGCCCGTGATTTGTCCGACCAGCTTTATCTTGATGAAGAAACACAAGCCTGGGCCGATAATGTGGCGCAAGAAACGGCGCATAAGGATAGCAACGGCGTGGCGCTTGCTGCTGGTGATACGGTTGTGCTGATCAAGGACCTGAATGTTAAAGGCGCAGGGTTCACCGCAAAGCGCGGCACGGCTGTGCACAGAATTTCGCTGGTGGCGGACAACGCCGATCATATCGAGGGCCGAGTCGAGGGCCAGCGGATCGTGATCCTGACCGAGTTCGTGAAAAAGCGCGGCTGACCTGCGGCGCAAGACTGCTGCCGGACCACGTGCTTAACCCCGGATTTTCAGACCGGCCATACCTTATACCGGTTTAAGGGCGGCTTGACCCAAATCAACGCCGTCTGTTTGGCCGTTTGCTATTCCTTTCGCGACTCGCATCAAACCGAAAGGACAAACCATGTTTCGTCTTGCTTCTATGCTCTATTCCATCATTGCCTCCGCTATGGCGGGGGCAGGGGTCATCGCCGTTTTATCGGCGGGATATGTTTCCCTGACACCTATCCTTGCCACCGCCGCCGCAGGTGCGGTTCTGGCGGTGCCGGTGTCCTATCTGGTTGCGCGCAAGCTTACGGGGTCCTGAGCTTAGGGCAGGTCCTGTATCACATCGCGCAGGTTCAAGGGCGTTGCCCCCGCATCCAGCAGACGCGACAGGCACTCATGTGTAAACGCCCATGTCGCGTCATCCTGCACCAAATGATGCGTCAGCATGCCCAAGGGTTCAGCCGCATCCGCACGCCCTTCGCGCCGGTCGCGCAGGTACTCTGTCAGATTTGAAAGCTGGTCCTCGGGATATCGCAACCCGCCACCACCACGCCAGTCGATGGGGTCGATATGGGTGTTGATCTGAACCAAAAGGTCAGCCGGCGTTCGCGTTTCGCGGGGTGTAAATGTGGACAGGCCACGGTATCCAAGGGCAGAAAGTTGCGGGACCAAGGCGGGATCAATCCGGTTCCACGGCGGGACGAAAATCTCTGCGAGGGCCGTAGAGAACAGGTTTCTCATCTGGCCGATCGCTGCGCCGATCTCTTCCAGCTGCCCTTGTCGCGGCTCACCGAATTCGGATTTTTTCCGGCCCGCAGTGGCGTGGTTTTCATGTGCCCACCCATGGACGAGCGGCACAAGTTTTTGCGTTTCTGCGACAGCATCAACAAGGGTCTGGTCCGCATGTTTGGGAATTACCGCGATATGAACCGGCATGTTCAACTGGGTGGCCCGGGTGGTCATCCGGTCAAGGGCTGCTGTCATGCTTACCGCATCATCATCACGCCACCAGAGCGGTAGGTAAAGCCCCTCGGCCTGCCAGATCCGCAGCTCGTTTTGCAAGCCTGTCCAGTCAACCACGTTCCCGCTCCCTCACCATATTCGCAACGATTTCAACAGAGGTTTCCGCCCCGAACATTTGCGTGTGTTTTTGCCGTGCACCGCCATCTGAGATCGCGCGGGTCACAGCGGCAAGCAGTTTTTCATCTGTCAAAGCGTCCGACGTCACCACTTCAATACCAGCAGAGCGGGCAAGGGCATTTGCACGAATGCCCTGTTCAACCTCGTTGCCATCGTCAAAGGGCACAAACACCGCAGGGCATGTGGTTTGCAGCAGGTCCAGCGCGGTGTTGTACCCGCAAAAGGAAACCGACGCCGCCGCATGGTTCAACATCTGCCGGAAATCGGGCCGTGTGCTTTCGACGATCACATTGTCCGGTGCACCTTCCTGCAAGGCGGCAATTGTTGTTTGCGCCGCTTGCCCGCCTATCAACAAACGCCAAACCCGTGCTGCGTCCAGCTTGGCCGCGGCGCGGGCGCATCGAAAAAGGTTTTCGCCCACCGGACCGCCGCCTGCGCTGACAATTACTTCGCCCGTACCTGCACCGTCGGGATGCGGCAAGGCGGGGGGCAGGGCGACAAAACCGGTATAGCGCAGCTTGTCGCGCAGCGCGTCCGAAACCGGCCAACTGAGGTCAAGCGGGGCGACATCGGGGTCGGAGTGCACAAGAACGCCGTCATAATATGTATCGATGATCTCATCCGCGAAGACCACCTTTTTCGGCTTGCTGGGCGGGGCAAGAATGTCGCGGATCGACGCGCACACAATGGGATGTTTCGGCATTGTTTCTGACGCAGCCAGCAGCGCGGTGAATTCGTCCTTTAGAATACGGCGGCCAAACGGAAACAGCTCTGTGATCAGCGCATCAGGCTGAAAGGCATGAAGCGTTGCAATCAGTTGTGCCTGTCGCGTTTCCATCAAGGAAATGTTTGCAACCTCCCCGGCGACATCCAGAAGCCGGCTGAAATCAACACCGTCAGAACGTAGGGGCGGCAGTTGCTCAAGCTTGATCTCGCTTGACGCCAAGCGCGCGACTGGCATTCCGCCGGAAACCACAACCGGCTGGTGGCCCGCAGACTGAAACGCCTGCGCCAGCGTCATGGCCCGCGTCAGATGCCCCGTGCCAAGCAGATGGGTAACGACAATCATCACCTTCATGTGGGCCGCGCCACCAGTCGCACCGGTTCGTTTTGCAAATGCCAGTCCTTGCCTGTGATCTCGATGATATAAAGCCTGTTGCGTTTGATTTGAAATGGGGCGGGGCCGTCAAATTGCCACCCCGTGGCACGTGCCAAAAGAACCCGCATCACACCGATATGGCAAACTGCAATGCTGTTTCCGTGCAGCTGCGCGACCCAAGGTTCCAGCCGGTTGAGTAGGGCCAATGGCGGCTCTCCGCCCGGTGGCGTGTAATTCCATCCCCAAGTTTCAATGTCGCGATACCCGCTATCGGGATCGGCGCGCATTTCCTTGCCAAACTTGCCCTCCCATGCGCCCCAGTTCATTTCGATCAGGGCAGGAACTGTGTGCGGCTCTTTGCCCGCGACGATCCGCGCGGTGTCGGCGGCGCGCGACAGGGGGCTGGAAAACACGGTGGCCTCCTGCCACGCGGCGGGCAGCATGAGCTTGGAAAGATCACGTTTAGCTTCAGCATCCAGTGGGATATCGGTACGGCCCTGAATTCGGCCGGCGCGGTTCCACTCTGTGTGACCGTGACGCAAAAGGGCGAGACGGATCATAAGGTTACCCCCACACGGGCTAATCCGTCGCGCAACGTAGACGCGGCAGCTGGCATCAGATGATGCTGCGCGACATAGTCCTGCGCCGCCTTGCCTGACTGGCGGCGTTGCGACGGGTTGGCGAGCATTTCGTCCAATACGCGCGCCAGTCCGGCAGGGCCTTCATCGGGTGCGGGGTAACGCGCAGGGGCCAGAACTTCCCGCATGCCGGGGCGATCTTGCGCAAGCACGGGAAGACCGGCGGCTTGCGCCTCCAGATAGACCATGCCGAGGGCCTCGTTCACGCCGGGCCAGAACATCAGACTGGCGTTTTGATAGGCGGTGCTCAGGGCATCGGGATCGAGTTGTCCCAGAAACCGCAGGCGCGTCCCAAAGGGTGCCATCAAGGCTTCGACATCGGCGCGGGCGGGGCCATCACCGGCAATATCAAGGTGCCAGTTGTCGTAAGACAATAGCGCAAGGGTTTTTGCTATGATCTCGAACGAGGCCATTTTGTCACCGGCGCGCATCATACCAACGCTAAGCATCGCGCCATCACTGGCCTGGACCTGCGGCACTGAAACGGCGGGCAGGAAAGGGCGCAGATGGACAAGGTGTTGCGACGCAGTTGCGTTTTCGCGCAGACCAACAGCGTCGCGGGTAGAGAAGTAAAACACAACGTCTGCTGCATCTGCGGCGGCTTCGGCGGCTCTGGCGAAACCGGCCCATGCACCGGTTAACCGCTTGCGGGCGCGGGTGGATTCGATTTGTAGATAGGGAATGCCCAAGGCCTTGCTGACGTTGGGGCCGACCAGATCGGGAGCTTTGTAATAGTTGTGATAGGTGATCCATGCCTGCCACCCGGCGGTTCGGCCCCGTGGGATCAACCGGTCCACTTCGCTTTGCGCTGCGTCTTGCAAACTGTGCTGAACGCGCTCGTCCCCTTTGCCATCGCGGCTGCGCAATGTGCTGGCCAACGTGACTTCCGCGCCCATGTGTTTCAGGGCCGCAATCAAGGAACGCGCGATGTTGCGATCCCCGGACGGCACCGAATGGGTCGGGGATTTCATCGGTGCATAAAAGGCCAGCCGCATCAGCCCTGTGCCGTCAACATCGCGGTCAAACGCTTGGTCAGGTGTTCGATCCCGGGGTGCATCAGGAAATGGGCGGTAAGTCGGGTAAAGGCAGCGTTCGCCATTGCTGTTGTGCCTGCCGGATCGGCGGCCATTTTCGCCATCTCGATCGCAAGGGCGGCAGGCGCGTCGTCGCTGAGAATGCCATGCACGCCGGTGTCGATAAATTCGGGAATGGCCGAGACCGGTGTGCTGAGGATCGCGAGCTTCTGGCTGGCTGCTTCCATCAGGACATTGGGCAACCCGTCGCGGTCGCCATCGGCAGCGATACGTGAGGGCAGCACAAAAAGGTCGGCCTTGCGCATGGCGGCAATCACCTCTGGCTGGTCGCAGGCACCGCGCCACGTGATGCGGCTGGCAATGCCCAGCCGGTCGGCGCGCGCTCGCATTTCAGCGTCCAAAGCCCCGCCGCCGATGTGGGTGAAATGCCAATCCAGCGCCGCCGGCAACAGGGCCAAAGCGTCCAGCAGGTTATCATATCCCTTTTTCTCGACCAGACGTCCGACGGACATCATGGCAAAGGGCGCGTCGGGTTGGCGCAAGGCACGGGTGGGCGGCGCAGGAAAGCGGCCCAGATCAAGGCCGTGATAGACCAGATCCACCCGTGACGGCGTATCTGCCATTGCCTGTAAATGCTCTGCGCCGAAGCGCGTACAGGTCGCGCCAAAAGCCGCCCCATGCGTGGCACCCGACAACTTTTCCTGCAACTCCCAATCGGGGGAGGTCCAGATGTCCTTGGCATGGGCAGAGAACGACCATGGCAGCCCGCGCAGGATCGCGGCATAGCGTGCCACGGATGACGGCGTGTGCAGGAAATGCGCATAAATGCCGCGCACATCGGCGGGCAATTCATAGGCCATCACACAGGCCTGCCCCCAACGGCGGCGGCGGTTCGCCGTGTCGTCGCGTTCAAGGTCTGCGACAAATGCGGCAGCGGCAGCTTCGAACCCCGGCATCTCGGCTGCGGCCCCCATGGCACGGGCAACGCGGGCCGGATCATCACGCAGGTATTCCGGCAGATAGTGGACAGGCGCCTGCAGCCGGTCATGCAGCGGATGGGTTTTCGTGTCGGTCGGATGGCGCAACGACCAGATGTCGAAATCCAGACCGGCCTCTTCCAAGGCGACAAGTTCCTGCGCGATGAAGGTTTCGGACAGGCGCGGCCAGCCTTTGACCACGACGGCAAGACGGGGAGGCTTGGTCATCGGCTTGATCCTTTTTCCATCAAAGCTAGCGCACGGCGCACAACCACATCCAACCCGTCAAGCAATCCATCCGCCCCGGCGGCAGAGGGCTTGGGTTGATCGGGCAAGGCGCGAATGGCCGCGATCATTGCATCGGTTGTCATCCCGTCACGAAATTCATCCAGCATCCGCACCAGCCCCAGTTCTTCGGCGCGGCTGGCCCTGATCCATTGCTCCAGCCGTGGTTTGGTGCGCGGTACGATCACGGCGGGCCGGTCAAACGACAAGACCTCGCAAAAGGTATTGTACCCGCCCATGCAAACCACCCCGACGGCACCGGCAAACAGCGCCTCGATCCGGCTGTCAAAACCCACGGCAGTGACCCGCCCGTTCAGTTTTGCCACACGGGCGTCAAAGGCATCGCGCACTTCGCCGGACAGGAACGGCCCGTAGATCAACATCGCATCCGGCCCGAGTTCAGGGTCCTGTTCATAGGCGGACAGCACCAGCGAGACCATCGCTGCACCATCGCCGCCGCCGCCCGGTGTGATCAGGACATAGGGGGTGTCTGGCACGTCTGATGCATCAGTAACCTGGCGGCGCAAATAGCCGGTCCAATGCATTCTGGCGCGGGTTTCCGGAGAAAGGGCAAGGCCCTCTGAGGGGTCGTAAACATCGCGCACCCCGTAAACCCAAATCTCGTCATATAGGTTTTCGGCTGCGGCCAACGCGCCCTTGCGGGTCCATTCGGCGGCCAGAACTTCGGGTTCGTCCAGCACATCGCGCAGCCCCAAAACCACGCGCGCCCGCCCGCGCATGCGCAGATATTCCAGCGTTGGCAGCAATTCGCCGCGAAAGCCGGTGGGTTCTTTATCGACAATCAACAAATCCGGTTCGAACCGTTCGACCGCGCTTTGGATCAGCCCCGCGCGCAGCGACGTGGTGTCGTCGATGTCCAATCCCAAAGTTTGGCTGATATAGCTGCCATCGGGTGTTTTGGTCACGCCGGGCAGACGGATGTGATCAACCCGTTCGGGAAAGGTGAACCGCCCCGCCATTGGCGATCCGGTCAGAATGATCGCCGATGCTTCTGGGTCCGCTTGGGTCAGGGCCGTCGCCAACGCCCGCGAGCGGCGCAGATGCCCCAAACCGAAGGTATCGTGACTGTAAAACATAATCCGGCGTGCACGTGTCGCGCCGCGGTTGCTGTGCGAGGGTGTTGGCACCATAAGTGTCACCTTTTCCACCACGCGTTATTCGTGGCTTAGCCTGTGAACAGACCCCCGCAGGATTCGTCTGTGAATTGAGGGTGCTGCATGCACCAGCCCCATTCCGCTATGACATAATTCGCAGGGCTTTGTAAAACACCAAGGATCACGGTTATGTGCATCGGGGCTGTGCTGCACGATTTACAATCCCTATGGCAGTGGCCTAGCGTGGTTTAACTTTTTCGAACCTCGGAATGCTCATGCGCCTGATCCTTTTGGTCTCTCTCCTTTTTAGCCTTTTGTTCGGTGCGTTCCACGCCCCTGTGCAGGCGCAGGGCATTCCCTTTGTCACCGGCACCAAACCGGCGGCCGACGAACAGAGTGCCAAGATCGAAGAGATCATGCGTCAGGCGGCAGAGAACGGGGTTGGCGTTGTGGTCATCGACCGCGAGGGAAACCTGTTGCAACCGGACCCGCCAGCCTTGCCCGCGCAGGCCGAGGGCACGCAGGAGGGATCGACCCTGATGGCGCTACAGGACAGCACTGTGCGGTTTCGCGCGGCTTTGCTGGACCGGATGTTGCAACTACCGGCCGCCTTTAACGAAGTGCTCTATGTCCTGCGTGCGGCCAGTCCTGACGGCAGTTTGATGGCCTTTGGAAAGGCGCTTGCCTATAGTCTGCTCTTGTTTGCTGCGGGTGTTCTGTTCGAACGTGAAATTTACGGCAAACGGTTGATGCGTAATATTATTGTGCGGCGTGTGCGCGAAAACCCCGAAGGGTTTGCCGAAAAAATGCCCTTCCTTGTCCTGCGGTTTATCGTCGGTGTCGGGGGTATTCTGGTGTCGATGGCTGTGGCCTATGTCATAGGTGCAATCGTATTTGGCACCCTTGAAGACACGGCAATCCAGTTCACGGTCACGTTGATCAACGTCGGTTACTTCACCTGCCGTTTGGTCGCGGGCCTGTGGCGGATGATCTTGTCCCCTTATCTTTCGCAGTATCGCATACCGGCGCTCAGCGATCGGGATGCCAACCGGTTGCACCGGTGGCTTTGGACACTGGCGGTTTTCGAGATCTGCGCGATCCTTTTCGGCGCATGGATCGCGG
The DNA here is from genome assembly GCF_000622325.1 of Sulfitobacter geojensis. Taxonomy (NCBI): domain Bacteria; kingdom Pseudomonadati; phylum Pseudomonadota; class Alphaproteobacteria; order Rhodobacterales; family Roseobacteraceae; genus Sulfitobacter; species Sulfitobacter geojensis. The sequence goes on from NZ_JASE01000005.1 coordinate 1,024,466, forward strand.
AACTGGGGTTGAACTATGATGTCTATGCCTTCCTGTCCTCGATCCTGTCCGGTGTTATCGTTTTGATTAATATCGTGATGGTGCTGGTCAACCGGCACGCCATTTCGGGGGCGTTGCGCAATGGCCAGACTGTTGAAAACACCAGCATGGGCGTGCGGCTGCTTAGTCAGCTTTGGGCCCCGGCCGTTATCCTTTACGTGCTTTTCGCATGGTTCCAGCTGACCTATGGTCTGGTGCTTGGCCGTCCGAACGCCGTACCGCTGATTGCGGGGGCCTATGGCATCCTGATTTCGATTATCGTGGTCTATGGCGTGATCAATTTCCTGATCGAACGCAGTTTCGCGCGCGCGCGTGCCCTACGCCGCATGAACCGGATTATGGAAGAGGAAGAAGAGCAGGAACAAGCACTTGCAACCGCACAAGCACAAGCGACCAATGACGAAGAAGTCGCCCGCCTGACGCAAGAACTGGAAGAAACCCGCGCCGAAGAGGAAGAGGCGCGCGCAGCGATCGCCCCACGCCACCCGCTGAACACCTTCGAAGGGCTGGCCCGTCGTGTTGCCGGCATTCTAGCGTTGGTCGCTGGAACATATGCGTTCTTTTACATCTGGGACAATGACAGCGCGCAAATGGTCGAAAGCTTTGCGGACAGGTTGCTGGATATCATGGTCGTCTGCTTTTTCGGCTATATCATCTATCACGCCTTTCGCATCTGGATTGACACGAAAATTCGCGAGGAAGTCGGGGATCAGGAAGAGGGCGAGCTGGGCGATGAAGGCGGCGGCACCTCGGCCAGCCGTCTGGCGACCTTGCTGCCCTTGTTCCGTAACTTCATGCTGATTGTGGTTGTGGTGACGATTATGCTGATCGTGCTGATGCAGGTCGGGATCAACGTTGCACCGTTGTTCGCGGGGGCCGGTATTGTGGGTGTCGCGGTCGGTTTTGGCTCGCAAGCCTTGGTGCGCGATATATTTGCCGGTGCGTTTTTCCTGTTCGACGATGCCTTTCGCAAGGGCGAGTATTTGGATGTTGGCGGCGTCAAAGGCACGGTCGAGAAGATTTCGGTACGTTCGTTCCAGCTGCGCCACCACCTTGGCGCTTTGCACACCATCCCCTTTGGCGAATTGCAGGTGATGACGAATTATTCGCGCGACTGGGTCATCATGAAACTGCCCTTGCGGGTGACCTATGACACGGATGTGGAACGGGTGCGCAAGTTGATCAAAAAGCTGGGGCAGCAGTTGTTGGAAGATCCGGTCATCGGCCCTGATTTCATTCAGCCGCTGAAATCCCAAGGCGTGATTGAAATGCAGGACAGCGCGATGATCATCCGCGTCAAATTCATGACAAAACCCGGGGACCAGTGGGTGATCCGCAAACGGATTTATCAGGATATCCGTGAGCTGTTCGAACGCGAAGGCATCAAGTTCGCGCACCGCGAGGTGACGGTCCGTCTGGCCGATGGCAAAGTCGAAGATCTGAGCGAGGAAGAGAAAAACACAATCACCGCAGCAGCGCAGACCTCGATCGAAGAGGAGATGCTGGAGGGCGGCGCAGACACCAACGGGGATGACCGTTAGCGGTAGATTGCCGATGGCGCGATGTTGAACGGCGCGAGCCGTGCTGCACGTTGACTTGTAAGAATGGCCCGCTAGCTTTTTATCGAACCCAACGACAGGAGCGTCCCATGACCCAGACTCGCAGACATTTCCTTGCCACGACTACCGCAACCATTACCCTTTTGCCGTTCGCCGCACATGCGGACGGACATGGCGCGGACAGCTTTGAAACACCTGCCGGCAACATCACCGTACATCCCGTGGCGCATGCCTCGATCGTGCTTGAGACGCCCAAGGGGACGATCTATGTCGATCCGGTGGGCGAGGGCGCGCTGTACGAAGATATGCCTGCACCTGATCTGATCCTGATCACTCATGAGCATGGTGATCACTATAAGGAAGAGACTCTATTGGCGATTGTCGCTGATAGCACCCAGATCATCGCCAACCCTGCGGTGATGGGCAAGCTGCCCGAGGCGCTGAAAGCGCGCGCAAGCGAAGTGGCCAACGGCGGCACCGCCGATTTCGCCGGAATGGTGATCGAAGCGATACCGGCCTACAACACAACCGAAGAGCGCAAGAATTTTCACCCCGAGGGGCGCGATAACGGCTATGTGCTGAACTTCGAGGGCTTCCGTATGTATGTCTCTGGCGACACCGAAGACATTCCCGAAATGCGCGCCCTGCAAGACATTGATCTGGCCTTTGTCTGTATGAACCTTCCGTTCACAATGGACGCGAATGCGGCCGCCTCTGCCGTTTCGGAATTCGCACCGTCCTATGTTTACCCCTATCACTATCGTGGCCGTGATGGTGGCACACAAGATCCCGAAACTTTCGCGAAAATGGTAAGCGGCGACACCGAGGTGAAGTTCGGCAACTGGTACGGTTAACCATTGCAAGGAGGGATGTGCGTCAATCCGGCGGCTGTGCCGCGGGACCTCCGTATCTTAGCGGCCTGATAAAGGGGGGCGTTGGCGATTAGCCAGCGCCCTTAGCTTTTGTAGGGGTCCAGTGAGGCGCGCAGGCCGTCGCCGAGGAAGTTGAAGGCCAGAACGACCACGATGATTGGCAGCATCGGAATGGCGGTCCACCAGTAGATTTCAATGCTGGCGAGGTTTTGGGCGTCGTTCAGCATAACCCCCCAACTGACAGCCGGTGCGCGCAGGCCAAGGCCCAAAAAACTGAGCGCCGTTTCACCAAGGATCATCGCGGGGATCGACAGGGTCGCACTGGCGATCAGATGGGACATAAAGTTGGGTAGAAGGTGGCGGCGGATCACCCGGGATGGTTTTGCCCCCATCATTTCTGCGGCTTTGACGTATTCCTCTTCGCGCAGGGACAGGAATTTCGAGCGCACCGCGCGCGCCAGTCCGGGCCAGTCTAGGATGCCGAGAATGATCGAAATGATGAAGAAGACCGCCACTGGACCCCAATTCGATGGAACGGCAGCGGATAGGGCCAGCCACAGCGGCAGTTCCGGCAGGGAACGCAGAATTTCGATGGCGCGGTTCACGACCCAGTCGGTTTTGCCGCCGAAATACCCCGCCATTGCACCGAAGGTGATGCCAAGCAGGAATGACACGGTGATGCCAATCAGGCCAACGGTCAGGGACAATTGCGCACCATACAGGATCCGGCTGAAGACATCGCGCCCCAGCCTGTCAGATCCCCAGAGAAAAATCGTGGCCCCGTCGGGCGCACAGAACAGGTGGGTGTCAGAGGGGATAAGACCGAACAGGCGATAGGTCTCGCCTTCGCAGAAATACTCCAGTGGCATCGGCGTGGTTTCATCAGTGGTATAGTGCCATTGGAACTGCTCAAGGTCGGCTTCAGCCACAGTGGGATAGACAAACGGCCCGACAAAGCGGCCCTCGTGCCAAAGGTTCACGCTTTGCGGCGGGGCATAGAGGTAATCCGCGCTGCGTTCATTTGGGGTGTAGGGGGCAATGAAGCCGGCAATTGGCAGGATCAGATAACAGGTCAACAGGAACAGGCCCGACACCAGCGCCAGTTTATGCCGTTTGAATTTGCGCCATGTCAGCAGCCACGCAGGCGCATCCATATCCGAGCGTTCTGGCGCGCTGATGTCGACCTCATCGCTCCATGGTTCTGGATCGACATAACGGTTGTCGGGGTGATCGGTCATTTGCTGCGATCTCCGTACCGGATGCGCGGGTCGAGTAAGACCAGCAAAAGGTCGGAAATCATCGTGCCGATCAGCGTCAGCATCGCAACGAACATCAACACGAAAGCGGCAAGAAACTGGTCTTGGGATTTAAGCGCCGTCAGCAGGGATGGCCCGATGGTTTGCAGGCCCAGCACGACGGAGACCAGCACCGAGCCCGATACCATGGCGGGCAGCAGGTTGCCGATGTCCGCGACGAAGGGATTGAACGCCATCCGCAGCGGATATTTGGTGAGCATCTTGGTCGGCCCAAGCCCTTTGGCCTGCGCGGTTTCTACGTAGGGTTTGCTGAGTTCATCCAGCATATTCGCGCGCAGACGTTGCATCATTGCGGCCGCGCCCGATGTGCCGATCACAAAGGTGGGCACGATCAGGTGCAACAGGATGGATTTGACCTTGGCCCATGTCATCGGCGCGCCCTCGAACGCGGGGTGCATGAGCCCGCCAATCGGAAGATCGAAATATTTATTGCCGTAGTAGAACAGGATCAGTGCCAGCAGGAAATTGGGCGTGGCAAGCCCCAGATATCCGACAAAACCGGCGGTGTAATCCACCCATGTTTCGGACTTGGCAGCAGCCAGAACGCCAAGGGGCAGGGCCACGGCATAGACAAACAGAACAGCGGCGAGGTTCACCAGAACCGTCAGCCAAAGTGCATCGCCGACGATCTCGCCGACAGGACGATCAAATTCGAAGGACCAACCGAAATCACCCTGAAGCAGGCCGGAAAAGCCGTTGGGACCGGGCATCATGCCGACCCAGATGAAATATTGTTCCCAAATGGGGCGATCCAGCGCGTATTCGGCGCGCAGAAACTCGGCCTTGGCAACACCTTCGGCCTGACCGGTGGCGCGCAATTCGGCGATCTGGTTGGACAGGTAATCCCCCGGGGGCAGGTTGATGATGATCCAGACCATGATCGACACCACCCACAGGGTCAGCAACATCGTCAGGAACCGATAACCGGCATAGCGCAGCAGGATCATTGCGTCACCTGCTCGAATGCGTCGTCAAAATAGAATTCATCCACACGGTGTACCCCGAAATGCGCGCCCGGATCATAGGCCCAGATCGCTTTTTCCGGCACATTACGCAGCCGTTTGGAGATCACAACCGGTTGCGGGGCCTCGGAGAGGATGCCGATGGCAAATTGCTGGTCTGCGTGAATGTCCAGCATCGCGCGCCAGATCGCTTTGCGTTCCGCAGGCACTGTGGTGTGGGACCAATCGTCGGCCAGCTGCATCAACTTTTTGGCGGCTTCGATATCGGGCGGCTCGCCCGCGCTGCCGGCGGTTGCGTAATACTGGCCCCACTTGGGCCACGCGAAAAACTCCTGATTGGTCGGAGCCAGATATTTGGGCGAGGTCGCTGCCGTGGGCAGGCCATTGTCCCACCCGAACCAGATCGCGGCCATGCTGACGCCTGCATAAACCCGATTGCGCAAAATATCGCGATCGAGCGGGCGCATCACCAGTTTGATGCCAATCTCGCGCCATGTGTCGGTCACGATGGCCAGCGCGTTTTCCACTTCTTGCCGTTCACCGGCTGTTTCGATCACAAACTCCATCGGGCGGCCATCGGGCAACATGCGGATGCCGGCGTCATTGCGATTGCTAAGCCCCATGTCATCAAGCAGGGCATTGGCCGCTTCGATGTCCATGGCCGACCACGCCAGCAGATCGGTTTCGTTGAACAGCGGACTGGAGGAAAGCGCCGTCATGCCGCCCTCGTTTCCCAAACCAAAGTAAAGCGCCCTGTTGATCATGCGCCGGTCAATGCCGAGGCTGAGCGCACGGCGGAACCGCACGTCGCGCATCACCTCGCGCCAGACGGGATCGTTGAAATTCAGGTTCGGATAGATCGCGATCTGGCTGGCCACGCCGCTGGCCCATAAAAGCGTGCGGTAATTGCCGCCATCGGCCTCGCCCTTTTTCAGGATCGAGACATCGGGAAAATCAAGGCCGCGCGCCTGTAAATCCACTTCACCCGCGTTGGCCTTTGCCGCAACCAGCCCGCCGCCGACGATCGTCATGTTCACCACGTCGATATAGGGCAATTGCACGCCGCGCGCATCTATCCTGTGGTAAAACGGATTGCGCACAAACAGCTTGCGTGAGCTGCGCCCGCTGGCATTGATCCACGGCTGCAAGGTCGGCTGGTCAGCGTTGTCGAATTTATACATGCTGTCGCGCTTGTTATGCAGCGCGGCCCAGCTTTTGACCCGGGCGCGGCGGACCTCTTCGGCGAGTGTTTCGGTCTCGGCAAAATCGATGTGGAACTGGCGCAGATAATGGGCAGGCCGGTAAATAAACGGCGGGGCGGCTTGGGCGAGCAGGGGCAGAAAGTTGGAATTCGGCGTATCCCATTCAAAGATCACGGTGTGATCATCAGGAAAGGTGACGCGGCCCAGTTTGTCATCGACGGTCATAAATTCAGGCGGACCGGAGGGGGTGATTTCGGGGTTGTTCACCACCTTTTCCCACCAGTAGCGGAAATCGGCAGAGGTGAAGGGCGCACCGTCGGACCAGCGGTGACCGGGGCGCAGGTGGAGGATATACTTGCGGTCTTCGATCACTTCGACATCGCGCAGGATGTCCGGGTAAAGTTCATAGTCCGGGCCGTACCCGACCAGACGCGCATAGCCGTAAACGACCATCTGACGGACGTCTTTTGAACGGGTCACCAGCGTGCGCAACGTGCCGCCCTGCGTGCCAAAACTGCGCCCTTTCGCTTCAAGATCGACGACCAGCGGGGCGTCGGGCAGGCGTTCGCCAATCGGGGGCAGATTGCCAGCCGCGACTTCTTGCGCCCAAAAGGTGGTTTCCTGCAAAGGGGTTTGGGCAAGCGCCGGCGCGGCAAGTACGGCAAGAAGGGCAAAGAGCTTACGCATGGCAGCGCACCTTATGACCGGGTTCCAATTCACGCAAGGCCGGCGCGGTTGTGCCATCAAAGCGGAACATCTCGGGCCAACTGGTCGGGGCACCCGCCCCTTTGGAGACCAGTTCAAGGTCGATAGGGCGGGTCACATCCGGTTCCGGCTGCGCCGCGATCAGTGCTTTGGTATAGGGGTGTTGCGGATTGTAAAACAGCGTGTCCGGCGGGGCCTGTTCAACGATTACGCCGGCCCGCATGACGGCCACTTCATCCGCAATGCGCGCCACTACGGCCAAATCGTGGCTGATAAAAAGATAGCTCAGGTTCGCATGATCACGGATGTCTTCCAGCAGCGTCAGGATCTGATCCTGCACCGAAACATCCAGAGCGCTGGTCGGTTCGTCACATATCAGCAGTTTCGGGTCCAGCGTCAGAGCGCGCGCAATAGACAGGCGTTGCCGCTGCCCCCCCGAAAACGCATGCGGGTAGCGGCGCAGCATATCGGGGTTCAACCCCACCAGACGCAGCATTTCCGCAGCTTTTTCGATCCGGTCGCGACGGCTGCCTATGTTGTGGATTTCCATCGGTTCGACCAGCGCCTCCAGCACCCGCATGCGCGGGCTGAGCGAAGAATAGGGGTCCTGAAACACCATCTGCGCTTGGCGTTGAAAGGCGGTGCGTTGCGCTGCATTCATGTCGTGAACCGGCAGGGCGGGGTCGCCCGCGACAGGGCAAAACCGAACCTCGCCACCGGCGTCGGGCCGTTCCGCGCCCAGGGCGACGCGCGCGCAAGTCGTCTTGCCCGATCCGCTTTCCCCGACCACGGCCAGCGTTTTGCCGCGCGCCACTTGCAGGTTCACGTCGCGACAGGCGGTGATAGAAACCGGAGCCCGCCATCCGCGCGCGCGCATGGTATAGGTCTTGGTGACGTTCTTGAGATCGAGGATCACATCGTCATGCGATAGTTCGGGCGCGGGCGTGGCAACCGTCGGGATCATTGGCGCAGCGGCAAAGAGTTTGGCCGTGTAGCCATGGGCCGGCGCGGCGAGAATATGTTCGGCGCGGCCCGCTTCCATCACGCGGCCCTTGTTCATCACCACAACCTGCTGCGCCATATTCGCGACGACACCCAGATCATGCGTCACAAGGATCACAGCCATGCCGGTGTCTTTTTGCAGGGCGTTGATCAATCCCAGCACCTGCGCCTGTGTCGTCACATCCAGCGCCGTCGTTGGCTCATCGGCGATCAGCAATTCGGGCTGTGCGACCATTGCCATTGCGATCATCGCCCGTTGGCGCATGCCGCCCGACATTTCGAACGGATAGCTAGAAAAGGCGCGCTCGGGATCGACAAACCCGACCTTATCGAACTGTTCCAACACCCGCGTTCTGGCTTCGCGCGCGCCCATGTCGCGGTGAATGCGCAGCACCTCTGCCACCTGATGTCCCAACCGGTGTAGCGGTGACAGGGACCGCATCGGTTCCTGAAAGATCATCGCAATCCGGTTGCCACGAATGGCGCGCATCTGGCGTTCGGGGCAGCCAAGCAAATCCACCGGCTGTTCGCGACCTGCAAAGGTCACCGAACCGCCTCTGATCTGCGCTGCCGCAGGCAGAATGCGCAGGGCTGTGCGGCAGGTCAGCGTCTTGCCCGACCCGCTTTCCCCGACCAAAGCCAAAGTCTCTCCTGCGGATACTGAAAAGCTGACGTCGTTTACAACGGGCGGTGCATCACCGAACCCGATCGTAAGCGCATCTACATCCAGCAAAGAGGTCATTTGGGTCCTAACGAGGTGTTACAGCTTCAGGATTCGGAGTGAAGCCGATTTGCGGCGACCCGTCCAGCAAGGAAACCCTCACGCGGTTGTGCCCGTACGGCACTGGCTCCGGTCGGTGCATTCAGGTTACACAAGGGGCGGAACGGCGTATTTTGCGCCTCTTTCAAACCAAAGGAACCTGCCATGAGCCGTCTTGATCACTTTATTAACCGAATGGTGTCGCAACGGGCCTGTTTGGATCACGCCATTGCGCAGACTGCTACATTGGGCGGGCCGGTATTTGAACTGGGCCTTGGCAACGGACGTACTTATCACCACATGGCCGAAAACATGCCGGATCGGGCCATCTATGTTTTCGAGCGCGCCGTCGCGTCGCACCCGCAAAGCACGCCACCCGATGACATGCTGATCCTTGGTGATGTCCATGACACGCTGGTGCAGGCCCTTGAGCGGTTCGGTTCGACAGCATCTTTAATCCATGCTGATTTGGGCGGGCACAACCCGGCCAAAAATGACGCCTTTGCGAAAGCGATTTCACCGCTTGTCGAGCCGCTATTGGCCAAGGGCGGTCTGATGGTTGCCAGCGACCGGATGTATTTCGACGGGCTGACCGAACAGGCGTTGCCATCCGATGCTGTTCCCAACAGTTGCTTCATCTACGGCTAAAACGACGTAACGACCTAAACGATCAAGACCTCTTGCAGGAATCGCAAGGGGTCTTTACGTCTTGGCGTAAGAATTGAAATGCAGTTTTACTATGTGAAACAAGTGGAGCATGTCAGTGCAGAAGGCCAGACAAACAGGACCGAAACGGACAGAGGGGGCAGCGCAATGAATGCGCAAACCACCGACCGTAAATTCGCCAATACGCTGGGGCGGGGGCTTGGGATTCTGCGGGCTTTTCACGCAAGCGATAATGGCCTGACCCATGCCGAAATTGCTGCCCGTACCGGCCTGCCCAAACCGACGATTTCACGGCTGACCTATACGCTATGCGAACTTGGATATCTGGCACATGGCGGGCGCAACGAACGGTTCCGGCTGGGGCCGGCGGCGGTTGCACTGGGGTCGGTTGCCTCCCTTTCCAACAGCTTTGTGGATCTTGCGTCCGACACCATGCAACGCCTCGCGGACGAGACCCGCACACTGGCCCTGATCGCGGTGCGTGATGGCGCGCGGATGTTGTTGGTCAAAACGTGGCGGCCCAGTGGTGCGGCGACGATCTGGCTTGATCCCGGACAGCGCATTCCGGTCTACGGATCGTCATCGGGTCTGGCGGTGTTGGCTTCGCTGGATACCACCAAATTCGCGGAAATTGATGACGCGGGCGAAATGGCGCAATTCCGGCAGGAGGGTTATGACCAGCTGATCGGGCAGGGCTTTGCAATGGCACCTGCGCCGACACGTTACGCCAGCACGGTAAACGCGGTCAGCGTTCCCTATTACGCAACAGAATTCGGCGAGGCCGTCGCCTTTACCTGCGGTGCCTTGCCAAGGGATCTGCCCGATGAGCGGATGGTCGCAGAAGTCGGCCCCGCCCTCAGGGACGCTGTGCGCCGTTTAGAACACAGAACCGGACATGCGCCTGCACTGGCCCGTCGCGGATGAACACTCAGGAGAATATGATGACCGATAAGATCGCCTATACCCGACATGACGACGTGGCTGTGCTGCGCATCCAGAACCCGCCGGTAAATGCCCTGTCCCAAGCGGTGCGCCAAGGCCTGTGGGACGCGATGGACCGTGCCGAGGCAGACGAAGGCGTGCGCGCAGTGCTGATCGTGGGCGAGGGGCGGGCGTTCATCGCCGGTGCCGATATTACAGAATTCGGCAAGCCACCGATGGAGCCGAACCTGCCGGCCCTCTGTACCCGGATCGAAGCATCGCCCTTGCTGGTGGTTGCCTCCATGCACGGTGTCTCTCTGGGTGGCGGTTTGGAAATCGCGCTGGGCGCGCATTACCGCATTGCGCAACCGAGCGCCCGCATCGGCCTGCCCGAAGTGCATCTGGGGCTGATCCCCGGTGCGGGGGGCACCCAGCGTTTGCCACGTCTGGCAGGGGTCGAGAAATCGCTTGATATGATCACCAGCGGCCGTCAGGTGAAAGCCGCCGAAGCGCTCGATATGGGCGTGGTGGACCGCGTCGCCGAAGGCGATCCCGAAGCGGTTGGTCTGTCATATGTAAGCGATTTGCTGGCCGAGGGTGCGGCGCGCCGTCCCGTGAGCGAACTGCCCGCAGCGCCCGCAATTGACTGGGATGCCACCTATGATGCGGTGCTGCAAAAAGGCCGCGGCCAGATCAGCCCCGCCACAGCCGTTCGCGCCGTGCAAGCCGCCAGCGAGTTGTCCTTTGCCGAAGGTATGGCCAAGGAGCGTGATCTGTTTGTTGAATTGATGGGCACTGACCAACGTCAGGGCATGATCCACGCGTTCTTTTCTGAGCGCGCGGTGGGCAACCTGCCCGAGTTGAAGGGCGTTACGCCCCGAGACCTGAAAGCCATTGGCGTGATTGGTGGCGGTACAATGGGCGCAGGCATTGCGACGGCAGCGCTGCTGTCGGGGTTTGATGTTGTGCTGATCGAAATGACGGTCGAGGCCGCCGAGGCCGCCCATGGCCGGATCAGCGGCAACCTTTCCGGCGCTTTGAAGCGCGGCAAGATCAGTCAGGAAAAGTTCGACACGCTGACCCAAAAGGCGCTGACCGTGTCGACAGATTACGACAGTCTGAAAGACGTCGATCTGGTGGTTGAAGCCGTGTTCGAAAACATGGAGGTCAAGAAAGAGGTCTTTGGCAAGCTCGACGCGGTCTGCAAGGCTGGTTGCATTCTGGCCTCCAACACCTCGTACCTTGATGTTGACGAAATCGCTGCTGCGACATCGCGGCCTGCGGATGTGATCGGGCTGCACTTCTTCTCTCCGGCGCATATCATGAAACTGCTCGAAGTGGTTGTGGCCGAACAAACCGCCCCCGATGTGGTGGCGACCGGTTTTGCACTGGGCAAGGCACTTGGAAAAATCTCTGTGCGCGCGGGCGTGTGTGACGGGTTCATCGGCAACCGCATTCTCGCGACCTACCGTACGGCTGCGGATCATATGGTGCTGGACGGCGCGTCGCCTTACCAGATCGACAAAGCCTTGGTCGATTTCGGTTTCGCTATGGGGCCGTTCGCTGTCGCCGATCTTGCCGGTCTTGATATCGGCTGGATGACACGCAAACGCAAAGCGCCCGATCGCCATCCGGCAGAACGCGTCCCCACCTATATCGACCGCCTGTGCGAAGAGGGCCATTTCGGCCAGAAAACCGGCGAGGGGTATTACCTTTACGAAGCGGGCAAACGCGCAGGTGTGCCGAACCCCAAGATCAGCGAACTGGTTGCCGCCGAACAAGCCGAGCTTGGAATTACGCCACGTCCCTTCACCGATGAAGAGATTGTGCGCCGCTACATGTGTGCCATGGTGAATGAAGCCGCGAAAGTCGTCGGCGAAGGCATCGCCCGCCGTCCGCTGGACGTCGATATGACGCTGCTCTTCGGTTACGGATTTCCGCGCTATTGGGGGGGGCCAATGAAGTGGGCCGATATTGTCGGGCTGGACACTGTTCTGGCCGATATCGAAGCCTATGCGTCCGAGGATGCCTGGTTCTGGCAACCTGCCCCGTTGTTGAAAAAACTCGTGGCCGAAGGCCGCACATTTGATGATCTGAACAAGGACGCCGCAAAATGAAACAAGCTGTAATTGTCTCCACCGCCCGCACGGGGCTGGCCAAATCTTTTCGCGGGTCGTTCAACATGACCCATGGTGCCGCGATGGGCGGACATGCTGTTCAACACGCCGTTGAACGCGCCGGTATTGACCCGTCCCAGATCGAAGATGTGGTCATGGGCTGTGCCAACCCCGAAGGCGCGACCGGCGGCAATATCGCCCGCCAGATCGCCCTGCGCGCGGGTCTGCCGATCACCGCGGCGGGTGTCACGGTCAACCGGTTCTGTTCCTCGGGTTTGCAAACGGTTGCAATGGCCGCCAACGCCATCACCCAAGAGGGCGCTGGCCCGATGGTTGCCGGTGGCGTCGAGAGTATTTCGATGGTCGCGCCCCACTCCAAGTCGGTCAAGGATGCATGGTTGGAGGAGCACAAGCCCGCCATCTACATGACCATGATCGAAACGGCAGATATTGTCGCCGAGCGTTATGGCCTGAGCCGTGAATATCAGGATGAATTCGGCCTGCGCAGCCAGCAGCGGATTGCCGCGGCCCAAGCTGCCGGCAAATTCGACGACGAAATCGTGCCGATGAAAACCACAATGGGTGTGCAGGACAAAGAGACCAAGGAAATCTCGTATCACGAGGTTACGGTCGACAAGGATGAATGCAATCGCCCCAGCACAACGCTTGAAGGTCTGGCGGGTCTGAAGCCCGTGCGCGAAGGTGGTTTTGTGACGGCAGGCAACGCCAGCCAACTGTCAGACGGGGCCGCCGCCGTGGTGGTAATGGACAGCAAACAAGCGGAAAAACAGGGGCTTGAGCCGCTGGGCGCTTTCAAAGGGTTTGCTGTTGCCGGTTGTGAACCCGACGAAATGGGCATCGGCCCGATCTACGCTGTGCCGCGTTTGCTGGAACGTCACGGGCTGAAAATCGACGACATCGACCTGTGGGAGTTGAACGAGGCATTCGCGTCACAATGCCTCTATTCCCGCGATACATTGGGCATCGACCCCGAGAAATACAACGTCAACGGCGGCTCAATCGCGATCGGGCACCCATTCGGCATGACCGGCGCACGCTGCACCGGCCACTTGCTGCTGGAAGGCAAACGGCGCGGCGCGAAACTGGGTGTCGTGACCATGTGTATTGGCGGCGGCATGGGTGCTGCCGGCCTGTTCGAAATTTACTAAAGCCGCTTTCGTACGTTTCTGAACACCAGCTTCGCAAGACGCATTCGCCCCCTGTCAGGGGCCGCGTGTTGCGGGGCGACAGAAACCGGAACCGGTAGACTTATAGGGAGAGAAGAGATGGACCTGAGTTACTCAGACGAAGAAAAGGCGTTCCGCGACGAAGTCCGCACCTTTCTGGCAGAAAAGCTGCCGAAGGAGCTGCGCGATAAGGTTGCAGGCACCGATGGTGAAGGGCTGACCAAAGCCGATATGGAACGCTGGCACGCGATTCTGAACGAACAGGGCTGGCTGGTGCCCAACTGGCCCAAGAAATTCGGCGGCGCCGAATGGAACGCCGTGCAAAAGCACATTTTCGAAGAAGAAGCCGCCGCCGCCGATGCGCCGCGCATTGTGCCGTTCGGTTTTTCGATGTTGGCCCCCGTGCTGCATAAATTCGGTTCTCAGGAGCAAAACGATTACTGGCTGCCCCGCATGCTGAACGGCGATGACTGGTGGTGTCAGGGCTATTCCGAACCGGGTGCGGGTTCCGACCTTGCCTCGCTGAAAACCACGGCTGTCAAGAACGAGGCGGGCACGCATTACATCGTGAACGGCCAGAAGACATGGACGACACTGGGCCAGCACGCCAACATGATCTTCTGTCTGGTGCGCACCGACAAGGATGTGAAACAGCAGGAAGGCATTTCATTCCTGTTGATCGACATGAACACACCGGGCATCGAAGTGCGCCCGATCATCCTGCTGGACGGTGCCCATGAGGTGAATGAAGTCTGGTTCACAGACGTCGAGGTGCCCGTTGAGAACCTTGTTGGCGAAGAGAACAAGGGCTGGACCTATGCGAAATATCTGCTGACGCATGAGCGTACGAATATTGCTGGTGTCGGTTTCTCTCAGGCGGGTCTGAACACGGTTAAACGTCTGGCAAAATCCGAAATGGCGGGCGGCAAGCCGCTGATCCAGAACCCGCATTTTGCAGCACGCGTCGCGCAGGTCGAAATTGACCTAAAGGCGATGGCGACCACAAACATGCGCATCATCGCCAAAGCGGCCGGTGGCGGCACACCGGGCATCGAGGCCTCGATGCTTAAGGTCAAGGGAACGATTATCCGTCAGGAAATCAACGACTTGGCGCGCCGTGCGGCAGGGGCCTATGCGATGCCGTTTGCCTCTGAAGCGGTCGAAGGATCGAACGCGGGCTTGCCTGATCCATTGGGCGCAGGACCAGTCGCGGCCAAGTATTTCAACAACCGTAAACTGTCGATCTTTGGCGGTTCCAACGAAATCCAGCGCGGTATTATCGCCAAAGTAAGCATGGGAGGATAAGCCATGAATTTCGAGCTGACAGAAGAGCGGCAAATGCTGCAAGACACGCTGCGCCGTTTTTTGCGGGACCGGTATGACACGGCAACGCGCAACACCATCCTCGACAGTGCAACCGGTATGTCCACGGATATCTGGAACGAACTGGCCGAACTGGGCGTGATCGGCGCGCTGTTCACGGAAGAGCAGGGCGGTTTCGGCGGCAAGGGTTTCGACATCGCGGTGGTCTTTGAAGAACTGGGCCGCGCGGGCGTGGTCGAACCGTTCCTTGACACGGCGGTTCTTGCCGGCGGACTGGTGGCGGATTTGGGCAACGAGACCCAAGCTGCGCTGGTAGAAGAGATCATCGGCGGTGCGTGCCAGATGGCCTTTGCCCATGGCGAACCGACCAGCCGGTATGACCTGAACCGGGTTCAGAGCACAGCCAAAGCAGATGGCGACAACGTCGTTCTAAACGGCCACAAAGCCGTTGTGATCAATGCCGAAGCGGCGGATCATCTGGTCATTTCGGCCCGCGAAAGCGGACAGCCGGGTGAAGATGCAGGGATTTCCCTGTTCCTTGTTCCTGCAGATACCAAGGGCATCACAATGCAGGGCTATGCCCTGCTGGCCGGTGGCCGTGCTGCCGAAGTCATGCTGGATGATGTGACCATTCCTGCTTCCATGAGACTTGGCAAAGCGGGCGCGGCATTCGCCGCCATCGAAGCGCGCACTGCTGCCGCATCGGTCGCCCAATGCGCCGAAACCTTGGGGGCGATGGAAACCGCGACAGCCTTGACCAAAGATTACCTGATGACGCGCAAACAGTTTGGCCGCCCGATCGGGACGTTTCAGGCGCTTGCACATCGCATGTCTGACCTGTTGATCGAGATGGAACAGGCGCGTTCCGCGGTGATCAATGCCGCCGGCCATCTGGAAGGCGACCGCAAGACCCGCGAGGTGAATGTTTCTGCAACGAAAAACCTCATGGGGCGCGCGGGACGTCTGGTGGCCGAGGACAGCATCCAGATGCACGGCGGTATTGCGATGACGCAAGAATACGAACTGGCCCATATCGCCAAGCGTATTGTCATGGGTGACCATCGGTTTGGGGATACGGATCACCATCTCGAGCGGTTCATCGCCCTCGCCGCTGCATGAGCGGAGGGCATGACGTGAGCCCCTTGCCGGATGAAGCTTACCTGATCCGCGACGAAACGGGCACGCAAACGCTGATCGGATATGTCGTCGACATATCCGATCCGCCGCGCGCGCATTGTTGGTTGAATGTCGGCCCGACCCATACGAACCGGCACAATGTCCTGCACGGGGGCATTACCGGCTGTCTGCTCGACAATGCCAGCGGCACAGCAGGTTCCCTGACGGTTGATCCGTCAGGCACCGCGCCGTTTCTGACCATTTCCATGACCACGCAATTTATTGCGCCCGGTCGTCCTGGATGGGTGAAGGCCACGGGCACGGTGATTGGGGGCGGGCGCAGTCTGCTCTATATCAACGCTGTGCTGGCGCAGGACGACGGCACGGTGATTGCCACCTCGACAGGTGTGTTCAAACGGGTGCCGCAGGAGAAACTGACATGAGCGCACGTATCGAGGATCTTGGCGACCGGCTGATCATCTGGAATGGCAATGCGGAAAAACGCGGGGCGCTGTCGCCGGAGCTTTATGACTGCATCAACGCCGCTATGGAGCAGGCGCAGGACCCCCGCATTCGTGCGGTGATCCTGACCTCCGAGGGCAGTTTCTTTTGCGCGGGCGGGGATCTGAACGTGTTGATCGAACGCCGCCGGATTACCGAACCTGAACGTCGCGTGAAGGTCGATGAGTTGCATGATTTGCTGCGCGGCATCCGCGCGTGCCCCGTGCCGGTGATCGCTGCTGTCGAGGGGGGGGCCGCGGGTGCGGGCCTCAGCCTTGCGCTGGCTTGTGATCTGATTGTCGCCGCTAAAGACGCAAAGTTCACAGCCGCTTACGTTAAGGCAGGGTTGGTGCCGGACGGCGGGCTGACGTCGGCAATGTCGCGACTGTTGCCCCGCCCCATGGTCATGGAAATGTGCCTGATGGGTCGTCCGGTCATGGCCACACGGTTTGCTGAACTGGGCGCGATCAATCGTGTGGCAGGGTCGGGCAAGGCGATGGAGGAGGCGATGGCGCTGGCGGATCATCTGGCCACAGGCCCGCGCGAGGCACAGGGCGTGATACGCGGACTGGTGTCGCAGGCATATGAGACGAGCGAAGCAGAACAACTGGATGCAGAGCGTAACGCGATGGCGTCTGCAGCCGGTAAAGACGAGGCCGCTGAAGGTATTGCGGCATTTTTGGAAAAACGTCCGGCGTCCTACAAATAGGACCGCTGGTTAGGGAGAAGATGAGATGGCAAGGGTAGAGGCATTTTTGGCCGATCAGGTCGCGGTGCGCGCGGATGCGATGGCGTTAACAGACAGTATCGGCACAGCATGGAGCTTTGCAGATCTGGACCGCGCCAGCGATGCGTTGGCGGACGTGCTGCGCGCCGCTGGTGTTTCGGCAAATGATCGCGTTTTGATGTTGTCGGAAAACTGTGCCGCTGCGGTTGCGGCATTGTTCGCCTGTTGGAAGATGGATGCAGTGGTGATCCCCGTGAACGCGCGCCAGACCGAGGGAGAGGTCAAGCGCATCATGGATCACGCCACCCCGGCGGCAGTGTTGATGACATCGGCGGTTTCAAAGGATGCTTTGCAACACGCCGAACGGATGGGGGCGACAGAACAAACCGGTGCCTTCGGTTCGATGCATCTAGCCGCTTTGCCGTCCAACCCTGATGCTGACCTGCATGATGTGGCCACGCTGCTTTATACAACGGGCACAACGGGTGACCCCAAAGGGGTGATGATGACGCATGACAACATGCGCTTCGGGGGCATGGCGTCTTCGGGTCTGCGCGATATGACCGCGGATGATGTGGTCTATGGGGTGCTGCCCCTGACCCATGTTTTCGGCTTGGTTTCTGTCATTACCGGTGCGTGTTATTCGGGGGCAACGGTGCAGCAAGAGGCACGTTTCTCGGCCAAGGCGTTGTATGATGCAATCATGAACGGCGTCACGGTATTGCCCGCCGTGCCACAGATGCACGCGCTTGTAATGCAATATACCAAAGAGCAGGGGCTGAGTAAGCTCGACTCGCCCAGCCTGCGCTATGTGTCCTCTGGTGGTGCGCCGCTGGATCCGGCGTGGAAACGCAAAGCCGAAGCCTTTTATGGGCTGCCATTGCAAAACGGCTTTGGCATGACCGAGACGACTTCGGGGGCTTCTGCCACGCGCAACGCCTTGGGGTCACCGGATATCTCCGTAGGTCCGCCGACGCCGGGCACTGAAGTCAAAATTGACGATCAGGCCCCCGGGGGCAATGGCAACGGAACCGGCGAACTACTGGTCCGCGGCCCCCACGTGATGAAGGGCTATTACCGCAATCCGGTCGAAACGGATAAGGCGCTGAGCGCGGACGGTTGGTTGCGCACGGGAGATCTGGGCAAGATAGACGAGGTGGGGCACATCCACATTCTGGGCCGCTCCAAAGAACTGATCATTCACGGCGGGTTCAATGTTTACCCGCCCGAGGTCGAGGCCGCGTTGAACGATCACCCGCAGGTGATCCAGTCTGCCGTCATCGGTCGCATGAAAGACGGCGACGAGCAGGTGCTTGCCTTTGTCCAGATTGCCGAAGGGGATGATCTGGAGGCAGCGGAGCTGCGTGATTTTGTGAAAGAACGCTTGACCGGTTACAAGCGGCCCAGCCAGATCGTGCTGGGCACCAGCTTGCCTGCGGCCCCGACAGGCAAAATCCTGAAACACAAATTGCTTGAGGCATTTGCCGATCAGCTGGAGTAGCGCTGCTCCTCCAGCTGCTGGTGGCTTGCGAGGGCGTTAAACGTAGACGCCTTCGGCCGCCGCACGAATTGCTTTAATGTTGGTGCCGTAGGGGGCGGGGTCGCTTACTGACCCGCCTCTGAACACCGCAGAACCGGCAACCAGCACATCGGCCCCTGCCTGTGCAACGATGGGGGCTGTATTCACGTCCACACCGCCGTCGATTTCGATGTGAACCGGACGGTCACCGATCATCTGGCGCAGGGTTTTGATTTTGTCGCTCATGTCGATAAATTTCTGACCGCCGAAACCGGGGTTTACCGTCATCACACAGATCAGATCGGTTAGATCCAGTAAATGCGCCACGCTTTCGGCTGGCGTGCCGGGGTTCAGAGCAACGCCTGCCTTGGCACCGGTTGCGCGGATCGCCTGCAAAGTGCGGTGGATGTGCGGGCCAGCTTCGATATGGGCGGTGATCACGTCAGCACCGGCTTGGGCGAAGGCATCGATATAGGGATCGACGGGGGCAATCATCAGATGCACGTCCATCACGCCCTTGATGTGCGGGCGGATCGCTGCGCAGGTGGCGGGACCAAAGCTGATGTTCGGCACGAAGTGGCCATCCATCACGTCGACATGAACCCAATCGGCGCCTTCTGCCTCGACGGCGGCGCATTCGGCCCCGAAATTGGCAAAGTCGGCGGCAAGAATGGAGGGGGCGATTTTGATGCTGCGGTCAAAGGTCATAACGGAGGCTCCTGTTTTGCGCTTCTTAGCGGGGCCGGGCGCGCGAGGGAAGTGCCACAGCGTTGAACGGCAGGATAAAGCCCGCGGTGTCACACCTTGTAGTAATCGCGATACCAGTCGACAAAATGCTGGATGCCGGTGGCGATGGGCGTGACAGGACGTTGCCCCGTCAGTGTATGCAGCAGCGTTGCATCGGCCCAGGTGGCGGGCACATCGCCGGGTTGGATGTCGTGGAAGGTTTTGATCGCCTCCCGCCCGCAGGCGGTTTCGATGGCTGCGATGAAATCCAGCAGTTTGACGGGGCTGTCATTGCCGATGTTCACCACGCGAAATGGGGCATTGGGTGAAATACTGTCGCCCTCGACGGGGTTTGCGGGGTCCGGTATCGCGTCAGCAAGCGCAAGGATAGAGGCGACCAGATCATCCACATAGGTAAAGTCGCGTTGCATCTTGCCGTGGTTATAGACGTCGATGGGGTCACCGTTCAGGATCGCACGGGTGAATTTGAAATGCGCCATATCGGGGCGTCCCCACGGGCCGTAGACCGTAAAGAAACGGTACATCGTCGTGGGCAGGTTATAAAGGTGCGCATAGCTGTGGGCGAGGTTCTCGGTCGCCTTCTTTGTCGCTGCATAAAACGACATCTGGGTGTCGACCTTGTCGGTTTCGGCGTAGGGCAGTTTGGTGTTCGCCCCGTAAACCGAGGAGCTCGAGGCCAGCAGCATATGCTTGGGCGGGAAGGTGCGGGCAGCCTCAAGAAGTTCGAACGTGCCCATCAGGTTCGCCTCAACATAAGCGCGGGGCATCTGGATCGAATGGCGCACACCGGCTTGCGCGGCAAGGTGGATCACGATGTCGGGCCGGTGTTGTTCAAACAGGGTCAACAACACACCGGGCGTTTCGATTTTGTCGTTGACGACCTGAAACTGCGCATGTTCTAGCAGCATTTCCTGACGGCGCTGTTTGAGGGTTACATCATAGTAATCCGACATGCTGTCGATGCCCACAACGCGCCAACCGGCATCCAGCAGGGCAAGCGAGGTGAAGTAACCGACAAAACCGGAAGAACCTGTCACAAGGGCGGTTTTCACAGATCAATCTCCAAGGTGGCGTTGGGCGTGGCTGCGCGGGATTGGCACAGGATCATCGCCTCTTCGCGTTGCGCGGCGGACAGCACAAAATCGCGGTGTTCTACGGCCCCCTTAAGGACGCCGCATTTGCACACGCCGCAGATGCCATCGCTGCATTTGATGTCGACGGGCAATCCCGCAGCGATCAAAGCGTCCGATGCTGATTGATCCGCAGGTACGGCAATTTCACGACCCGATTTGAGGCGCAGGGTGAACGGATGGTTCACGTACTCCGGCAGTTCGGGCGTTGAGAAATACTCAAGATGCCGCTGCGCTTCGGGGATGTTTGAGGCGATTGCACTGTCCATAACGGCTTGCATGTAGGTATCGGGACCGCAGGTGTAAACATGTGCACCCTTTGGTAACGCAGACATGATCGCGGGCAAATCCGCGCGGCTGCCCTCATCCGACATGTGCAGGTGGACACGGCTGGCCCAAGGCATCGCTTTCAGAATGTCGCAAAAGGCCGCGGCAGCGCGGGTGCTGGCGGAATAATGCAGATCGAATGGCCGCCCAAGGGCGTGCAACCGGTGCGCAAAAGCAATCATTGGTGTCACTCCGATCCCGCCACCCATGAGCAGGGAATGGGGGGCGTCCTCGACCAGTTCAAAATGGTTCACGGGTTTGGAGACAAATACACGCCGGTTCGCGGTGAAGACGCGGTGCAGCAGGGAAGAACCGCCGCGCCCTTCGTCTTCGCGCAGCACCGCGATCTGGTATTTGGACCGGTCCGCCGGATCACTGAGCAGGGAATAGGGGCGCAGAAATTCGGGGGCGACAACCAGATCTAGATGGCCACCGGCGGTCCATGCTGGCAGGTCCGCCCCTTGCGGATCGCTAAAGGTGTAAAGCGTCACCGCATCGGTCAGCGCATCTACACCCGTGACGCGTAAATCCAGCACCGGCGCATCACCCGCCCCCTGATAAAGATGCAAATGATCCGTGTCGCCTGCGGCGGTCTTGGCTCGGTGCTCATCGGCACTGATCAAGGCCGCATGCGCGGCGATCCCCGCTTCGCGGTTCATCGGATCGGGATAGGGCCAAGGGTGCGGGGCCAGCGGTGCGGGATAAACGGCCAAGGTCTGATCTTCGAATTTCAGGTCCAGATCGGTCTGCAAATCGCGGGTGTTCACAGGTGCAGCAGGGGCGGCGAACCCGCCATCGGCTTTCATCTCAATGTCCCACCACCACTTTTTGACAGGGTTCAGCCCGCCATTGCCCAGCTTGTCGTCCAGTTTGGCCAGCATCGGTGCTGCCTTGGGGATGTGCATTGCCGCCCAGCGAAACGGGGCTTCGGCGAATAATCCTTCCAAATTCCAAGGGCAGGTTTTCATACAACGCCCACACATGCCGCCCCCTTGGTTGGTGATCCGGTAGGTGGCGCATTTCTGGCTGTCGGATTTCCAGATCTCATAGCCGTTGAACATTTTTTTAGGCCCTGCGGTGATCGCACCGGAGGGGCATTCGCGGGCGCATTTGTTGCAGGCTTCGCAGAACTTTTGCAGGCCAAAGTCGATCGGCATGTCATGTTCAACCGGCATGGTCGTGGTGACGACGCCCGATTTCAGACGCGGGCCAAGGAAGGGGTTCAGGATCACCTCGCCGATGCGGCTGACCTCGCCCAGACCGGCCAGCAGTAAAAGCGGCGGTTGCAACACATCACCATCCATCACCGTATGGGATTTGGAGGCATAGCCAAGGTTGCGCATGTGTTGGGCGATGATGCCGCCAATGATCGAAAACCGAAGGTAGGCGCGCATGCTTTGCGACACGCTGATCCAGTCATCACCTGACGAGCCATCAGTGGTTTCGAACCCCTGATCGATAATCAGCGACAGGGCCTGATCGTGGGGCGGCGTGATGGGCGTGCCGGTGGCATCATGGCTGTACCACGTCCAGTCGGGACAGGCCGATAGGCCGGAGGCATCGCTGCCAAGGAAATAACTGGCGGCCTTCAGGTTGGCGGCGTTGCGGGCGGGGTCCGCGCCTGATCGCTCAGCCGATACCGCGCCGTCCTGCAACAAAATCAATGCGCCCAGCAAGCGCCGTTGCGCCGCGGCGGGGGCGGATTTGACCACGTGCTGCCCGCCCTTCATCGCGTCCTGGACCTTTGGCCCCATGTCGCCGAACTGGCCACGGGCAAACAAATCGCTGCGCTTGGGCACGCGCGGCACGTTGGGCGCGTCGATATAGGTTGTCGGGTCGGGCACACGTTTCAGCGTTTCAAAAGGATGCGCGCCATCGACGTAATCGCGTTTTGCAAACGGATCGCTGGTGCCTGCGCGCAGCCCGCCATGGGTGCCAAGTTTCCATGACAACCCATTCAGGATGCCCTGCGGTTGTTCGGCCATTGGGGCAAGCGGCATGTCGGGGCTCAACACCATATCCGTGCTGACCACAGCCAGCCCGAAGCGCGTGCCAAGCCAAGGGTTCTGTAATGTTCCGTTTTCCCAAACCGCCAGACCGCTTGCGAGCGCACATGTGCCAAGGTTGATGTCCGATGTCGTCGCGGAATGGACGCGGGCGTCAAATCCAAGCTGGCGGATATAATCGGCGATCACGGTCGCGTTTTCCGTGGCGCGCAGTGCGGCGCGCTCGGCCTGTATATCGACGATCCAGTCCGTGCCGGATTCGTCAGGGCGCGGATCACGACCATAGGCGAACAGGATCACCACCGCGTGGCTGTGATCAGGCAGCGGCGGCACGGGCGTTGTTGCCGCCTCGCGCAGATTGGCCATGATCACGTCAACACCTGCGGCCAGCGTCTTGGTCTGGCGGCTGCGCAGATCTTCGGCCAGCGCTTCGGTGCCCGCGCTTTGACGCGGTTCGCCCAGACGGGCGGCATCGGGCAAGGCGCAAATACCCATCATCGAAGCATCGTTATAGTACCCGAAGGCCTTGATATGATTTGCTCTTTCCGTCGGATCTTTGGGAATTTCCGCGCGCACCGGATTGGCTTTTCCTGCGCGCAGCACGTCCATCATCGCCTGATAGGGAGCCATCGCATTGGCAATGCTCTGCGGTGTTTCCGGCCGCTCGAAACGGGTCTCGGGGAATGGAATATCGGGCATTTGCGCGGGCAGGCCAGAACGTCGTTGAAGCCGTTCAAGGGGATAGCCCCCCAAATGCAGCGGGCGGTTTTTGGAGGAGAAAATCTTCATTGTTCCGGCTTGCCATAGCACGGTGCAGAAAACCAGAGCCGCGCGCGCTGGCCAGTACAGACAAACCTGTTATCAAGAGGCACAGCAAGGAAAGGTCCGCAGATGAGCACCACCCATGAAGCAGATGAAGACATCCGCAATCGCGACATCAAAATCTATGTGAACGGCGATATCGTGCACCGCGATGCGGCGAAAGTGTCGGTTTATGACAGCGGTTTCATGCTGGGGGACGGCATCTGGGAAGGTATGAGGCTGTACGATGGCGTATGGGCCTTTTTCGACGAACATATGGACCGGTTTTTCAACTCCTGCAAAACCATTTCAATGGATGTGGGTATGGACAAGGCCGGCATCGCAGAGGCCATGCGCCAAACGGCCAAGGCCAATGGCATGACAGGTGATGTGCATTGCCGCCTGATGCTGACCCGTGGCATCAAAGACAAGCCGTTCCAGCATCCGCAGCTTAGTACCTCGGGGCCGACGTTGGTCATCATCATGGAGCACTCCAAACCCGTGGACCGGTTGCAATCGGCGGGCATCCGGCTGGCCACGGTGCCGCAGGTGCGCGGGTTGCCGATGGCGCAAGACCCCAAGCTGAATTCCCATTCCAAGCTGAACTGC
The DNA here is from genome assembly GCF_000622325.1 of Sulfitobacter geojensis. Taxonomy (NCBI): domain Bacteria; kingdom Pseudomonadati; phylum Pseudomonadota; class Alphaproteobacteria; order Rhodobacterales; family Roseobacteraceae; genus Sulfitobacter; species Sulfitobacter geojensis. The sequence continues at coordinate 1,048,580 of NZ_JASE01000005.1, forward strand.
ATCATCGCCTGTTTGCAGGCAGAGGCGGCGGGCGCGGATGAGGGTTTGATGCTGGACCCGCAAGGATTTGTGAACACTACCAACGCGTGCAACTTCTTTATTGTGCGTCGGGGCGAGGTTTGGACCTCGACCGGGGATTACTGCATGAACGGGGTTACGCGGCAGAAGGTGATTGATCTGTGCCGCACAAATGGCATTCCGGTGTTTGAAAAGAACTTTTCGCTATATGAAACCTATGGTGCGGACGAGGCTTTTCTGACTGGCACGTTCGGCGCACAGACACCGGTGGCGGAAATTGACGGTAAACCGATTGGCACGGGCGAACGTCCCGTGACGGCCCGCATTCAGGCGCTGTACAAGGAGCTGATCCGCGCGCATGTGGCGGCGTTGTCTTAGGGTAAATCCCCGATCAGAATAGCGCGGAAATCATTGACATTCGTGCCGGTGGGACCGGTGACAAACAGATCATCCGTGGCCGCGAAAGCGCTGTAGGCATCATTGTGTTGCAGATGCGTTTGCGGGTCACTGCCGGCACGGCGCATCCTGTCTGCGGTGGTGCCATCGACGAAGGCACCTGCGTTATCCTCTGATCCGTCGATCCCGTCTGTGTCGGCGGCCAGCGCGTGCATTCCCGCCACCCCGTCCAGTGCCAGCGCCAGCGCGAGCTGGAATTCGCTGTTGCGCCCGCCGCGTCCCTTATGGCGCAGGGTGACGGTGGTTTCACCGCCGGACAACAAGACAACAGGTGCAGGATAGGGGAAACCGGTGTCGGCAACCTGACGCGCCAGCGCCGCATGTACTTGGGCGACATCGCGCGCTTCGCCCTCGATCCGGTCGGACATCACCCATGCGTTAACGCCTTTGGCGCGGGCGGCTTTCGCAGCCGCATCCAGTGAAATCGCGGCGGAGGCGATGATACGGGTTTCGTTGCGGTCGACCAGACGGGGCGCTTCGCCGTCGCACTGTGCGTCAAGGTGGGTCATCAACCGGTCGGGCAGGATGATCCCGCGGGCCCGTATCATCGCGGCAACGCTGCTTGGTTGTGGGCGTCCGGCCACGGTTGGTCCTGACGCAACTTCGCCCGCCGCGTCGCCGGGCACATCGGACACGATCAGGCTGCATACCTGCGCCGGAGCGGCCAGTTCTGCCAAGCGCCCGCCGTTGATACCGCTGAAACATTTGCGAATGTCGTTCATCACCGAGATCGGTGCGCCCGATGCCAACAGTGCCTCGTTCAGCTCTTGCAGGTCGGCCAGTTCCAACCCCTCCGGCGGATCAGGCAGCAGGGACGATCCACCGCCGCAAACCAGCGCAATCACCAGATCGTCAGGGCCAAGGCCGGTCACTGCCGCCTTTAACGCCTGCGCAGCTTGCAATCCGGCAGCGTCCGGCACCGGATGCGCGGCCTCCATCACTTTGATCGAAGTGCAAGGCGCGCCGTAGCCGTATCGCGTGACGATCACGCCTGAGTACGGCCCGTCCCAAAGTGCCTCGAAAGCCTGTGCCAGTTGCGCGGCCCCTTTGCCGGCACCAACCACCACCGTGCGGCCCTTGGGTTTGACGGGCAGGCGGCCTTGCAGTGCTTTTAACGGGTCCGCTGCCGCGACGGCACAGTCAAACAGATGGCTTAAAAAGGCGCGGCGCGTGTTGGTCATCAAAACTCCTGCGGGTCAACTGACCCCGAAAATATCGCGGGTGAACACCTTGTCTTCTACATCACTCAAATCGGCAGAGGCACGATTGGCAACGATCACATCGCATTCGGTCTTGAACGCTTCAAGATCGGTGACGACTTCGCAACCCATGAATTTCTTTTTACCCAGAGAAGGTTCATAAACCAGCACCCTGATCCCTGCATCGCGAATGTCGCGGATCACACCCTGCACCGAGGTCTGGCGGAAATTGTCTGAACCCGCTTTCATCACCAACCGGTGGATGCCCACCGTTTGCGGCCCCATTTCAATCACCTTGCTGGCGATATATTCCTTGCGCGTCTTATTGGCCTGAACCACGGCCCGCATCAGGTTTTGTGGCACATCCGAAAAGTTGGCCAGCAGTTGTTTGGTATCCTTGGGCAGACAGTATCCGCCATAGCCGAAGGACGGGTTGTTATAATGCGTGCCGATGCGCGGATCGAGGCCGATGCCTTCAATGATCTCGCGGGCATTCATATCGGCGCTCAGCGCATAGCTGTCGAGTTCGTTAAAAAAGGCGACCCGCAGGGCAAGGTAGGTATTGGCAAACAGCTTGATTGATTCCGCTTCTTCGGGGCCCGTGAAGAGCAAGGGGATATTGGTGGCCTGTGCGCCATCGGCCATCAGCTGGGCAAATCCGCGCGCGGCGGGGGTGTCTGCGCCAACCACAATCCGCGAGGGGTTGAGGTTGTCATGCAAGGCTTGTCCTTCGCGCAGGAACTCGGGGCAGAAAAAGATGTTTTCGCTGCCGATGCTCTCGCGCATCCGGCGCACAAACCCGACGGGCACGGTGGATTTTACAATCAGCGCGGCGGCCGGATTGGCCTTATGTGCCATAGCGAGGACCTGTTCGACCGATGAGGTGTCGAAAAAGTCGGTTTTGGGATCGTAATCTGTGGGGGTTGCAACCACAATATAGTCAGCATCGGCGCAGGCCGCTTCGGCATCGGTTGTGGCGCTCAGGTGCAATGTGCGGTTCGCCAGCCAATCTGACAGCGCCTTTTCCTCGATCGGCGAGGTGCGGGCGTTGATCATCGCAACACGTTCCGGCGAAACATCAACCGCGACGACCGTATTGTGCTGGGCCAATAAGACTGCGTTGGACAGCCCAACGTATCCAATGCCAAATACTGAAATTTTCATAAGCTGCTCAGCCCTATTTTTAACGGAGATACCTGTCATATTCCCATCTTGCTGGCAATATCAGTGCCACGAAAGGGGGGCATCGCCACAACAGGTGGTGCAACACTGCCTTGAAAACAAGCGGGGCGAGGGCAGGCGCAGCGGTTTTCACGTCGCGACGCAAGATGCATCTGTCGCCGCAATTATTGATGGCCGACACAAGACACAATGCGGTGCAGGTCACGTTCACCTGGCTTTGCGCCGCGCGCTGGTGGAAAATCTAGGGACCATGCCTTAGGCAAAGCATGGCCCGTATCCAGATCGCGGTCCGTGTTTGCTGATGTTAGCCGTGCACTTGCGTGTTGAAGGTGGAGGGCAGGGTCGCCTCGATCAGCTCACAGTCCGCAGAGGCATTCACATAGCGGGCTTTCAGGAACGGCGGCAGCACAAAAGCGTCCCCCGCCACCAGATCATGCGGCTCGGCACCTTCTGCTTCGACCTCAAGGGTCAGGGTGCCCTCTTTGACAAAGGTGAACAGGATATCCGTGTCATGGCTGGACCATGGTGTGGTGCCGGACCCGTCAGGCCGGGCGACCGTAACACCCGCGACGCCGCCGGTGCCTGCGCCAATGCCGGTGTCGCGGGCGTCCCAACCGGGGATGCGCCACGGGGCCCAGACGGCCTCCGCTTCTTTGTGGTGGACAAATTTACTGCCGCTCCAGTCGCGGTCGGGGTTGATGGTGCCATTGGGCAATTCCATCTCATGATCAATGGTGGTGACATGTTCGGCAGGCACGCCCAGTTCCAGCACTTCAACGTTATCCGAGGCTTCGAGCACGCGGTGACGGATCTGCGGCGGCTGGATCACGCAATCACCGGCGTTCAGGATAAACGGGTCGCCCTGATCTTCGTAAACCAGCCGCACCCAGCCGCGATAGCAAAAGATCAGCTGAAATCCGACCGTGTGATAATGGACCATATCGGGCACCGGCCCGCCATCAGGGATGCGGATATGCGAGGCAATGATGGACCCGCCCAGCCGGTCGGTAATCAGATCGCGATAGCGCATGCCCGCGCGGCCAATCACCCATGAATCGCTGTCGGCCAAGCGGCGCACCATAAAGGAATGGCGGGTTTCGGGGATCACCAGTGGCGGGTTGGCGTCATGTATTTCAACGCGGTTACCGTTGGGCGAGGTCAGGGTGGCACCCCCGTCTGTCCCATCGGTCAATGTGGCAGGTTCATCCGCATAAAGGCGCAGCAAGGCGGGTGCGACATCGGCATCACGGTCTAGCCGCAAGCGCAGACCATGGCCCGAGATCACAGCGACCGAAGGATCATCGGCCGGAAAGATCAGATCAAGCCGGAAACCAAGGGTGTTTAAAAAGAAAGGCATCTCGGTTTTCAGATCGGTGACAGGCAGGACCAGTTCGCCGGTTTGGATATTATCGGTTGAGGTGGACACAGTGCCGCTCCTGAGGTGTATGAATATGGATGTATTTCCCCAATCCATCGCCGATTAAATATGAAGCGTCAATGGGCAGCGCCCGATCCGTCACCTTGGTTCCACAAGACGGGTCGATATTCCGGATGCGCGACGGTAAACTCCGCCCGTGCGACACAACCCCTTACAAAGAGAACCCGACATGCCGAAACTGCTGATCACCCGTCCCCTGCCGCAATCGGTGTTGGAGGCGGCCAAAGCGTCATTCGACGTGACGGTGCGCGCTGAAACCACACCGCTGAGTGTCGCAGAGCGCACCGCTGCGCTGCGCGATTATGATGCGGTTCTGCCAACTCTGGGCGATCAGTTTCCGGCAGATGCCTTTGCAGACCAGCCGCGGGCGCGCATTCTGGCGAATTTTGGTGTGGGGTTTAATCACATTGATGCAGGTGCGGCGCGTGCGGCGGGTCTTGAGGTGACCAACACCCCCGGTGCCGTCACCGACGCCACGGCCGATATTGCCATGACCCTCATGCTGATGACCTGCCGGCGCGCAGGCGAAGGCGAACGGATGGTGCGTGCGGGAAATTGGCCGGGATGGCATCCGACGCAGCTGTTGGGCATGCATGTCAGCGGCAAGACTTTGGGCGTGGTCGGCATGGGGCGGATCGGTAAGGCGATTGCAAAACGTGCCGCTGCCGGTTTCGGGATGAAGGTCGTGTTTTACAACCGCTCGCCGGTCCGCGATCTGCCGTTCGAGGCGACACAGCTGGAAGACCTGCACGCGGTTATGAAGGCGGCAGATGTGGTCGTGCTGGCCGTGCCCGCGACGCCGCAAACGCATCACCTGATTGACACGGCAGCTTTGGCGGCGATGTCGCCGGACAGCTATCTGGTAAATATTGCGCGCGGCGATGTGATCGACGAACAGGCGCTGGTCACCGCGTTGCAAGAGAACCGCATCGCGGGGGCCGGACTGGATGTGTATGAATTCGAACCCAAAGTGCCCGCCGCTCTGATCGCGCTGGAAAACGTCACCCTGCTGCCGCATCTTGGCACTTCGGCGCAAGAAGTGCGCGAACAGATGGGGGTGATGGCGGTCGACAACCTTGTGGCGTTTTTTGACGGCAAGCCGGTGCCCAACCCCGTTTAACGTTCTCGGTTTTATCAACAAAAAAGGGGCGCACCGACTGGCACGCCCCTTTTTCTTTCTGGCTTGTCAGGCTTACTTCCAGCCAACAGCGTTAAAAATCTTCTGCGCTTCGGGCAGGTTTTTCGCAACGTCCGACAGGTTCACATCATCCGCTTTAAATTCACCCAGCTTTGCAACGCTTTCGCTGCGCTTTACGCTTGGCACTGCGGGGAATTCATCGTTGCCGGCCGAGAAATACTGCTGCGCCTGATCGGAGGACAGGTATTCAAGGAAAGCGATCGCGTTTTCCTTGTGCGGTGCATGTGCCGCGACGCCACCACCGGACAGGTTCATATGCGCGCCTTCGGCATCCTGCGCCGGAAAGATCCAGCCGATTTGATCGATGTCCGCACTCAGGCCTTTGACGTCGGTGCGCAGGGCGCGGGCAAAGTAATAGGTGTTTGCAACAGAGATATCGCACTGGCCCGACACGATGCCGCGCAGCTGGTCGGTGTCGCCGCCTTCGGGATCACGCGCAAAGTTGGCAACCATGCCGGCAGCCCACTCGGTCGCCGCTTCCACACCGTGGTTTTCAATGATCGAGGCCAGCAATGTCTGGCTATAAACGTTCGACGAGGAGCGGTGGCAGACCATGCCCTTGTACGCGGGGTCGGCCAGCGAGACGTAATCCATTGGCGGGTTTTGCACTTCGTCTTTGTCATAAAAGATGATCCGTGCACGCTGCGAGAACGCGAACCACTGGTTGTCACGGTCTTGCAGATTGCCGGGAATGCGGTCTTCCAGAACGGCATTGTCGATGGATTGCAGCACGCCCATTTCCTTGGCGCGGGCAAGGCGGGAGGTATCAACGGTCAACAGAACATCGGCCGGCGAATTCGCACCCTCGGCCTGCATGCGGGCCAGCAGCTCGTCTGCTTTCCCTTCGATGCGGTTGATGGTGATGCCGGTGGCTTCGGTGAAGTCGGAGTAAAGCCGCTCGTCTGTGTCATAGTGGCGCGAGGAATAGAGGTTCAGCTCTTTTGCGTCATCAGCGAAGGCGTTGCCCGCCATCAGCGTCGATGCGGCCAGTACTGCGGTAGTGGATTTTGTGAAGAACGACATGGGAATCCTTGGGTGTGAGTAGTTTACTGATTTACTCGACTACCCGAGATTCGGGTGCAGGGCAATATTCTTTATTGAAATAGTCGGGAATTGCGGGCGCACCATTCGGGTGCTTTTCGTCTCTGGTGGCGTGGCGTGGCCTTGCGCACGATCCAGCTTTCACTTGATTACAGCCCTTGTTAGCGCTAACCATGCGTCAAAATTAATGCGCGACGCCCTTAAGGAGCTTTTGTCATGACCACCAAAGTAGCAATTAACGGATTTGGCCGCATTGGACGATGCACCCTACGGGCTGTTTTCGAAAGCGGGCGCAAGGACATAGAGGTTGTTGCAATCAACGATCTGGCTCCGGTCGACCATCTGGCGCATCTGCTGAAATACGACTCGGTACATGGCACTTTCCAGCGCGACGTTTCCGTTAAAGGGGACACGCTGGTCATCGACGGTCATGAAATCCGCCTGACGGCAATGCCCAATCCGGCAGAACTGCCATGGGGCGATGTGGATGTGGCGCTGGAATGCACGGGCCGCTTTAACAGCCGCGATCAGGCGGCAGCACATCTGGAAAACGGATCGAAACGCGTGCTGGTATCGGCACCCGCGTCCAAGGCGGACCGCACGGTCGTTTACGGTGTAAACCACGATGAACTGACCGGCGATGATGTGGTCGTTTCGAATGCGTCCTGCACAACGAACTGTCTTGCTCCGGTTGCCAAGGTTCTGGATGATGCCTTTGGCCTGACCACCGGCTACATGACTACGATCCACGCCTATACCGGCGATCAGCCCTCCCATGACCGTGACCATTCCGACCTTTATCGCGCACGCGCCTGCGCGCTTTCGATGATCCCGACGTCAACCGGCGCTGCGCGGGCGATCTCGCTGGTGCTGCCGCATCTTGAGGGCCGTCTTGAAGGGTCTGCCATTCGTGTACCCACGGCAAACGTGTCCTTGGTCGACCTCAGCTTTATGCCTGAGCGCAGCGCAACTGTTGAATCCGTAAACGCCGCGATCCAGACGGCGGCGAACGGCGCGTTGAAAGGCGTGTTGGGATATGAGGAAGCGCCGCTGGTTTCTTCTGATTTCAACCACAACCCGATGTCGTCGATCTTTGCGCCTGCGCAAACCAGCGTGACCTCGGCGGGCATGGTGCGTGTGGTCAGCTGGTATGACAACGAGTGGGGCTTCTCCAACCGGATGCTCGACACGGCTGTTCATATCGGCGGTTTGATCTAGAAGCGATGCACCAGCCCGAACCGGTTTGACACCGCTTAATTCGGGCCTAGTCTGCCGATACGCGCTTTCGTATCAAAAGGACTGACCATGACCCTTCGCCCCCTTGGGATCGACCCGACACAGTGTTTTATCGGGGGGCGCTGGGTACCATCGCAAAGCGGTGAAACCCTTGATCTGCGCAACCCGTCTGATGGCAGCACGCTGTGCGCCATCGCCAAAGGCAACGCGCAAGATATCGACACAGCCGTTCAAGCCGCCGAGGCGGCGCTGGCATCCGACTGGGGGAGGCTCGCGAATTTCGAACGCGGCCGCATCCTTGCGCGGATCGGGCAAGAGGTGTTGAAACACGTCGATGCCCTGGCCGAACTCGAAGCGCTTGATGTCGGCAAGCCGCTGAAACAAGCGCGTGCTGATGTGATCGCGCTGGCGCGCTATATGGAGTTTTACGGCGGTGCGGCGGACAAGATCCACGGCACGACAATCCCTTATCTTGACGGTTATACCGTTTATGCGATGCGCGAACCGCATGGGGTAACGGGGCATATCATCCCGTGGAATTACCCGATGCAGATCATCGGGCGTTCTGTCGGGGCGGCCTTGGCGATGGGCAATGCCGCCGTGTTGAAACCCGCCGAGGAAGCCTGTTTGACCGCGCTGGCCTTTGCGCAGATCGCCCATGATGCGGGATTGCCTGCCGGTGCGCTGAACGTTGTTCCCGGACTGGGGGCTGAGGCCGGTGCCGCGCTGACCGCCCACCCCGGCGTGCGCCATATCTCGTTTACGGGATCGGTGGGCGTGGGCAAATTGATCCAGAGCAGTGCAGCGGCGAATGTGGTCCCCGTCACACTGGAACTTGGTGGTAAATCCCCGCAACTGGTGTTCGAAGATGCGGATGTCGACGCGGCGTTGCCCTTCCTGACCAACGCCGGCATTCAGAACGCGGGACAGACCTGTTCGGCCTCATCGCGCATTCTTGTCCATACCAGCCGCTACGACGAGGTCGTCACCGGCATGGCCAAACGCTATGCCGCGTTGCGTGCCGGACCGGCGATGAAGGATCTGGATGTCGGACCGCTTGTGTCCATGCGACAAAAGCAAATAGTTGAGGGGTTTCTTGCGAAGGGCAGTGATCTTGAGGTCGCGGCCCGTGGCGAGATCATGGCGGATGCGCCAAAAGGCGGGGCCTATGTTGCGCCAACGCTCTTCACCGGCGTTTCGGCGGATCACGTTCTTGCGCAGGATGAAATCTTTGGCCCTGTGCAGGTGGTCATCCCCTTCGACACCGAAGAAGAAGCTGTGCAAATTGCCAATGGCACGGCTTACGGGCTGGTCGCTTCGGTCTGGTCGGCCAACGGGGCGCGACAGATGCGGTTGGCGAAACAACTGCGCGCGGGGCAGGTGTTTCTGAACAACTACGGCGCGGGTGGTGGCGTTGAGCTGCCCTTTGGCGGTTCGGGTCTTTCGGGCCATGGGCGCGAAAAAGGGTTCGAGGCGCTGTATGGATTTTCGACCCTCAAAACGGTCGCGGCATTGCACGGATAGGAGCAGCAAATGAGAATGAACGGTAAAACGGCTATCGTCACAGGTGGATCATCAGGATTTGGTGCTGGCATTGTGCGCAAGTTTCACGCTGAAGGGGCGCGTGTGTTGATCGCAGACCTGAACGCTGAGATGGGGCAGGAACTGGCCAATGAACTGGGCGAAGGTGTCGAGGTGATCGTCACAAACGTTGCCGACGGCGCGAGTGTGCAGGCCATGGCCGACCGGTGTATCGATCTTTGGGGGCAGATCGACGTGCTGGTTAACAATGCGGGCGTCACCCATTTGCCCGCCCCGATGGAAACCATCAGCGAGGATGATTTTGACAAGGTCATCGCAGTGAATGTGAAATCCGTATACCTGACGGCAAAATCCATTGTGCCACTGATGAAGGCCCGTGGCACCGGTGCTATCCTTAATGTCGCCTCCACCGCCGGTGTCAGTCCGCGCCCGAACCTCAGTTGGTATAACGCGTCCAAGGGGTGGATGAACAACGCGACCAAAGGCATGGCGGTTGAGCTGGCCCCCGCTGGTGTGCGGGTCAATGCGTTAAATCCCGTTGCTGGTGAAACACCATTGCTGAAAAGTTTTATGGGTGAGGACACGCCGGAAATGCGCACCAAGTTCCTGTCCACGATCCCGCTGGGCCGCTTTTCCACGCCTGAGGATATGGGCAATGCCGCCTGCTATCTGTGCTCGGACGAGGCAAGCATGATCACGGGTGTTTGCATGGAGGTCGACGGCGGCCGCTGCATCTGACCGGAAACAGTTGCCTAAACGTCATTTTACCCGTAAGAACGGCCATGTTAACGCTAACAGTAGGTGATTCATGGCCGTTCATCCCAAACTCCAGCAGATAACCGACCGTATCGTGGCGCGCAGCGCTGCACCGCGCAGCGCCTATCTTGAACGCATGCGCGCAGCGGCCAGCAAGGGGCCATCGCGCGCCCACCTATCATGCAGCGGACAGGCCCATGCCTATGCGGCAGCGGGCGAGGATCAAGGCAAACTGGCAACGGGTATCGGTGGCAACCTCGGGATCGTGACCGCCTACAATGACATGCTGTCGGCACACCAACCTTTCGAGGTGTTTCCCGATGTGCTGCGCGCTGCGGCCCGCAGTGTCGGTGGCACCGCACAGGTTGCGGGCGGCGTACCGGCAATGTGTGACGGCGTGACACAAGGCGAGGCTGGGATGGAGCTGAGCCTGTTTTCGCGTGACGTAATCGCGATGGCGGCCGGCGTCGCGCTCAGCCACAATGTTTTCGATGCTGCCGTATTTCTTGGCGTCTGTGACAAGATCGTGCCGGGGTTGGTGATCGGCGCACAGGCGTTCGGTCACCTGCCGGCCGTGTTTGTGCCGGCGGGCCCGATGACCAGCGGTCTGGCCAACGACGACAAGGCAATGGTTCGCCAGAAATTTGCCGCCGGTGAATGTGGTCGTGAAGAGCTGATGGCCGCCGAGATGGCCGCCTATCACGGCCCCGGCACTTGCACGTTCTATGGCACGGCGAACACCAACCAGATGCTGATGGAATTCATGGGGCTGCACCTGCCCGGGTCCAGCTTTGTCACGCCCAACACCGGCATGCGCGAGGCCCTGACCGCCGAAGGGGCCCGTCGCGCCTTGTCGCTGTCGGCACTGGGCGACAGCTACACACCGGTCTGTGATATTCTTGACGAAAAGGCATTTGTGAACGGTATGGTCGGCCTGATGGCGACGGGCGGGTCGACGAACCTTTTGATCCATATGGTTGCGATGGCGCGGGCAGGGGGCATTGTTCTGACGCCCGAAGATTTCTCGGAGGTGTCCGAACTGGTGCCGTTGCTGGCGCGGGTCTATCCGAATGGTTTGGCTGACGTGAACCACTTTCATGCTGCGGGGGGGCTCGGCCTCGTGATCAGCGAATTGCTGAAAGGTGGGTTGTTACACCCCGACACGATGACGGTCGCGGGCAGGGGGCTTGCGCTTTATACTCAAGAACCGTTTTTGCAGGACGACGAACTGGTCTGGAAGGCCGGTACTGACGTCAGCCTGAACGACAAGATTGTCAGCACGATCGACGCCCCTTTTGCCGCAACAGGCGGTTTGAAACATCTCAAGGGATCGTTGGGGGCAGGCGTGATCAAAGTCTCGGCGGTGAAACCTGAATTCCACATCATTGAGGCGCCAGCGCGGGTGTTCCATTCGCAGGAGGACGCCAAGGCCGCGTTCAAAGCTGGCGAATTTACCGGTGATGTCATCGTTGTGGTCCGCTTTCAGGGGCCAAAGGCTAACGGCATGCCGGAGCTGCACAGCCTGACGCCGATGCTCGCGATCCTTCAGGGACGCGGGCAAAAGGTGGCGTTGGTCACGGACGGGCGCATGTCCGGCGCGTCTGGCAAAGTGCCCGCAGCGATCCATGTCTGCCCCGAAGCGGTGGACGGCGGCCCGATTGCACAGGTGCAGGATGGCGATATGCTGCGTCTGGATGCGGTTAGCGGAACCTTGGAAAACCTGAACGCCGATGCCGCTGCGCGACCCTTGGCGTCGGCAGATTTAACCGGCGGCCATGCTGGCACGGGCCGCGAACTGTTCGCGCCGTTCCGTGCATCGGTGGGGGCTGCAGAAACAGGCGCAAGCGTCTTTGGATGGTAAGGATATGACGATGGAAAATTCACGTTCGATTGAGGCGCGCCGACTGTGTGCACTGGCCCCGATTATTCCGGTACTGGTAGTGCATGACGTGACCCACGCACGGCCCCTGGCCGAAGCATTGGTGCGCGGCGGCCTGCCTGTTCTTGAGGTGACATTGCGCACCCCTGCCGCCCTTGACGTGATTGCGGAGATGGCAAAGGTCGAAGGCGGCTACGCCGGTGCCGGCACTTTGGTTACAGCGGATGATGTTGCCGCAGCGGTCAAAGCGGGCGCGCAGTTTGGCGTATCTCCGGGGGCGACTGATGCATTGCTGGACGCTACCGAAGCAGCAGGTTTGCCGATGCTTCCGGGTGCTGCGACAGCATCAGAAGCGATGGCGCTTTTGGCGCGCGGCTATGATGTGCAAAAATTCTTTCCTGCCGAAGCTTCGGGCGGGGTCGGTGCGTTAAAGGGCATCGGTGGCCCACTGCCGCAGATCACTTTCTGTCCGACCGGCGGCATCAACCCCGACAATGCGCAAAGCTATTTGTCGCAGCCAAATGTGATTTGCGCAGGCGGCAGCTGGGTCGCCCCCAATGATCTGATCACCGCAGGGAAATGGGACGAGATCGAAGCCCTTGCCCGCGCCGCCAGTCAGCTGGGCCAGCCGTCTTAATCGGTAGAAAGCCGGGCGTCGGCACAAAACTGGATCGCATGGTCGATGGACCGGTTGGACCCTGCCGTGCGCAGCGCCGCCGCGGTGCTGAACACGGATGCGGGGACTTCTGGCGCGCCCCCGCGATGATCCCGCCTGCGAACCGCTTGTTATGTGGCGCTTTGCGCTGGACTGTCCTGTTGATCGCGGTTTCTAATTGAGCCGCAGCAATCGGGAGGCCGCAATGTTTTTAAAGAACGCATGGTACGTCGCGGCGTGGGATCACGAGATCACCCGTGCGCTTCAGCAAATCATTGTTTTGGGCGAAAAGATTTGTGTCTTCCGGTCTGAAAGCGGCGAATTGGTCGCGCTGGAAGATGCCTGTCCCCACCGAAAGCTGCCGCTGTCCAAGGGACGCATCAAGGGGGACACGGTCGAATGTGGCTATCACGGGCTGACCTTTGATTGTGCGGGCCAATGTGTTTGGGCACCGGGAACGGGGCGTATTCCGTCGCAGGCCCGTGTCCATGCTTATCCTCTGCATGAAAAATACGGGTTGGTCTGGATATGGATGGGCAATCCGGCATTGGCCGATCCGCATGATATTTTCGAGATCGAACACTATGACGATCCCGCGTGGGGCATCAACCGTGGGGCGGCAATGGAACTGGACTGCAATTATCTGTTGATGTGCGATAACCTGCTGGACCCCACGCATGTGGCGTGGGTGCATGCCAGCAGCTTTGGACAATCGGCGACCAAAGACGCGCCGCTGCGGGTCAGTAAAACGGATGACGGGGTGATCGTGCACCGCTGGATGATGGACGTCGAACCGGCCCCGTTTTACAAAAAGGTTATCGGTTTTTCCGGCAATTGCGACCGCTTGCAGCATTACGAAGTACGCTACCCCTCACATGCACTGATCAAAGCGGTCTTTACGCCGGCCGGAACGGGTGGGCCAGACGGGCCACTGCACGAGGATGTGTTCATCATGGACAGCTATAATTTCATGACCCCCACAACCGAAGGCCAGACACGGTATTACTGGTTTCAACTGCGTAACATCCGCCCTGACGATGCGGCATTGTCCCAGCTGATGAGTGATGACGTGCAGCACGCCTTTGAAGAGGACCGTGCCGTGCTGAATGCGGTGCAAGAGGGCATGAGCGACAAGCGATCGCCCCATATCGATCTGCCGATTGATGCGGGACAGCTGCGGTTCCGGCGGCAATTGCAGGCGATGATCAACGAAGAACAGCAGGTTGATCGCCAGATGGCAGAGTGAGGGTTAGTCGAACTGCGTGCGGTCGGGGCCGGTGAAATACTCCATCAGGGCCGCTTGATCTTCGCCGCCCAGACCGGCGGCCGTCAGCATCCGGTGCACTTCGGCGCAAAGGGCAGTCAAGGGCATCGAGGTATGTGTGCGCCGTGCCAGATCCTGCGCGCCGTTCAGGTCTTTGACCATATTGTCGATGCGTCCCGTGCGGCGGTAATCCTTGGTCGCAAAGCGCGGCATATATTCTTGCAAAATCGCGCTGTCCGCGCGCCCGCCTTTCAGGGCCACAGGCACTTTGGCCGCATCGACACCCGCGTCCAGCGCCAGTTGGGTGGCTTCGGCCACGGCCATAAAGTTCAACCCGCATAGCACCTGATTGATCAACTTGGTCGTCTGGCCTGCGCCGACAGGGCCCATGTGGGTGTAGTTGCTGGCCAGATATTGCAGCACATTGTGCGCGTCTTTGACATCTGGGGCCGTGCCACCGGCCATCAGGGTCAGCTCGCCGCTCAACGCCTTGGGCGCGCCACCCGATAGGGGGCTGTCGACCCAACGCAACCCTTTCTCTGCGGCCTTGTTCCCCATCGCCTTGGTCGCTTCGGGATCAATGGAGGACATGTCGATGATCAGGGTCCCCTTTTTCGCACCCTCCGCCACGCCACCCGCGCCGAAAATGGCGATCTCAACGATGTGGGGCGCATTGAGGCTGGTGATGACATAATCGCAGGGCGCTGCGGCTTCGGCGGCACTTGCCGCCGCGCTTGCCCCAAGCTTCACAAGGTCCGCCACCTTTTCAGGGTCCAGATCAAAGACGGTCAGGTTTTGGCCGGTCGCTAACAACCGCCGTCCGATTGCGCCGCCCATGGTACCAGCGCCAATCAATGCGATATTTAGAGGCATGTTCATGTTTCCGGTTTTGTCACAAGGACGCAGTGATGCCGCCGTCCACGAATACCGTGGTGCCGTTCACGAAGGAAGAGGCGGCAGAGGAGAGGAAAATGCAGGTGCCGACCAATTCATCGACATTGCCCCAGCGCCCCGCAGGGGTGCGTTTGGATAGCCAGTCGGTAAAGTCGGGGTCATCTACCAGGGCTTTGTTCAGGGGGGTGTCGAAATATCCGGGGGCCAGCCCGTTGCATTGCAGCCCGTGTTTCGCCCAATCCGTCGCCATGCCTTTGGTCAGGTTCGCAACAGCGCCTTTGGTGGCCGTATAGGGCGCGATGCCCGGACGGGCGAGGGCGGTCTGCACGGAACATATGTTCACAATCTTACCGGCACCGCGTTTGATCATGTGATTGGCGCAAGCTTGGCCGACGTGAAAGACCGAAGCCACATTGGTCTGCAACAATCGCTCAAAAGCGTCGGCAGGGAAATCTTCCAGCGGGGCGCGGTGCTGCATGCCTGCATTATTGACCAGAATATCAATCGCGCCTGTCTCGGCTTCGAACCCGTCGACCGCCGCACGCACCGCGATATGATCTGTGGCATCAAACGCGAGTTCGTGAATGGTGCAACCTTCGCCGCGCAACACCTCTGCCGCAGTGGCCAGCTTGTTCGCATCACGTCCGTTCAACACGATTTCCGCCCCTGCAGCGGCAAGTCCACGCGCCAAGGCAAATCCGATCCCTTGGGAGGAGCCGGTAATCAAGGCACGTTTGCCGGTGAGGTCAAATAGGTTCAGGCTCATGGCGTTCCTAACGGTCTCGACAATTTATGGATCCCATGTTTCTGTTATCGGTAACAACCAAAGTCAACGGTGTTCCGGTGGGGCGATCCTGTTGGGCAATGTGGTGAACGCAGCGCCCGGTCGAAAACGGGCAGGGGAGAAAATGCTATGAAATCTATTGTGATCCACGCTCCCAAAGACCTGCGTATCGAGGCGCAGCCGGTTGAAACACCGCAAGCGGGACAGGTGCAAATCCGGCTTGCTGCGGGGGGGATTTGCGGGTCCGACCTGCATTACTTCAACCACGGTGGATTTGGCGATATTCGCCTGAAAGAACCGATGGTATTGGGCCATGAGGTGTCCGGTCATATCATGGCGCTGGGCGCTGGCGTCACCGAATTGCACGAAGGACAACTGGTTGCCGTGTCTCCATCGCGGCCCTGCGGGCGATGCAAGTATTGTGACGCGGCAATGTTCAATCACTGTCTAAACATGCGATTTTATGGTTCGGCCATGCCATTTCCGCATATTCAGGGTGCCTTTCGACAGTTGCTGGTGGCAGAGGCGTCGCAATGCGCAGTCGCAGACGGGTTAAGCGCCGGCGAGGCCGCGATGGCAGAACCGCTTGCCGTCTGTTTGCATGCCGTGCGCCGCGCGGGGCCTTTGCTGGGCAAATCGGTTCTGGTGACAGGATGCGGACCCATAGGCGTGTTGTGCATTCTGGCCGCGCGCCGCGCCGGTGCGGATTTGATTGTTGCGACCGATCTGGGTGATTTCACATTGGGGATGGCAAAACAGGCGGGGGCGGATATCACCGTCAACATGGCGCAGAACGCGGATCAATTGGCAGCTTACGGCGCGGACAAGGGACATTTCGATGTGCTATTTGAATGCTCCGGCGCGGCGCAGGCTTTGACCGCTGCTGTGCCCACGATGCGGCCGGGCGGTACGATCCTTCAACTGGGATTGGGGGGCGATATGACCTTGCCGGTGCAGGCAATGACGGCCAAGGAGCTTTCGCTGAAGGGGTCGTTCCGTTTTCACGAAGAGTTTCACACCGGGGTCAGCCTGATGCAAAAAGGATTGATCGATGTGAAGCCCCTGATCACCCACAGTTTTGCATTGGATCAGGCCGTTGAAGCCTTTGAAACTGCAGGCGATCGAAGTCGCGCAATGAAAGCGCAGATTACTTTTTCATAAGACGCCTGAAGCACCGGTTGCCGACGGGTGCATCGCGGAACGGGGCTGTTTTAACAGTGGCCGGATCGGGTGGAGATCGCTGCGGCGACTGCGTGCTGGCCCCGCGCCACTTCGGTGGGGGCGTTTGGCGCAGCGTCACTTAAATATGAACACGGCCATTCCCCAAGATGTGTTGACTTAACAAAGCCATTCTCTCTATCCTGATCCACAGAGCGGAACGCCGTTTCAAAAACGCGTAACCGCCACACCCGCCACCCCGCGCAAGCGGATGGGAGGTCGGGAATTTTATGGGAGGACGATCATGAACTATTTTACATCTGCAATTGCTGTTTTGGGCCTGTCGGGGTCGATGGCAATGGCGGCGGACTTTGAGCTGCCAAAGCAAATGAGCTGGACGGCCTACGGGACCGGATCCGCGGGTTATAACCAAGCGGTTGCGATTGGTGCTGCGCTGCAGGATGCGGCGGGCGTAAACCTGCGCGTGCTGCCGGGCAAGAATGATGTGTCACGCACCGAGCCGCTGCGTCAGGGACGTGTGCAGTTTTCGGCGACCGGTGTCGGCGGCAGCTTTATGGCACAGGAAGGTGTCTTTGATTTCGGCGCGGAAAACTGGGGCCCTCAGCCGGTGCGCGTTTTGATGGCCAACAACGGCGGTGCGATCAACCTTGCGGTTGGTGTGGCGGGTGATCTGGGGATCAAAACTTACGCGGATCTCAAGGGCAAGCGCGTGGCCTATATCGTGGGTGCGCCTGCACTGAACGTGAATACCGAAGCATATCTGGCCTACGCCGGTCTGACATGGGACGATGTCGAACGTGTTGATTTCGGCGGCTATGGCGCAAGCTGGAATGGCGTGATCGAAGGTCAGGTAGATGCCGCATTTGCGGCGACCAATTCGGGCAAAACCTATGAGGCCGAAGCCGGCCCGCGCGGTTTGTTCTGGCCCCCGATTGATCCGGCGGACACCGAGGGTTTCAAGCGCATGACCGATATTGCGCCCTTCTTTCAGATCAACAAAGCCAAAGTCGGTGCGGGCATCGACGGCACCGACGGCCATCAGGGGGCCGGTTACGCCTATCCTGTATTGACCGCGATGGAAGCGACCGAGGCGGATCTGGTTTACAACATGACCAAGGCGATGGTGGAGCTGTTTCCCGAGTATGACGGCAATTCACCGGGTATCGGCGGCTGGGCGATGGACAAGCAGAATATGGAATGGGTTGTTCCCTACCACGAGGGCGCGATCCGCTATTACACAGAGGTTGGTGTCTGGAACGATTCTGCACAGGCGCATAACGACAATCTGATTGCACGTCAGGAAGCATTGGCCGCGGCGTGGGAAGCAACCAAAGCAGCAGCACCCGCCGATTGGGAAGCCGCATGGGGCGACGCACGCCGCAAAGCTTTGGCCGATGGCGGTTTTGCCGTCGTATTTTGATCTTTCCTAGTTGATGTAAACCGGCCGGTGTCCGCATCGGCCGGTTTACGCTTTGTTGTTCCAGATAAGAGTGCCCTCATGA
Source organism: Sulfitobacter geojensis (assembly GCF_000622325.1). Lineage (NCBI taxonomy): Bacteria > Pseudomonadati > Pseudomonadota > Alphaproteobacteria > Rhodobacterales > Roseobacteraceae > Sulfitobacter > Sulfitobacter geojensis. The sequence continues at coordinate 1,066,803 of NZ_JASE01000005.1, forward strand.
CAGATCAGAACGCGCAAACTCCTTTGCCTAAAGGAGTTGAACAGGTTGCCATAGACGGTGGCACCCCATCCGAACGTATCGCGGGGCCAGCGCGCTGGGTCGTGGTGGCGGGCACGCTTTTCTCGTTGATTTTGGTGATCAACCAGCTTTTCAACTTGCAGATTCTAGGCATCGTCCTGATCGAAGGACGATACCTCTATATCCTTGGTGGCCTTTTTCTGGCCCTTAGCTTTCTTATTTTCCAGATGCGCGGTGGCAAGGGCGGTGTGCCGTCCCTACTGGATTGGGCGCTGTTCGCTTTGGCTTTGGCCTGTACCGGCTATCTGGCGCAAACAGCCCAAACCAATTTGTCGCAGGGCTGGGAATATGCGGCACCCCAGACTGCGCAATATGTCTCGGTTGTGTTCTTCTTTCTGATCCTCGAAGCGACGCGGCGGGCAGGCGGTTTGGTCCTGTTTCTGATCGTTTGCTTCTTTGCATTCTACCCGACTTTTGCAGGCCATGTGCCGGATCCGTTTTCGGGTTTTCAAAGCACCTTCATGCAAACTGTGCCCTATCACGTCTTCTCTGCCGAAAGCTCCTTTGGCATTCCGATGAAGGCTTTTGGCGGTGTGGTGATCGGTTTCATCCTGTTTGGCGCTGTGCTGCAACGCACCGGTGGCGGGCAATTCTTTAACGACCTCGCACTTGGGCTTGTCGGCGGGTATCGCGGCGGCGCAGCCAAGGTGTCCATTTTTGCCAGTGGTTTCATGGGGTCGATGTCCGGCTCTGTTATTTCGAACGTGCTGACGACCGGTGCTGTGTCCATTCCCGCCATGCGCAAAACCGGCTTCAGCGCGAAAACCGCCGCCGCGACGGAGGCCTGCGCCTCCACCGGCGGGGTGTTGATGCCGCCGATCATGGGGGCCACGGCGTTTATCATGGCGTCGTTCCTGTCGCGCCCTTATGTGGAAATCGCCCTTGCTGCGGCGATCCCAAGTATCCTGTTTTACTGGGGGCTGTTCACCGGCATCGACGCCTATGCCGCCAAACGTGGCCTGCGCGGTCTGCCGCGACCGGACTTGCCGCGTCTTAAGGAAGTGATGAAAGAGGGCTGGCCCTATATCTTTGTCTTCGCGCTGCTACTTTATATGATGATCGGCCTGCGTCAGGAATCTTCGGCACCGTTTTACGCTACCGCACTGTTGCTCTTGGTAAACCAGTTCCGTGCGCGGTTCCGGCTGAACAAACAGCGTTTGGGCAATATGATCGTGGGTGTCGGCATGGGGCTGGCAGAGCTGACCGCGATCCTGCTTGGCGTCGGTCTGATTGTCGGGTCGTTTTCGGCCACGGGCCTTGCGGGCACGCTGGTGAACGAACTGGTGTTTATGGCCGGTGACAACACGTTGGTGTTGTTGTTGATGGGCGCGATGACCGCGTTTATCTTTGGCATGGGGATGACGGTGACGGCTTGTTATATTTTCCTTGCCGTCGTCCTTGCGCCCGCGCTCGAAGCGGGTGGACTGAACACTCTCGCGGTGCATCTGTTCATCCTTTACTGGGGGATGGTCAGCTATATCACGCCGCCGGTTGCCCTCGGGGCTTTTGCCGCCTCGACCATGGCTGGCTCCAATCCGATTGCGACAGGGTTCGAGGCCATGCGCCTTGGCGGTGTGATTTACATCGCGCCGTTCTTCTTTGTGCTGAATCCGGCGCTGATCGGGCAGGCCCCTGCGTGGGAAGTCGTGGTCGCCTTGAGCTGTGCCATGATCGGTGTCGCGATGATTTCATCCGCCCTGCAAGGCTACATCAGCCTGATCGGCCCGCTTGAAGGGGCCAGCGGCATGCCGCTGCGCATCCTTTTGTTCTGTGGTGGTGTTTTGATCGCGATGCCGCAGACCGGTTTGGTCAGCCTCGGCTACGCCTCCTCTTTCCTGATCGGGGCTGTCCTGTGCGCCCTGCCAATGTTCACCGCCTGGCGGAGTAATGCCGCGGGCCCAAACCCAACCTGAGAGTTATGATCCCGATTACGCCACCACATTCCGACACACCGCCCACCGAAACCATCGTCGCCCGCATTCGGACCAACGCCGCTGCTCATCCCGAGCAGGTTGCGCTGGTTTGTGGCGACACCTCTGTGACATGGGGGGCTTTTGATCGCCGCATCAACCGCATTGCGAACCTGTTGCTTGCAAAAGGGCTGCGCAAGGGCGACAATATTGCTGTCATCTCGGCCAACTCCATCGCTTATGCTGAATTGTTTATGGGCATTCTGCGGGCAGGGGGGTGTGTCACGCCGCTGTCGTCCATGGCGTCACCGGATGCGTTGCAAAAGATGTTGACCGATTGCGGTGCCAAGGCGATTTTCGTAGCACAGCAATATCTTGATCTGGTTTCAGGCTTCGTTAGCGATCTGCCGCTCGACCGCTATGCGATTGATTTCGAACACGCGGATTTCACGGCCTATGACACCGCGTTGGCGGGCGCGGCGGACAGTGATCCGATGGTCGCAATTGAAATGTCGGATGCGTTCAACCTGATCTATTCTTCCGGCACCACGGGCACACCCAAGGGCATCCTGCACAATCACTGGATGCGCGCGGCGCAAATGGATCGCGTGACGCCGAACGGGTATGACGACAATGCCCGCACGCTGATTTCGACACCGCTTTATTCCAACACGACAATCGTTGCGTTCCTGCCGACCTTGTTTGGCGGATCGACCGTTTATCTGATGCCCAAGTTCGACGCGCGCGCATATCTGGAAATCGTTCAGCGCGAAAAAATCACCCACACGATGTTGGTGCCAGTGCAATATAAACGCATCATGGATGTGCCTGATTTCGATACCTTTGACCTATCGTCGATGCGGGTAAAGTTTTCGACATCGGCCCCGTTGCGCGCGGATGTAAAAAAAGACGTGTTGGCCCGCTTTCCCGGTCGCTTGCTGGAATATTACGGTCTGACCGAAGGCGGCGGTGTGACCGTACTGGCGGCCGATGAATTCCCGACCAAACTGCATACCGTGGGGAAACTGGCCCCTGGCAACGACATTCGCCTGATCGACACGTCGGGCAAGGAAGTCGCGCAGGGCGAGGTTGGTGAGATTTGCGGGCGCGGTCCGACGATGATGGCGGGATATTTCGGTCGCGACGACCTTACTGCCGAATACATCTGGCGCGACGCGCAAGGGCAGATCTATTTCCGCTCAGGCGACATGGGGTATTTTGACGAAGACGGATTCTTGATCCTGTCGGATCGCAAAAAGGACATGATTATTTCGGGCGGGCTGAACATCTACGCCAATGATCTGGAGCTGGTGTTGTTGCAGGACGCGGACGTCACCGACGCGGCAGTCATCGGCGTGCCCTCAGAGGCTTGGGGCGAAACGCCCTTGGGCCTTGTGGTGTGCCGTGCCGGAGCGACGCGGACAGCAGACGAAATTCTGGCCGAAGCGAACACGCGGCTGGGCAAAAGCCAGCGCCTGTCCAACATCGAAATCCGCGACACGCTGCCGCGCAGCACCATTGGCAAGATCCTCAAGAAAGACTTGCGCGCGCCCTACTGGGACAAAGAAACATCGTGAAAGGCAAACCAATGACAGACCCTAAAATGAATGGCGCCGAAAGCCTTGTTCACACTCTTTTGGCCAATGACGTGAACGTTTGTTTCACCAATCCGGGCACCTCGGAAATGCACTTTGTTGCGGCCCTTGACCATATCCCGGGCATGCGTTCGATCCTTGCGTTGCAAGAGGGCGTCGCGACCGGTGCGGCGGACGGGTATTACCGCATGGCGGGCAAACCGGCCTCGACCTTGCTGCACCTCGGGCCGGGGCTGGCCAATGGCTTGTCCAACCTGCACAACGCGAAAAAGGCGGGGTCCGGCGTGGTGAATATTGTGGGCGAACATGCCTCTACCCATATTGAGCTGGACGCGCCGCTGACCTCGGACATCGAAGGGATCGCGCGGCCGGTGTCGCATTGGGTACACACTTCGCATTCTGCGGCCACCGTGGGGGCGGATGCGGCGAAAGCGGTGCAGGCATCAATGACAGCACCGGGCCAGATTGCGACGTTGGTCTTGCCAAGTGACACAGCATGGAACGAAGGTGGCGTGCCACAGGATGCTGTTGATCTGCCGGCACCTGCGCCCTTTGACGAAAGCCAGCTTGCGCAGGCCATCGATGCCCTTGATGGCCCTGAAACCCTGTTGTTGCTGGGCGGTGGGGCGCTGACCGAAAGCAATCTGGAAACCGCTGGGCGTATCGCTGCGAAAACCGGTTGTAAAATCCTGTCGGAGTGGTCGAACGCCCGTCTGGAACGCGGCGCAGGGCGCGTTTTCGTGGGGCGTGTGCCTTATCCTATCGACATTGCGCTCAAGGTGCTGGAGCCCTTTAAACGTATCGTTCTGATTGGTGCACGGGCCCCCATCGGGTTCTTTGCCTATCCGGGAAAACCCGCGATCCTGACCCGTGATGGGGCGGAAATAGTGAAACTTGCGGATGCCGGTGCTGACCTTGGCGCGGCCCTCACGGCCCTTTCAGAGGGGACGCAGGCAAGCGCAACACCGCCCGCCCATGTGGTCGAAGCCTCCATGCCGGAGCGCCCCGACGGCCCGATTAATCTCGATAACCTTGCGGCCCTGATCGCGCGCGCCATTCCCGAAGACGCCATTGTCGTCGATGAATCCGTGACCACCGGCCGCGCCTTTTCCCCCGCCACCAAGGGGGCACCGAAACACACGTGGCTGAACAATTGCGGCGGCTCGATCGGGTATGCCCTGCCTGCGTCAATCGGGGCGGCGGTTGCCTGTCCTGACCGCAAGGTGATGTGCCTGACAGGTGACGGGTCGGCGATGTATACGGTGCAATCGTTGTGGACGATGGCGCGTGAAAAACTGGACGTGACGATCCTTGTTTTTGCCAACCGCAGCTACCAGATTTTGCGCGGCGAGCTGACGAATGTCGGTGTTGCCAACGCAGGACCCCGTGCGGTTGACATGCTTAGCCTTGACCGGCCTGCGCTGGATTGGGTGCAAATGTCGCGCTCCATGGGCGTGGATGCGGTGCGCGTCACGGATTGCGACGGGCTGGAGGATGCGCTGGCCGACGGGCTGGCCAGCGGCGGCCCGAACCTGATCGAAGTGATGCTGTAAGTGTAGGGGGCTGGGCAGGGATGCGTTACGGTAACGCATCAAACACTTGCATCAGCCCCGCTTCATCCCCATTCAGGATCTTGTGTCAAAATTATCTGAACATACACCGCGCCCTTTGGCCGCCCTTGGGTGGTCTGATTTCTTTGATGCACAGCTGGGCGCGGATGAAACATCGCTTGCGCGTCTGCGCATTGCGACTGTGCACCGCTCGCGCCTCACGGCCGAAGGTCCGGCGGGGACGGTCAAAGTCAACCTGCCGGCGACATCGAAAACCACGGACTTCGCTGTGGGCGATTGGGTCTTGGCGGATCCTGAAACGCGCATGTTTCTGCGCCGTCTGGACCGGCATGCCTTGCTGGAGCGCAAGACGGAAGGCGCGCGGGTCCCACAGTTGATCGCGGCGAATGTCGATACTTTGTTTATTGTGACTTCCTGCAACGACGACTTTAACCCCGCGCGTCTTGAACGCTATCTGGCGCTGGCCAACGAGGCGGAGACACAGCCGGTGATCGTCCTGACCAAGGCCGATCAGGCGCGCACGGTCACGCCCTTCGAAGAACAGGCCAAGGCCTTGCAACGTGGTTTGTCTGTTGTGACTCTTAACGCGAAAACACCCGAGGCGGCGCAGATGCTGGCCCCGTGGTGCGGCCCCGGACAGACGGTGGCGCTGGTAGGGTCGTCCGGTGTGGGCAAGTCGACGTTGCTGAACACGCTGGCCAACAAAACGGGTGAGGACGCCCAAGCAACCGGCGGCATCCGCGAGGATGATGCGAAAGGGCGCCACACAACGACGGCGCGGTCCCTGCACACCACGCAGGCGGGGGGCTGTGTGATTGATACGCCGGGCATCCGCACGCTGCATCTTAGTGACGTGGCCGCAGGACTGGACGTGCTGTTTGCTGAAATCGCGGAGCTCGCCCCGGATTGCAAATTCCGCGACTGTACCCACGCCCATGAACCGGGTTGCGCGGTGCAGGCGGGGATCGCCGCAGGCAGCGTGATGCCAGACCGGTTGGAACGCTGGCGTAAACTGGCGGATGAAAATCAGGACAACACCCCGCAAACTACGGGTCCACGCGGCAACAAAAAACCGCAAGGGAAGCGCCGGAAACGCTAAGTGCTCTTTTCTTGGGGCGCGGTGAATGCGAACATGCGCCATGTCAAAGAAAACTCTGAATGCGGAAAATCTGGCAGCACTTGGCGCGGAAACCCTCGCCAATCTCCTGATCGAGGTCAGCACCGGCAGCGCCGAAATCAAACGGCGATTGCGGCTGGAACTGAGCCATAATCTGGGACCGACCGAACTGGCCCGTGATGTGCGCAAACGGCTGAATTCCATCCGGCGCTCGACCAGTTTTGTCGGCTGGCGAAGGCGCAAGGCGCTGATCAAGGATTTGACCACGCAGGCCGAGATGATCATCGGCAAGATTGCGCCAGATGCGCCTGATGTCGCTTTCGATCTGCTGTGGGAATTCGTCGATCTGGCCCCGTCGGTTTACGAACGCGTTGATGACAGCCGCGGGGATGTGGGGGACGTATTTCGCAACGCACGTGCGCAGCTTGAAGACATCGCGCCGCGTGCCGGTCTGGACCCGCAGGTCTTGGCGCTGCGGGTATGGGAGGTTATGCGCGACAACGGCTATGGTGAATTCGACGGCATCATCGGGTTGATGGCGAACACGTTGGGAACGGCGGGGCTTGATCACCTCAAGACACTGGTTACGGCCCATGCTGAAACACCCGTTGAGGAACCACAGAGCCACGCCGCCATTCAATTTCTTCGCGATTTACGCAGCAACGGTGGCAATTACGCCGAAGAGCAAAAGTCGCGTCTGATCAAGCGGTGTCTGCAAGAGATCGCCGTCGCGCAGGGCGATACCGATGCCTATGTTGCGCAATATTCTGCGGCGGAACTCGCCCGTCCGCATGTCGCGGCAGAAGTGGCCGAACTTGAACTGGGCGAAGGACGCGCCAGCGCGGCGCTGGCGGTTCTGACAGGCGCCGATCTGGATCAGCGGCGCGTGGATGATTTGCGATGGGACAGGGTTTACATCGCCTGTCTTCTTGCGCTGGACCGGTTGCCGGACGCGCAGACCCACCGATGGTCGGTATTTTGCGCTACGCTGGATCGTGACGTGTTGCGCGACTACCTGAAAGTGCTGCCGGATTTTGATGACATCGAGGTCGAGGATGAGGCCAAAGCGCATGCATTACAGTTTGAGGACATCACCACCGCGTTGTCCTTCTTCCTGGAATGGCCCGATTTGATATTCGCGGCCAAACTGGTCGAGGACCGCGCCGAAGAACTGAACGGGAACCATTACGAGTTGCTGACCCCTGCCGCGGAATCCTTGCGTGACAGGCACCCGCGGGCTGCGGTTTTGTTGTGGCGGGCGATGATTGATTATGCGCTCTCGGAGGGGCGCACCACACGATACGGCCATGCTGCCGATCATTTGATGGATTGTATCGCCGCTGATCTTGAGGTGACGGATTACGGCCGTTTCCCGCCGCATGAAGTGTTCGAGGGGTATTTGCGCGAGCGGCACAAACACAAGTCGTCGTTCTGGGCGCGGCTGCCCTAAGCTTTTTTGCGCAGGTGATAGGTGAGCGCGGCGGCAATGCAGATTCGAAGCGCTTGACCCGCGTCGCCATCTGTCGTTGAAACAAGAACTGCGCGGTTTTTGGCGTAGGCCAAAGCAGTGCCAAACTGGGCGCGGAATTCTTCGACCAGCGTGGTGTTGCAATTGAAAAACAATGCGGGCTGGCCGGACGTTTTTTCAACGCCAAGCCGTATGGTGCTGCCGGATTTGCTTTGGCTGGTCAGATAAGCGGGTTCGCCCCAGCGCAGCGCCTCTTCAATATCGCCGATGCGCGGGTCGGCTAGCGCTGCGTCAAAAATCATCTGCCGCAATCTGAGCAATCTCTCCCGATGATCAGGCGCGAATTTGTCAAAGGCGGGCGATATCTGCGCAGGGATGGCGTGCATGAATTTCCCTTTTCCGCGGGATTTCGATTGTGTTCAGTTCAAGTTTAAAGCAGCGATGCCGCTTATGAAACTTGTTTACCCGCTGATCCGAAGGAAATTCCGTAACATACTGTTAAAAATACGCTTTCTCTAACAAGTTCGTTGCGAAACCTTGTCAAACGCCCTGCAAGTGTTGCGGATGAACCGGGGCAGCTGAATGTCGTTTGTGTCGCCGCGCCACGGCTCTGGTCTGAAACCAGTGGCCGAAATGACAACGCACCGCTGTGGTGCAGGGGAGAAATCAAGAAAAAGTCTTTCATCGGCGCGCTCGCCGTTTCAACCATGCTGTCGCCAATCGCTGCAATGGCCCAAACCGAAGTGCATATCTAGCATGCTTTCACGGGGCGTCTGGGTGAACTGGTCGCCGCACAAGTCGAAGAGTTCAACGCAAGTCAGGACGACTATACCGTCGTACAGACCCACAAAGGAAACTATTCCGAAACGCTGAACGCGGGGATTGCCGCGTTTCGCGCCGGCGAACAGCCCCACATCCTGATGGTGTTCGAAGTCGGCACAGCCACGATGATGGCAGCCAAGGGCGCAATCCGTCCGGTGCATGAAGTCATGGCCAACAGCGGCGCAACGTTTGAGCCGGATGCCTATATCGGTGCTGTAAAAGGGTACTATACGTCTGCGGAGGGTGACATGTTGTCGTTGCCGTTCAACTCTTCCACACCTGTTCTTTGGGTGAACCGCGATGCGATGGAAGCTGCCGGTGTTGATCCCGATACAGACCTGTCCACATGGCAGAACGTCGGCACCACACTGGACGCGCTGAAGGCGGGGGGCGAAGATTGCCCGCTGGTCACAGCATGGCAAAGCTGGATCCACCTTGAGAACCTGTCGGCCTATCATGACGTGCCGTTCGCCAGCAAAGACAACGGTTTCGCCGGTGTCGACACAGAACTGATGCTGAACGGCGAAGCACAGGTGGCACACCTGAATGCGATGGGCCAGTGGGCCAAGGATGGCAAGTTCATCTATGCCGGCCGTCGCAACGAGGGCGGTGCGAACTTCCGCTCCGGCGAATGCGCATTGTTCACCGAAAGCTCGGCGGGTTACGCAGGGATCAAGGCCGATGCAGAGTTTGAGTTTGACGTGCGTCCGCTGCCTTATTGGGAAGGCGTTGGAAATGCGCCACAAAACACCATCATCGGTGGTGCGTCCTTGTGGGTGATGGAAGGTCATGAGGCGGAAGAATACAAAGGTGCAGGCACGTTCCTGAGCTATCTGTCCTCGTCCGATGTTCAGGCCAAATGGCATCAGGACACCGGTTACTTGCCAATCACCACGGAAGCCGGCGAAGCGACACGCGCGGCGGGTTTTTATGACGAAAACCCCGGCACCGATGTTGCGGTAATCCAGATGACCACCAACCAGCCGACGGCCAATTCCAAAGGTCTGCGTCTGGGATCGTTTGACCAGATCCGGGGCATCATCGACGAAGATCTGGAAGGTATCTGGTCGGGTGACAAGACAGCACAAAAAGCAATGGACAGCGCCAAAGAGCTTGGCGATGCATTGCTGCGCATGGTTGCGGGGCTGGAAACCGTATCGGGTGGCGAAGTGCAGATTGGCGGCCAGCGCGCCAATGACAAGGAACCGATGGACCGCGATATCGCGATGGTGTTCCAGAACTACGCGCTTTATCCGCATATGTCGGTGCGCCAGAACATGGGCTACGGGTTGAAGATTGCAAAGCTGCCCAAGGACCAGATCGAGGCCAAGGTGGTCGCGGCCGGCGTCGGGCCGGACGGACCGGTCAAGCTGGGCGTGCGGCCGGAACATCTGCTGGTGCAGGACGACGGCGCGATCCGCGTTCAGGCCAGAATGGCAGAACCACTGGGGGCAAACACATTGCTGCACGGGGCTGTCGATGCCGTAAGCGGTAATTTCACTGCCAGCCTACAAGGTGTGCATCTGATGGATCAGCCCAGCTAAGAACTGCGTTTTACCATTCAGCCGGATAAGGCACATCTGTTCGATGTGGATACCGGCCTGCGCCGCGCAACTTAACTCACGCGGGCAGAAGCGCCTTTTGCACGGCATCATCCCAACCCAAATACCAGTCCTCACCATCCTGTAGAACGGGGCGGGCCATGACCTTGGGCTGTGCGGCGATCTGTGCCTCGGCTTCGGAGGCTTTTAACCACGCGCTGAGCGCGCGGTAATCGTTTGAGGTCCGGTCCACCAACCGGTCGCCAAATTCGGCGATCATGACCGCCAATTCGTCCTCGCTCAGCGGGTCGGCGCGCACATCGCGAAAGGCGACATCTTTGCGCACCGCCTCCAGCGCCTTGCGGGCTTTTTGGCATACCGAACAGGTGCTCAGTCCGTAAATCATCATGGTGCAAATCCTTTCGGGAGTTGTCGTGCACTTTGGGTCATCGGCCAGGGCTGCGCAACAGTTTCGGTTTAGGTGACCCGCGACCCTGCGGTCACGGTAGGGGGGGCGGCGTTCAGGCTTTCGATGGCGAAACCGGCGGCGGCTTTGTAATTCGCCATAAACTGCTGCCGTTCAGTGGCGGGCATGACGGTTTCGATATCGTCGAACACACCACCGCAGCGTTCATCAAGCAGGTTCAACATGCCAAACGGGCCTGCCCCGCGATTACGCAACACCAATGCAGAAATCGGGCCGCACAGCTGCGTGTCATAGGCAGAAAGAGCAGTCGCGGTCACGCCGTGTTCCAACATCTGTGCGCCGATGACCCGTGCATCGACAATCGCTTGACTGGCACCGTTTGATCCCGTGGGATACATCGCATGGGCCGCATCGCCCATCAGGGCAACGGGGCCGTCAACCCACGTTGGAATAGGATCGCGGTCGATCATCGGGTTCTCGAATGCGCAATCCGCACGGCGCAGCATGGCAGGCACGTCCAACCAGTCATAACGGAATTGATCAAAGTGATGGATAAACCTGTCAACTTCGACAGGTCGGAACCAACCGGACTGTTGCCAGCCTTCGGCATTGTCCATCGTGACTTCGGCGATCCAGTTCACGATGCAGGTGCCATCTGCATCCGGCGGTGAAATTGGATAGATCACCATGCGATGCTGATGTGTGCCCAAGCCCACAAAGGACGATCCGGTGCGCAGCGGCTTCATGCGCACCGTGCCGCGCCACATCAATGCACCGCCCCAGTGGATAGGGGGCTGGTCGGGGTGCATCTGTGCACGAACGGTTGAATGGATGCCATCCGCGCCAATCAACAGGCGGGCCCGCAGCTGTTTGATTGTTCCGTCCTCCCTGGTGACATCAACCGTTACGCCCCCGTCGCATATCTCGTAGTTTTGCAGGCGGCGACCAAGGCGCACGGCATCCGGCCCCAACCGGTCCAGCACAGTTTGATACAGTAACATGTGAAAGGCGCCGCGGTCCGCGGCATATTGGGGCCAGTTGTATCCGGCCAATTGCCCGCGCGGTTCGGCATAGACTTCCTTGCCGTTCAACCCGACCAACGCCCATTCCCGCGCCGGCACGCCGATGCTGTCCAGCGCGTCAGCCGTGATGCCAAGATCGAACAATTCGCGCACGGCATTGGGTTGGATGTTGATGCCCACGCCCATAGGGCGCATTTCCGCGGCGCTTTCCAGCACCACGCAGGGCACGCCGATCTGGTGCAATGTCAACGCCAGTGTCAGGCCACCAATACCGCCGCCGGCGATGAGTACAGGAGTGTCAGTGGTCATATCTGTGCATCCGTTAAAATGGGAGAATGGGCATACCTGCCATTTTCGATTTATGTTTTTTGCGCCTGTCAACACAGACCTTCATAGAAAACACACCAAACCACAACGGCTTTGCAAAGAAGCGCAGGCTACCCGTGATTGGTGTATTCCGCCTGCGCCCATTGGTTAAGACCGGTGCAGACACAACTGGGCAGTTGATTTTCAGCCGTGTTGAACTGTAGAGGACTCGCTAACTCAAAGGGGTAACACATATGACGCAACAAGGTGACGCACGGCATCTAGAGACACTGGACCGCGATCTGGAACGTTACTCCAATCTTGACCGGCTCAGCAGCTACACTTCGCGTCCACTGGTGGGACCGGGCATTTCACTGGTCTTTGTGCTGTTGGCCGGTATCTCCGCGATGCTGTTCTTCGGTCAGGAAAGCAATACGGTCATTGTCGTGATTGCCGCCTGTTTGGGGGCCTATATGGCGCTGAACATCGGGGCGAATGATGTGGCCAACAATGTGGGGCCTGCGGTGGGTGCGGGTGCCTTGTCGATGGGCGGTGCTATTGCAATTGCTGTGGTTTTTGAAGGCGCGGGGGCGCTGATTGCGGGCGGGGATGTTGTTTCAACCATCGCCAAAGGCATCATTGCACCCGAAAGCATGGGCACAGCGTCGGTGTTTATCTGGGCCATGATGGCAGCCCTGTTGTCGGCCGCCCTGTGGGTGAACCTTGCCACATGGGTCGGGGCGCCGGTTTCAACGACGCATTCCGTCGTCGGGGGCGTCATGGGCGCGGGCATTGCCGCGGCCGGTTTTGCAGCGGTAAACTGGCCAACCATGGGTAAGATCGCAGCCAGCTGGGTGATCTCGCCCGTGCTGGGGGGCGTGATTGCGGCGTTTTTCCTGTGGGTTATCAAGTCGCGCATTATCTATCGCGAAGACAAAATCGCGGCCGCGCGTACGTGGGTGCCGCTGCTGGTCGGCATTATGGCAGGGGCGTTCGGGTCTTATCTGGCGCTGAAGGGGCTGAAGAAGATCATCAAGATTGACATGTCATCGGCCCTAATCATCGGGCTTGCCGTTGGTGTTCTGGTCTGGTTGGTGATGATCCCCGTCATCCGCAAACAGGCCGAGGGGCTTGAAAACCGGAACAAGTCGCTGAAAGTACTGTTTGGTATCCCGCTGGTCGTTTCGGCGGCTTTGTTGTGCTTTGCGCATGGTGCCAACGATGTCGCAAACGCGGTTGGTCCACTGGCCGCGATCGTCCAGGCGTCGCAATCCGGCGATTTCACACAAGCCGTCAGCATTCCGTTCTGGGTCATGGTGATCGGTGCCTTGGGCATATCGTTTGGTCTGTTTCTGTTCGGCCCCAAACTGATCCGCATGGTCGGGGGACAGATTACCAAACTGAACCCGATGCGCGCTTATTGCGTGGCGCTGTCGGCTGCGATCACAGTTATTCTCGCCAGTTGGCTGGGCCTGCCGGTCAGCTCGACCCATATTGCGGTTGGCGGTGTTTTCGGAGTTGGTTTTTTCCGCGAATGGGATGCAGAACGGCGCATGCGCAAGGCACGCCTTCGTTTGCCCGATACAACGGTTCACGCACCAGAAGAGCGCAGACGGCGCAAATTGGTTCGCCGCTCGCATGTCATGACAATCCTCGCGGCATGGGTCATTACCGTTCCGGCGGCGGCCGTCCTGTCGGCAGTGATCTTTTTAGGGATCAATCAAGTAATGAGTTAACCATCGGTTGAGGTGTATCTTTAGTAAGATCGCCAGGCGGGTATTTGCGAAACGCCGAAGTGCGCAACACAGAGTTATTTGCAAGCGATGCATTAAGCACACGCTTGTTCCTAGGGAGTTGTTTTAACCGGAAATTATTTTGCTTTCGGTCTGACTAAATCAATTGCGATCCTACTGGACGATCAAGGTCCATCGGCCCTGCACGAGAAATGTTTTTGTTTTTAGGGCGATCTCACGTAATGTTACATAATTATTTATTAGTTGCCGCATTTTTATAGTTCAATTCTTTTGAAAGGGTCGGCAATGATCAGACCATTTATGTACGCCACTTGTGCGATTTCTGCGCTTCTATTGGGGGCATGCGCCCCTCCCGGGCAGGGTGCCGCGGGATTTCGGGATATTGACTGGCCCCGTGCAGATCATCTGATGAGTGCAAGCGAGAACCGGGAAATCGAAATACTTCTGGCGCGCCTTGGATATATGCGTGGCGGGGCGGATGGCGTGATTACCACGTCGACCCGTCAGGCGATCAGAACTTATCAGCGCGATATCGGGGCGCCTGTAACCGGTTTTGTCAGCACGCCGCTGTTGCAAAGTCTGCGGTCGAACGCGCCGCAACAGGCGGCAAGCACAACCACCTACGCCCAGCCGAAAAAGGCAAAAACTGCGGCCAAGGCGGCCCCAAAGCAGCGTCCGGCACCAGCGCAAAAACCGTCGACACCGTCGACTGCGGAGCCGTCGGGTGACGCAGGTGGCGGGGCAGGCGGCTCCGGTGGTGGCGCATGGAACTGATTGCGCTGCAGGGCATATGACCGTGGCACGGTTGGGATCTCTCCTGATCGCCGGCATGTTGGGATTGGTGTGTTCACCTGTTGCGGCGGTGGCTCAAAACAGCACATCGGACGTACAGTTGATCGTCAGATCGACCGGCGTTTCCGGCATGGCACCTGTGGCTTTCGACCTGAACCAGAAAAGCACCCAGCGGTTTGCCCTGATCCTTGGCAATGGCGATTATGACAACGTCGGCGATTTGCCAAATGCGGTCGCCGATGCCCGGCTGTTGGCGCAGACGCTGCGGCAGAGCGATTACACGGTGTCCGAACATTACGACCTGAACAAGCGCGGCTTTGAAGCGGTGATGCGAGAGATGCTGTTCGAGGTCGAGTTCGGCGCAGAGGTGTTGGTGTTTTACGCGGGCCACGGCGTGCAGGTCGGCGGCAGAAACTACATCCTGCCAACGGACAGCAATGTGACGTCGGTGTATGATCTGCCGTTTGAAACGGTGTCCTTACAAAGCATCCTTGCGCTGGCCTCTTCGCGGGCGCGCTCGGTGGTGGCCATTCTGGACAGTTGCCGCGAGAACCCGTTTCCAGACAAGGAGCTGTCGGTGACCCTTGATGGTGTGCCGGCCTCTGTCCGTAACGGATTCAATACGCAGGAATCGCCAATCAATTCGCTTATCGTTTTCTCGACTTCGCCAGGCGCGGTCGCGCTTGATGGCGTCGGGGACAACAGCCCCTTTACCGAAGCTATGGTGGAGGCGATCAGCGCGCGTCCCGAAGCGTCGTTTGATGATCTGCTCAAGGATATTCGACGCAATGTGTATCAAAGAACAGGACAACGCCAACTGCCCTGGCAAAGCTCGTCCCTGATCGAACCGGTCTATTTGGCCCGACAAGAGGGACAAACTGCATGGCGGGTAGATCCAGCCGCCGCGAACGTGGCGGAGGGGCAAAAGGCGTTGCCGATTGCCGTCACGGGTACATTGAATCCGAAAGTGCGCGTTGGATTAAACCTGACGTCCCAGGACACCAGCCCGGCCGGTTTAACGCTTCTGTCACACCCCTCAGCGGGAAGGATCGAAGTGCAGCGGGAAGGACGGCTGCTTGAGGTGCCTCAAAACGCGACGCTGCGCGCGGATGACATGGCAAATCTCTATTACCGGCCGGCCTCGCAGATCGTGCATGCGGGTGTTGGAACGGCGGGCACGTTGAGCGACCGGTTTGACATCGGATCCGTGAGCGGGCGCCAAAGCGTGGATGTCGCGCTAACGGTCGACCCTTGTGATCGCGAAGCAGGGGATCATCTGGACCCTGAAGGGGTGGGTTTCGCGGTTTACCCGAACGAAATTGATCTTGAGGCAGCATTGGTAGCCTGCACAGCCGCTGTCGCGGGCGACCCGAAAAGCGGGCGTTTCCAGTATCAGCTGGGCCGCGTGTTTTTGGCGAGCGGCAAGATTGATGCCGCTGAAGCCGCCTATCTCAAGGCGCGGGATTTGGGGCACACGCGGGCATTTCAAGGTCTTGGTCTTTTGGAGATCGCGCGGGTTGAAGCCACCAAGGGGCGTTTGTCCGGTCGGGCATCCGAGCGGGCAATCAGCTTCTTTGCGGCAGGCGTGGCGCGAGGGGACCCATATGGCTATCACTCTCTTGGCCTGCAATTATTACGCTACCCGACCTCGGGGACCGAACAGCTGCGCGGTTTTGAATTGCTGTCGCGCGCGCTTGAGCTGGGTCATACGTTTTCGATGAACGCGCTTGGTCTCTATTTTCTGGATGAGAGCAGCGCGCATTACGACCCCAAGCGGGGGCTGCGCTATCTGCAAGGCAGTGCGGCGCGTGATGATATTTACGGTATCGCAAATATGGGTTTCGTCGCGGCGAACGGATTGGCCGGTGAGCCAAAGGACGCAGAGCTGGCCCGCGACTTGTTCGAACAGGCGGCAGCGGGCGGGCATCCGACCGCGCCGACCAGCTTGGGGCGGCTTTACATCGGGGGTGCCCTGCAAAGCGGCGCGGATGCCGTGCTGGCCGTCAAATGGTATGATGAAGGGTTGAAGCGCGGGGACAGTTGGGGCGGTGCAAATGCGGCTTGGGTCATCACCAACCGCACACCCGCCGGTTTCGCGCTGCATGACGCGGCGGTGCGGGCGGCGAAATCCGCGACATTGCGCAATCCGCAGGCACGCAAAGCGGCGCTGGACATTTTGACGGGCCTCTCAGCGAAAGCGCTTGATGGCGGGGCGCAGGCGCTGATGCGTGATCTGGGGGTCGATATTGAAATCGACGGATCGTTTGGCCCGCAAAGCCGCCAGAAACTTGAAGAATTTTTACATGTAACAGGCCGAAGTATTCCGGCGAGCAGACAGGACCGGTTGATGGTGCTGGCCCAGATATTCTGGGAGCGTTCCAAATTCAGGGTCGATCTATTTTAAACCCCCTTTGCAACGACAAAGGGACGAGGGAGCAATGAGATGCTTAAGGCAATTAGGACGATAGGTTCTGTCAGAGCCGCGGCGCAGCATGTGATGGCGGCAACTGTAGTTGCTGTCATTGGCACGGTACCAAACGCAGGGTGGGCCAACGGATCAGTCACATCGCAATGGGCTGCGGCGCATGGTACGGGCACTCCGGGGTGTAGCAATTGCCATCAGGACACCAGCGCCGCCGGCGCACGCACAACCCTGTCGCCTTACGCGCAACAACTTTCCAGCCGGTTGGCCTATCCTGATAATGGTGCCGACCGCATTGACCGTGTTCCCCCCGCGCAGGTTCTATCCGCGATGCAAAGCCTTAGAAGTTACCTAGCACCCAGCATCAGTTCCGTTTCCGCGCTGCAGGGCGGGGCCGTGATCAGCACCCAAGCGTCACCGTCCGGTGTGGTTTCGTTTCCGGCGGGCACAGACGGGTTAAGCGTGACATTCAACCCCGGCGCAATTCCGTTTTTCGGCACCTATAACGGCGTGGTGGCCCCAAGCGTGAACGCACCGGCGTTTTCCAGCACAATCCCCGGTGGGGCGATATCAGCGGCGGGCAGTAACAGCTTCACCATTTCGATGCCGGACGCAGAAACGCGGCGGGCAAACCGTCAAGCCGCGGTGCAACCTTATGCGCTTCAATTTCAGCCTACAAATACCATGGGGTTTTCAGACAGCGCAGGATTGCATGCAAGCAACCGTTTTTCTGTCAGCACGGCGAATACCCCGCCCGTTGCAGCGCCCGATACCTTCAACCCGGTGTTGTCACAGGTTCAGAACGCGTCAGGCACGCCAATTCCGCTGGCCTTAAATGTACTTAGCAATGGACGCGATGTGGACCCTGATCATGCGAGTGCGGCGCTGATCGTGACACCCGCATCGCCCGTTTTAAGCGATCCGACCTACGGCAGCATTGCGCGCAACGGGACGGGCACAGGGTATGTCTATACGGCACCTGCGACACTTGATCCGACATCCAAAACGGTGACCTTCAGCTATTCTGCTGTCGATGAGGAAGGCGGCACCAGTGTCGCCACCACGGTAACCATCAACGTGCCCGCTGCGGCAGCGCCGCCTGCGACGCGGGACTTTGTGGCCAACAACGATCTGTTCCTTCTGGCCGAGGATGCGATTCTTACCGGGGCTGACGTCAAGATCAACAATGGCAGCGGTGCGGATGATCTGGATGGGGCGACGCTGTCCGAAGTTACGTTTACCAGCGATGACGTCTCATCGGGCACGTTGACCTTCCGCAGCAATGGGACGTTTGACTACATGCCAGCGGCTGATTTTTCGGGGGATGCGACTTTCGTCTACCGGCTGGGAGATGGCACAAGCATCGACAGCGCCACCGTGACAATCCGTGTCGCCGATGGGAACGACGCACCGGTTGTCAGCCCGATCCAGCTGGTCAGTGCCAATGAATCCCGTGATCCGGTGACCGCCGATTTGCTGATTTCAAGCAGCGTCAGTGATCCCGACGGGGATACGTTGAGCGCTGAAAATATCGTGGTTTCCACAAGTTTACTACCCGCCGGCACCACCGTTGGCTTTGATCCAGATAGCGCGGTCACGGTTGAAGGCCGCGTGGTCACGATAACACCAGCCCTGTTCGAAGAGCTGGACAGTGGCGAGACGGCAAACATTACCGTCAGCTATGACGTAAGTGACGGGATCGAAACGGTGCCGAATACGCTGCGCATTACCATCCTTGGTCTTGATGACGATCTGGGCCGCGTCGCCGGTGCTTATGCCGACACGCTGTCGTCGCGCTATGTCAGCAATACGTTCGGTCCGCATTTCGACGGACAAAGCGCGGCCCCGTCATCCTGTTTGGTGTGTCACGCCAGCCTTGCAACCATTGATGCGGATGTGAAAACTGTTGATCAATGTGTTCAGACGCCCAACGTCTTTACGCAATATGGGTTGGATCTGTGTCTGAACAGGGATGCGGGAACACCGCCGTTGACGGATCTGGTGCGCCGGATGGCCGCGGCCGAAGCAAGCTATGCACCGGTGCTGACACCGACCGACACCTTGCAGATTTCCCAATCGGCCACTGCGGGTACAGCCATCGGTGCGCCTTTGACAACATCGTCCACTGGACTTGATGTATTTGGGTCAACGGCCCGTATTCACAGCTATCTGATCAACGCTGAGACAGGAACGCCAGCGACGACAGACCCGACAGGCCAGTTCGCGATTGACGAAAGCGGGCAGATTTCTGTTGCAAGTTCGGCCCTTGTTGCTGGCACCTATACGATGACGGTCTTTCCGGTAAATGACGCAGGTCAGCGCGATAACAGTGGGACACGCATCGCACGGGCAGGGTTCTTCCGGCAATCGCCCGGCCCCGAAAGTGCGGTGACCATCGAAGTTATCGGGGATGCGCCGACGCCCGTCGACGATCTGGTGAATGCAGTGAGTGATACAGCGAATACCTTTGCCGTGATCGCCAATGACAGCGGCGGTGCACCGGACAGCGTAACCATCGTGAGTGCCCCGCAAAACGGAACGGCAGCGGTAAATGCCGACCTGACGGTCACCTACACGCCGAATGCAGGGTTCACGGGGTCGGACAGTTTCACCTATCGTAGTCGAAACGGATCAGGAGAGGCCGCCAACATCGCAACCGTTACCTTGTCAGTGCTGTCGCAAGGCGCGGTTCTGGCGCTTGATGATAATGCGACTGCGGTCGAGGGGCGCACCACTGTGATTGACGTTTTGGCTAACGACCAAAACGTGCGCCGCAATGGCGCGGATGCGACAATCGTTTCGATCACCAGCAACCCTGACGCCGATACCGAAGGGCGCGTAACGCTGGACGGACAATCAATCCTGTTCACGCCGCAAGATGGTTTTACCGGCACGACGTCCTTCACCTATCTTGCGCAAAACCCGACATCTGACGGCGATGTCGGGTCAAGTGCCACGGTTACCCTGTCTGTGGTGGCCGTTGGGGGCGAGGTCATTTCCGCACAGATCACCGATCCCGAGTTGCTTAAGGTGGCGCGGGTGTTCGAACAATCCTGTTCCATTGTGCGCGGCATGGATACGCTTGACACGCAGGCGGTACAGTTTCTTGATATCTGTACGCAACTCACCATTGCTGCCAGCAATGACGAAGATCTTGCACAGGCGATGAGAGCCTTGCGCAATGAGGAACATTTTGCTGCCGTTGACGCGACTGCCACGGTCGCACGGGGTTTGGGGCGCGTTGTCAGCCGACGGTTGTCGCAGATAAAAGACGGCGGCGCCCGCGGGTTCAACATGGCCGGCATGTCCTTGCGTGTTGGCGACCAGACGATCCCGACCGAAGTGGTGACCCAAGCCCTGCGCGGCTTCCTCGGCTTTGAAGATGATCCGCTTGGGAACAAAAAATGGGGCCTGTTTATCGCCGGTGACATTGCTTGGGCAGAGCGCGATGCGAACAGCAATTCAAGCGGTTACGATCTGGAGGCGACCAATGTGATGATCGGCTATGACCGCGTGCTTAGTGACACCTACAGCCTTGGCGTTGCGCTTGGGTATGCCGAAACCACGACAGATTTCGGGGGCGGCGGCAAACTTGAAAGCGAAGGATATCAGGCGACATTCTATGCGGTGCAAAAGGATTTCCTGCGCCGTGATCTGACGTTCGAGGGGTATATTTCGGTCGGGCAGATGGCATTCAATTCGGACCGGCGGATCAATTTTTCCAATGGCGGTGCGGTTGTGGACACGATCGCCAGCGCTGAATTTGACGGCACCTATATCAACATCGCGCCCAAGTTGTCTTATGCCCGCACTTTGGGAGATTATGGGGACCCGCTCGGGGCGCTGCGCACAGGGACAAGGGTGACTTGGTCGGCCTCGCTCGACTACCTTTGGATGGCCCTTGATGATTACACGGAAACCGGTGGTGCCGGGCTTGCGCTGAATGTCGAGTCCGAGACCTATCAGTCGATGATCCTTGCCTTCGGCGTTGATGCGAGCCGGCCGATCTATATCGGGGCCGACACCCGTGCGGAGATTTACGGTGGCATCGAAATCCGCGGCGAATTGTTGGACAAGGACCGCACGGTATCTTCCGCTTTCGCGGCTGCCGGACAAAATGCGCCCCGGTTTCTGGTCAGTGAGGAGGGCACCTATGGGTTGGGTGCGGGCATCGAAATCGGGACCGTTATTTCAGTGGGACCGAGCGGTCAGCTGGATTTGAACTATGGGTATGACTTTTCAGGCGGCGGGCTGACGTCGCAGCATCTGACGTTGGGCTTCACTAAAGAGATGTCGCGCAATAGTAATCTGAACCTCAATGTGTCGCGTAATTTTCGCAGTTCGGGCAATGATGCTTCCACGGCCGAGTTGAGTTATCAATCGCGGTTCTGACCCGGCGCGTCCTTCAACCACTGCATGTCCCTTTCCGAGAAAGCATTCGCTTCGTCGGAAAGGGACAAGAGTTTGCAGTTGTTGCGGCTCCCGTAAGGTACGTTCGACAGGCGCGTTAACAAAAATTACTTTCAGTTAAAATTTTGCCGGTGGTTTTCACGTCTGTGATTGCAGCCGTTCGTGCGGTCAATTCACGGTATTTGGATCTTGAGGTTGGTCTTGGAAAATCGTTGCGTTGGACTTTTTCGATAGCCGGAGTCGTTCGATGTTATTTGGCAAGGCTTTGATATTTATTTATTTTATCAAATTTGCTTGCAAAGTGCGTGTCGACGTCACGTTGAAAGCTAAACATATTTCCAGCGTCTTTCACGGGACGGTCCCGCGAATGCAACTCCAGTCAAACTGGCTTGGCATCCGTGTGAAGCGGGTCTGAGAAACGTAACCTCTTAGCAAGGAAACATGCCACATAACGGCCGGTATTTCGGAAAGATAAATAGAATTTAAACACATTCTGGGTAGCAGGGGTCCAACAGGAGGAGAGCTTTTTGACTCAGTTGAACGAAATTGCTGCGCCAGCAGAGGGCCGGATCAAAGGCATTCATGTCATCGTTGTGTGCCTTTCGTTGTTCTTGACGCTTTTTGCGTGGCAGTTTTCCCGACAGCAGATCGAGACACGCGTTGGCCAGCGGTTCGAGGCCTCGCGCGACAGTGCGATAGGGCTCATCGTCGACCGGATGGCGAAATATGAGGATGCGCTTCGGGCTGGGGTCGCCGCAATTGAATCCCACGGTGGCGATATCTCCTATCCCGACTGGCACGCTTTTGCCCAATCGCTGGATATTCACGAAAAATACCCGGGTATTAACGGCATCGGCGTAATCCACTTTCATTCGGCGGAAACATTAAACGCCTATCTGGGGGAACAACGAGAGGTCCGACCAACGTTCCGGATTTTCCCGGAACATGACCAATCCATTTATATGCCGATCACTTTTATTGAACCCGAAAGTACCAATGCCGCGGCTATAGGGTTGGACGTCGCCCATGAAACGAACCGACGGATGGCTGCGCTGGCAAGTCGTGACACGGGGACGGCCCAAATTACCGGACCGATAACGCTTGTCCAAGATGAAAGCAGCACACCCGGTTTCCTGTTTTATACTCCGTTCGGAGCCGAAGACGCCGTAGAAGGGGCCGTATATGCACCGTTTGTTGTGCATAAGTTAATGGAAGGGCTGCTGGCGACCGAACTGCGCAACGTACGGTTTAGCATCCATGATGCCAGCACCGTGATCTATAATGAACATACCGCGGAAGATGAGTTATACGACGCGGATCCGATGTATTCCGATCGGGTCGAGGTGGACTTGTACGGACGCACTTGGACAGTGGACGTGCGGACCAATCTGGCGTTTCGCGACCAGAATACATACGCTCAATCAACTTACATTCTGATTGCTGGTCTGGTGATTGAAGCGTTGATCATCTCGCTTCTGTTTCTAATGGCCAAGGCAAACAAACGTGCGATTTCTTTTGCGGATCACGTGACACGCTCGCTCAAGAAGAAAACTGTAAAACTGGATGCAATGAATAAGGAATTGAGCATCAAAAACGAAGCTCTTGAGGAGTTTGCATATATTGCGTCCCACGACCTCAAGACCCCGATCCGGGGGATCAACGGGTTAACGGAAATGATTGAGGAAGATCTTGAGGATTATTTTGCCTCTTCTGACGCAAACCCGGAAGTAAAGCAGAACCTTGCTCTCATCCACGCGCGTATTACCCGCATGAACCAGCTTACAAAGGGCATTATGGACTATGCCAAGATTGAGGTCAGCGCTGGTGTCAATGCGCCTTTGGATCTTGAAAAAACACTGGCTGATTTGGAGTTCGATTTGGGACTTGAGAAAGAACAGTTGCAATTGAAGGGGGACATTACGTCGATTGATGCCGACACGGTCAATCTTCGAAGAGTGCTGGAAAACCTGATTGGAAATGCAGTTAAATATCATGACGGCGCACAGCCATTGCGGGTTGCCGTTTCTGCAACGCGGATGGGCGACCGCTGTATGATATCTGTGGCTGATAACGGACCGGGTATTCATCCGAAATTCCACACAAGAATCTTTAAGGTTTTTCAAACGCTTAGGTCGGCGGATATGCCGGAAAGCACTGGAATTGGCCTCGCAATCGTAAAGAAATCGATCGAACGGCATGGCGGGAATATCACGCTCGAATCCGAGCTTGGCCATGGTGCGACATTTTCTTTCGACTGGCCAGCCGATGGCACGCAAGCTTCTGACTTGCCTCTGAAAGAGGCCGCATAAAATGAAACCGGATATGAACATTTTGCTTGTCGAAGATAACGATATCGACGTCGAAATTCTCAAGCGATCCCTGCGTAAGTTGGGTTCAACCGGATCTTTGATGCGGGCCAAGGATGGTGTCGAAGCGTTGGAAATACTATCTGACGACGTGTTGCGGCAGCAGCTTGTTCGACCCTACGTGATATTGCTGGACATCAATATGCCCCGTATGAATGGGCACGAATTTCTGGCACAGCTGCGCCAGACGGAGGGCATAAAGTCGGCCCGTGTTTTTGTATTCACCACATCAGCAAGCAAAAAAGATATCGAGCTTGCTTACGAGAATTACGCTAACGGGTATATCGTGAAGCCCGACAGCTCTTCTGAACTCTCTGACGTGCTTAAGACTTTGCAAGAATATTGGAGCCTTTGTAAAATGCCGGATGCTGCGTAAGACGCGATGTTATCGCGCGTTAAGCTTGGGTCCATCGGAAGCGTCCGTCAAAGTTGCCGCCCTTTTCCCATGAGAATAGGCACGCGTCGGTCAGGGGGCTGAAAGGGTTCAGCTCGATCAACAATGGTTTCAGGCCAGATACTGGCGATTTGCCGTCCGAGGGTAGCAGCGCAAGATCAACGATGACGTCGGAAAGATGCAGTTTTTCCACGATGACTGAAGCGGCGCGCGCCACCATGGTTTCGATTTCTTTTGCATTGCTGGTGATTTCGGGAAAGCTGCGTCGGTAGGCATATTGTGACGCACCAACAAATCTGCCGTTCTTGAAAAACAGCCTTACCTCGGACCAGTCCGGTATCTTGCGCCACGCGCGCAGGTGCAGGACAACAGGATCGTCACTGCCGACCAAGACCGACAGGGCGTTCCCGACACGCGGGTCATCGGTCGTGATGATTTGCATAACGTCATTACGGGTCTTGGCGGCTCGCTTTTCAATCAGCGATGCTTTCCAGCTACAATAGCCAATACGCGGCATGACCCCTTCGGGATACTTCAGCAAAGCAGAGTCAATTTCGGTAAGCAGAGCTTTTGACAGAAAATCCCGCGCCCTGACATCGAACTGCTGACGAAATGCCGTGGAAAAAGCACCAAGCGCCGATGCATCTTCCGGGGTCAGCACGATGGAAGTCATCGGTGCAGCCAAATTTTTCAAGGGTGCAGGCCAGTTTTCCGGAAACGTCTGACTGATGGCAAAGGGAAAGCTCATTTGAGGTCGAGATCAACCGCGTTCGCGACGATGAACGGGGTTGCCCAATGATCATAGCCAATCTTGTCATCGGTGTCATACAGACTGTCGAGAAAAGCTGTAAAGCTCTCAGACTGTTGAAAAATATGGGCTTCATTGTTGTCTTCGCTGCCCCAATCCGCGCTGTTTGCCTGCCATAGAAATACACGGCCAAAATCACTCGGGCGCAACGAAAGCAAAAATATCAACCCGCCGGGGTCTTCGCCGATCAGCAAAAAGCCCTCAGGCACAGCGCTGCCGAAGATCTCGCCCCGTGCATGGGATTCGACGTTTTCCAAACTGAACAGCCGGTCACAAAATGCCTGGCGGTCAACGGAGCGGCGGACCGCATCCGGCGTCACCTCGTCAAATACATTCGGATAGGGAAAACCACCGTCATAACGGGTAAGAAATGCCGTATAATCAGCGGGCAGTTTCCCCCCGACGCCTGCCGCAAAATCCGCGATGCGGGCGGCCTGATCAGCTGGAACAGGCGCGCGGCCTTTTTCAGGAGCAATTTTCATTATCAGCCCTTCGTCCTTTAAAATTCACTGGCGTTGGAGCCTTCATACAAGGAGGCTCCGCCCATGTGCGGTGTGGATGCGCCGCCACCCGTGGCGTGGATATTCTGCGGTATCAGTTCCATGGTGACGCCGTTTTCATTGTGGTGCCACGTGTGGCCGGAGGGGCGACGCCAGTCCGGATCGCCCAGTTGTTCGCGCATGGCCTTGTCAGCTGCGGTGAAATCGGTTGTCCGGTTGCCGCGCATCGGAATGTCGACATTCCCAGCGGAATGCGGGCTGTAGTCGGGAAAACCGTTGCTGTAGGTAATCGGCGGTCCCCCGTTGGAAGGGGTCCAAACACCGTCGCCGCGTTCGCCGCTGCTCCATTCTCCGTTATCGCCACTTTTGGGTGTGTTGTTGTATTGCGGGCCCTTCTTCGCGGCCGCAGCTTCGCGGCAGGCACGACTGCCATTACAGGCGGCGAGGGCTTCGTCATATTCGGCCTTGTTAGCGGCAACCACATCGTCCCAATACCGCGCTGCGGCGTCTTTCGTACCACGAAAGGCCCGCGACACACCTGTGGAGGCAACATCCAGCGCGCGGCGAAAGTCATTCAACTTGTTGGCCAGTCGCGTGCCCTTAATTGCATCCCCGCCCAAGGGCACGACGCCGACAATATCAAAGAACGCGTCGCCCCAGTTGCCTTTCCACAGCGAACGGCCAAGCGAGGCGATATCGGCGGCAGTGCCCGCTGGCGGCGGCAGAAAGCTTGCCGCAGCAAGGCTGGCTTCGGTGGCAAGCTCGCCGTATTGGGCCTGCAAGTCACGCAGTTCCCCATAGGCTGTGCGGGTCTGGGCCACATCTACCCCGTCAGCTTCCAGATATCGGCTCATGTCGCAGGCCCTTGTTTTGGCACCATATATGGATACCAGTATCGGTCATCGGGGTTCATAATCGCATAGGTCGCTTGATCTTTTGGGACGTTGTAAAGTTGATCAATGCGGTCGAGTTCGGGCAGGCTGCGATCCGCAAGAACTTCGCGGAAACCCGGATGCACGAAAAAGTTCGCGCCGATCTGCCACATCAGCGTGATAAAACGCATCTGGGCGCGGATGTCGGTGAAGCCGAATTGCTCCGCATAGCGCCGCCCGTTCAGAATCATTTCGGGCCGTCCCTCATCGGAGACCCCGAAATAGGACTGCGGCAAATGGATTTTCATAAATTCTTCGCCGTACCACGCGGCAAAAGCCGGATCGGGATGTAATCCGGTTTGCATCTGTTGTGCAGAAAGCTTCATCAGTCGGCCGCCGTGGTTACAATGCGCGTCATGATTGTACCGCCCTATGTGGCCAGTGCAATCCCTTGCGGCGCACATAAGCCGATAAGGTGATACAGGCGTGACGGTGCCGGAAAATTGCCATCGTTGTTTGCCGATTTGTCATCCGCCTCATGTTCCACGCTTCGGCCGCGGACGGACCTGTTTGCAAGGGTGGGGTGGCCCTTGCCTGATCTGTCCGCATTTTGCGGTCGGATACGTTGGCTGCCCCCCGATACAACGCCCGACGCAGGTGACAGACTTTGAAAGACTGGTTAACACTTTATGGGGGGAGACATTTTATGACGCATGGTGATCATCGCCACCACCACCATAGCCGCGAGGCAAAGTGGAAAACATTTAAAACCAAAGAATCCGGCCTACCGAATTACAAACAAAAACACTTAGACAAGTTACAACAACGCCTCAGTGGCCGTATTCAACTGGCAGGGGCACCCGGATATAACGACGACCGCATGGTTTTCATGCATACCTATCAGCAATATCCGCAGGTCATTGTGTTTTGCGAATGCGAAACGGATGTGATTGCCGCGTTGGAGTTCGCACTTAAATCGCGGCTTCAGGTGACGGCCCGTTCGGGGGGGCATTGCACGGCGGGGTATTCGGTGAACGATCAAGTCGTGATTGATACCTCGGGGTTGAACCATCTTGTGGTGGAATGTGAAACACCGACCGTGCGCTGCGGGCCGGGTGTGACGTTTCGCAAACTGAACCGCATGCTTGATCATCACAAGCTACACCTGCCCGGCGGCGGCTGTGAAACGGTGAACGTCGCGGGGTATATGATGGGCGGCGGTTACGGGTTCACGTCTCGGCTGTTCGGGATGAATTGTGACCGTGTGACTGGTGTTAAGGTCGCGCTGGCGGACGGGACGGTCGTGACGGCCAACGCCGACGAGAACGCCGATCTGTTCTGGGCGATACGCGGGGGCACCGGCAACCAGTTCGGTATCCTGCTGGAAGTGACCTATGACCCTGTGCCGCTGGACCGCAAGTTTTTCGGTTTCGGGTTGCTATGGAACATGCGCCACAAACATGAAGCCGACATTCAGCGGGTGTGCCGCGTGCTGGAAACCTTGCAGGCGGAATACTCCAATTCTGGGCCGGCCAAGATGGGGCATCAGGCCTTGTTAATGTACTTACCGGATGCGGATCACCCCGACGGACAGATCCCCTGCCTGTCCTTACGGGGCCTCTATGACGGGACCCGTGCGGAAGCAGAGGCAGCCCTTGGCCCGTTACTCGCCACTTTGGAAGACCCGCGCAAAGACGTGGAAATCTGGACGCATAAACATCATTATACCCGCCTGAACGAGCTGTTGTTGCAGACTGCAAATCCGGCGGGCCATGACATGCCAACGGTGTCGATGAACACCAAGCCGCTGGTCGAGGGGTGGTTGATCGAAGAACACCATAGCGCGGACCGGTGGCGGGGCGTGGTCGATCATTTTCTGGATGCGCCGGATAAAACCTGTTTCATTGCGATGGAGTTTTACGGTGGTGCGATTGCAGACCCGAAGCCCGACGAGATGGCTTTTTACCACCGCACGCCATCGGTTGATCTGTTCAGCTGGGCATTTTGGACATTTGATACCCACAAGGACGCCTCGATTGGCTGGCTGGACGGATTGGGCGCGATCGCGGGGCCGATGGGCAACGGGCACCGCTATCAAAACTATCCGCGTCGCGGGACCAAAGATTTCTTACAGGCATATTTCGGGAGCAACCTGCCGCGCTTGCAAGAAGCGAAGGCGAAATTTGATCCGCATAACATGTTCTGGTTTGAGCAAAGCATAGGTCCCAAACCTGACAGACAACCACCCGAGCAGGAAGCGTTAGCGGATGAAACGGGGGATGAACGCCATGACGACCGATAAATTGAAACCCTGCACGCATGCGGACCCTGAAACTTGCGAACCTTGGTGTGGACGTGATCCGAAACAGGGGCGGATGTTGGGTATTTTCTTTGACCCGCCCATGGCGATTGCACGGGTGGGGCGGTCAAAAGAACCGATGCCGGCCTACCGATGGAAGCTGGATGAAAATCCGGCACGCGGCGTGCAGACCATGATCGAACCCGCGCCGAGCCTGATCGAGACATCGGTCAAGGGCAACGGGCATCACCCCTTTACCTTGAAGGTGCAGACGCCAGCACAGGTGACGTTCAAGGACCGCCATGGCAAGATCAAACCGGTATCACCGTTCTTTGAGCTTTGGGCGCGCCTTCAGGATGCTGACGGTTCGGTTGTCCAAGTCCCTGTGACCCGCCACTTTCTGGAACAACGCGGCACCAGTCTGAAACACCTGCTGTTTACCGTCGAAGCGGCCAACCGCAAGGCGGAATCGCGCACCAAGCTGGCGTCTTGCGCAGCGGTGGCCCGCAAGGTTTTTGCAGCCGATCACTATAAAACCCACCATCTGGACGCTATTAGCCCGCATACCGAAGGGCAGGTGCCACTGGTGCGCGAGGATGCGCCGTTGCCACTGGGCACGATCAGGACGTTTAAAGAAAACCTCGAAAACATCAGCTGTAAAACGCGGCTGGATCAGGTGCGCATCCGCTTCATTCCCGGCAAGGGCGACAGTTTTGGTCCACCCGAAGCGGCCAAGGCACCGGCGTCCCCGCTACCTGCGGGCGGGTTCGAACCGCCAATGACCGAATACGGTCCGATCCACAAAATGACCCGCAAGGAAAACCGCATCCTCAGTTCGGATACCCCGTGGCTGGGGTACAATTTTCGCACCGATGATGCGCCGAAATGGCCCACGCCGATGGACAGTTATGACGGGGCGCGCGTCGGCTCCGGTAACGGGTGGGGGTTGATTGACGACACTTGCGATCTGGTGCTGACAGCGCAGATGGCAGTGGACGGCAAGGCACATGTAGCGCAGGCACGCGCAATGGCAGGTCCGCCCGATTTTGCGCCGGACAAACGCCCGATGTATTCGATACAGGATGAATTGGAAGACCGCGATCTGCCGCCCGCGACACTGGATATCGACGAAACGCCGGTTGAAATACTGGACCTGTTCCGCCGGATTTTTGAAACCGCCAGCCTGATCAATCTGGATCAACGCCGGTCTTGGGCGCTGGATGGCAATGCGCAACTGCTCAGCGAACCGGATGAGAACGACCCCGATTGGGACGCGGGTATCACACCGCATCTGGGGCTGAAATCCATGCGCGAAAGCGATGCGCCCTATGCCAGTCTGGTGCCGGAATACACACCGGGGCAGGGCGATACCATTGAACCGCGCTCGGGTGCGAACGACCGTCTGCCCTACACGCAAGTTGTGCAGCAAGTACATGCGCGCATGTGTGACAGCCCGATCCTACGCGCATTTTTGGTGCGTGATCCTGACCGTGTTCGCCGTCTTGTGCGCCCACCTTTTGCGCATGTGGGGGAGCTTGCGAAAATTCCCGGAGTGCAAAAAGGACCATCTGTGAATTTTGGCGCAAACGGGCCTGACGACATCGAATTTCGCGATCCGCGCGTGACCCTTGCCCAGACCTACGACATGCGCATGCCGCCTTATATGCGCCATTCGATGGGGGTGCCCCTGTCGGTGACACGGCGGCAATATGACCTGCTGATGAGATATCTCGAAAAGCTGGAGGGGGTCTGGAAGCACACCGTGCAGCCTCAGGTCGATATACCCGCCGCGGAGGAACAAGCATGACAGCCGGACCCAGACAATTGAACAAGGCCCGCAGGGCCGATCCCGACGGCAACCCCGCATATCGTGAACCGGTCTTGGGCAATCCGGTGTCGACCTTGATGGAATCCGGTGTCGGGAATTGCTTTCCAGGATTGGAATTCGATCTGCGCCAGTTAGATGTGCGGTTCTTTCCGGGCTTGGTGTTTGAATTCCTTGGCATCACCCCTGCGGGACCGGATGGCACGCAAGGCGCGCGGCTGACCTATGCTTTTCCCAAGGGCGATCCGATCATCGCGGATAAATACACCGATGACGGCCCCGATTGGGTCACTGACCTGAAAAAACAGTTTGCCGGTCCGGCCGGTTCGGCGCTGGGCAGCGGTACGTGGTATCTGCATTTCGTCGAACAGGACGGCAAGCGGATCATGCTGTATGACTATTCGCTTTATCAGAATGGCGTGGGGCTGGTGCCTTATGAGGGGGAAACCGCGTGGTGGATCATCCGCCTGATCGAGCCGGAAAAGCCGCTGACCATTGCCCTGACGCAACGCGCGCCGGATGGATCGCCCAGCGGCGCACCCGTTGTGCTGACCGGACGGCGGCGTATGTTCCTGAACGACGAAGGGATGATTGATCCGGTTTACCACCCTGGTGAACTTACCTCGTCCATGTGCAGCCCCTGGACACATGATTTTCGCGATTGTGCCTGCCACTATTGGGCGTCGAACCACCCCGATGTTGTCTTGGGTGACGTTGACGACCCGCAGCAACAACTGCCCGACGGGACGGACAAGAACGATCCGGCACAGGCGGTCACGTTTATCGACTGGATGCGCAGACGGCATTTGCCGCTGAGGGATGTATCGGCCCAGACCACCTTGGAAAAAGCGCGCCCCGATAGATACGATCCTTACGAAATCAACCTGCATTGGGAGGAGCTGGATTTCGTCCTGCAGGGGCAGGAGACCGACGCGACAACTGATTTGAAAAAGCTGCAACCGCACGCGCCCTACCAAGAGCTCGACGATTTGATTGCCGACCTGCACGAACTGGCGGGGATGGAGCTGACCTTGGCACTGGAATACCTTTATGCCTATTTCAGCCTGCGTGAACCTGACGAAGTGACGCCGCAGCAAGAGGCCGCATGGCCCGGCCTGACAGAAGACTTGCGCGCGGCACGGCAATTGATCCTTTCGGTTGCGCTCAGTGAAATGACGCATCTGCGTTGGGTCAATCAAACGCTATGGCTGATCTTTGCGGCCTATCCCGATATCGGCACTTATGAACCCGTCCTGTCACCCAGCACGGTCGAAGCAGACCCCAACAGCGCAGTGGGCCAAAGCGGTACGGGGAAATTGCGCCCCGCGACACAGGACGTTTTGCAGAACTTTGTAGACATCGAACGCCCCGGTGGGGATCTTGATACGGAATACGTCAAACTGGTCGCATACTTGCGCGAATATATGGATGATTTTCCCGAGGGGTTGTATCAACTTGCCGTGCGGATCGACAGCGACGGGATGCAACACTACCAGAAGTTCCGCGATGTGAAGCGTATCCTGGAACCCTACGCCGCTCAGGAAGCCCTGTATCTGCGCCCCATCGAAGAGGCGAGGCCAGACGCGTCTGCGGTCCAGCCGGCCCTGACCTTGATTGACTCGGCGCTGGAAGCCCTGCGCAAGGGGTATCTGATCGAAGCAAACCTTGGCGATATGGCAACGGCCAATGCAGAGATAAAAAGCGCACGCGATGCCATGCACGCCCTTAGCGATATGGCCTTGGCCCTTGCCCGCGAAAACATTGGCGTGCCGTTTTTTGCGCGTTTAAAATGACGGGGGTTCTGCCAGATATCAAACGGAAACCGCCCAGCGGGTTGGCCCATGTGGCGGGCGATCTGGTGTTGATGGCGGAAACTGCTGCGATCTTTGGTCTGTCCGACGTGCAAGCGGCGAATTTACGTATCGCCCTGCAGGCAGGGGATGCGACGGCCGCTCCTGAACTCGCGCGGTTGGGGCTGGAGGCACCGACCCTTGGTGCGCCGCCCGCTGTTGGTGTTCATCCCGTGCGGGCGTTGGCCCTGACGGTTTCGCAAACCTGCAATCTGGCCTGCGGATATTGCTATGCGGCGGGGGGGAGTTTTGGCGGCGCGGACACGCGCATGGGATGGGACGTCGCCAAACGTGCGATTGATCAACTGATCGACGCGACCGTGCCGGGCGGCGGTGTGAAAATTGCCTTTATGGGGGGTGAACCCATGGTGGCGCGGGATTTGATCCGAAATTCAGTGACTTATGCAAATGAACGCGGGGCGGCGCGGGCTGTTCAGGTCGGATATTCCCTGACCACCAATGGGACGTTGATCTCTGCCGAGGACGCGGCATTCTTTGCCCGTCATCGGTTTGCCGTGACGGTTTCTTTGGATGGCGGACAGGCGGTGAACGACCGGTTACGCCCCGATCGCGCGGGCAAAGGCAGCTTTGCGCGCGTTGCAAAACGCCTTGCGCCCTTGCTGGATCATCACGACCGGATTTCGCTTGGCGCACGGGTGACGGTGACCCCGCATAATCTGGATTTGCCACAGGTTATTGACGACATCGCAGCACTTGGCTTTGCTTCGGTCGGGGTGTCACCGATGATTTCATCGCCTACAGGACAGGGGGCTTTGGTCGGGCAGGATTTTGCACAATTGCTGTCCGCGATGACCGAGTGCGGCGAGGCATGGATGACAGCGACCCTTGCAGGGCGCGCGCATCCGTTTGCCAATCTGGCCACTGTGCTGGGCGAACTCCATCGCGGAAACCCGCGCAGTCATGGTTGCGGTGCTGCGCGTGATTATCTGGCGGTGGATGCCTCGGGCGATTATTCGGCCTGTCACCGGTTTGTAAAAGATCCGCTGGGCGCGATGGGTGATCTGGAAAACGGACCGGATGATGCAGCGCGCGCCGCGTTTCTGGATGCGCGCACGGTGGAACGCCAAACCCCGTGTCAAACCTGCTGGGCGCGGCGGCTGTGTGGTGGCGGGTGTCATCAAGAAGTATTGCACGCGGGGCGTCCGGCGTGTGATTTTGTACGGGGGTGGCTGGATTACGGGCTGCGATCCTACGGGCGGCTGACCGCGGCACAGCCCGACTGGTTTGATGCGCAAGTCTAGCGTTCAGGTCGCGGTCGCAGGCGCGGGACCGGCCGGTGCGATTGCCGCGCGTCAATTGGGTCTGGCCGGTCTTGATGTGGTGCTGATCGATCCGTTTGTGACGCCGGCAGGGCATCTGATCGAAAGTTTTCCGGCCTCAGGCGCGCCAATGGCGGAGGAAATTGGCCTGCTCGCGGCGATTTGCGATGTCAGTGACGGCCCTGCCGAAGCGATGTTTATGGCGTGGCGCGGCGTGCCGGAAACGCGTACGTTCGAAGGGGCGGGGCCACTGCTGCTGGACCGGATCGCTTTGCATGAAAAGGTGCGGGCAGAGGCGTTGCGGCATGTTACGCCCTTACAGGCGCGACTGCGGGGCGTGGTGAAATCGGGCCGTAAGGTCGAGCTGTCAACGAGCGCAGGTACGATCCGATGCGACATGTTGATCGACGCGCGGGGGCGACAGGCGCAAAAGCGGGCAGCGTCGGATGTGACCGCCCTGCCGTTTTCCGCAGTAAACGATTTGCCCCCCCATCAGATGTGGCTTGAGGCGTTGCCGGACGGCTGGGTCTGGGCCTGCTCACTTGGCGGCGGCGTGGTGCAGGGGGCCGTGTTCCAGCGCGCTGCTGTTTTGGCGGGGATGCGTGGGCCGGCTCGGGCTGCCTATGTCGCGGATTGTTTGGCCGGTACGGACACCTTTGTGGGGGCACGCGGGATTGATGCGGGGAAACCTGCTGCTGCGGGACTTTCGGCCGCGGCTGATCCGTTGGTATCCGAGCGTCATATTCTGGTGGGAGATGCGGCACTGGCACGTGATCCAATTGCCTCGCACGGGTTGGTGCATGCCATGCGCAGCGGTGTCCAAGGGGCGCTGGCGGTGCTGACGGCGCTTGATCGCGACTGCGACAGCCATGCCGCTTTCAGTTTCATGCGCCACAAACACCGCGAAGCCGTAGCTGCGGCGCAGCTTGCCACGCAGCGGGCCTATGCGGATCAATCGCGTTTTGAAGCGCCGTTCTGGGCAACGTGCGAACCACCCCGCAGCATACCGGACCAGCCGGACATCGGCCAAGGCGCGGTCACGCTGGCGGCACCGTTGACCCGCGCGCCGGTGTTGGAAAACGACCGCATACGTTGGAGGCCAGCGATCGAATTGTCCGCGAGTGACAGTTTCCTGACAGGTTTAGGGTCGATCAGCGCGTTAGACATTGCTGCGGCCTGTCGCCCCGCAGCGCCATTGCCTGAAATCGCCAACCGTCTGGGCCGCCAACATGACATGCCGGCGGTTTTTGAAGTCCTGGAACGCCTGACGCTTGGCGGTGCCTTTGTTCAGGCCGCGGTTGCGCCCTGAACCAAAGCTGTCGCGCGTTTCATGTCCCAACCGTGATCATCAGACGCCATCTGTGAAACGGCGTATTGTACGTCTTGGATTGCATCTGGTGCGGGGTCGGCTTCGGCTCTGTCACACAGGATGCGCAGCGCAAGGGTATGGGCACCGGATGTGCGGGCACACTCCAGCGCCTCGTCGCGCAACTGTCGTGCAATATCGCTGTGCCCACGTTCCGCCGCGACGCGGGCCCGCAAGCGCAGCAGTTCTGGCGCTGTCCATGTCTCCCCCGTGCGTTGCTCTACTTTCGCACCTTCAGAAAGTGCGTCGTCGGCCCCGTCAATGTCGCCCGCCCGCAGGGAGACATCCGCAATCAGGGAGGCGACCAACGGTCCGTAATTGAACGGGTTCATCGCACGGAATTCCTTCACGCGCTCGCTAAGTTCGGTCATTTCATCCGGCTTTGGCGGTTCTGGCCGCAGGCAAAGCTGGGTCACAAACGGAAACAGGATCGCAGCGGCGCGCATGACACGAATGTCATGTTTCTCGCCCAAGGCGACGGCTTCGATACCGATCACACTTAGCTCTGCGCCATGACGGGCCAATGCGCCCAAAAGCAGACGAAACGCCATCGCTTGCGCTAACGAGTGGGCGTGCTGGATTTCGCGGGAATGGTCGATGGAGAACGCGCCGAACTGACGTGATTGCAGCAAATCACCGGTAAGCCAGTTGGACATACACAGGAACGCCGCGCAAATTTCCGCATGATCATAGCCATGCGCATGGGCCAGATGCAGATGCGTGTCCTTGTCATACTGGCCGAGGGCCGTGTTCAGGTTTTTTTGGGCCGTTTTCTGGTCAGAGCGGTGAAACGCCACGGCCCCGATTGCGCGGGTGCCAATCATCACAAAAGTTTTGTCCTGCGACTGGCTTGCCGTTTCCAACAGGGTCTCGGCGTATTCCTGCGCCCTTGGGTAATTCGCCCGCACCAGTGAATGCGCATAAAGCCCGTTCAGGGCCAGAAGTTCGGTTTTACTATCGCCAATTTCGCGCGCCAGTTGCACCGCTTGCTGACCGAAATCGGCGCTGGCATCTGTTGCAATGCCAAAGCGCGAGCGTTCAACCGAGGCAAGGCCGGTGATCGCGCGCAGGCGTTTTTGTTTTATCGCATCTTCGGCCGGCAGGCGCTGCAAGGCGGTGTTTGCCATATCCAGAAAGTGCCCCGCTTCGATCAGGGCAGAGCGTTGCAGCAGGGTTTCGCCGGCGGCGAGGGCATGGAGCGCGGTGTTTTCCCAATCCCGTGCGACCTGTGCATGGGTGGCAAGAAGATCAGGCTGTTGCGTGCGCATGTCCGTGTGAAAATCACCCAACGCGTTATAGGCCGCCCGGTGTATTTTCCGGCGCGACTGTCCCACGATTTGTTCATAAATCACGTCGCGATAGACTTGGTGGCGGATGTTGATCACGTCTTGTCCAGCGACCACGTTGTGCTGGATCAGGCCGGCCTGTCGCAGTGCGTCTATCGCCGGTGTCATGCTGTTTTCGTTCTGCTCCAGCACAGCAGCCAAAAGCGCTGGGCTCGCGGGGCTGTTCAACACCGCAAGCGCCTCGATCACACTGCGTCCCAAACGGATCCCGTCAAGCCGCTTGGACACGGATTCATAAATCGTGTGCGGGATTTCGACATGGCCCTTCAGCCCGACCGACTGTTGCGCCGCTTGTGCATGGCCCAGCGTTTCCAGCATCAATGGGTTGCCGCCAGAATGATCGAGGATGTTCTGGCGAATTGAGTGTGCAACAGGTTTGGTGCCAAAGATGCCCTGCAACAGGGTTTCGCAATGGCGCGCGGCCAGCGGTGTCAGCGTCAGGGTCTGGTGTCCGGTGACATCTTGCCAGATGTCCGCGCTATCCTCGCGCCCCGCCGCGATCAGCATCAGCGCCGCGCCATCTTGACGCGCGCGTTCTGCGGTGCGTTTCAAAAGTTCGCGGGTTGAATCATCGGCCCATTGCGCGTTCTCAAGCACCACCAAAGTTGGACCAGTTGCACCGTTGATGATCCAGTCCGACAGGAACTCCAGAACGCCGTCACGATCGCGCAGGGACAGGGTGGTATCGCTGCGCGGTGTACCACCTAGGCCCAGAAACTGTGCCATACGGTCCAGCATTTGCGGATCCGGCACACCCAGAATTTGTGACAGGGAAGGGGCCGTTTCACTGCCTGTCGTAAGAGCCTCGAGCATTTTGGCAACTGGCAGCAGCGGTGAACGTGCACCCATTGCGGCACAATTCAGTTGCAACACACGTACGGTCGGATTGGTTTGAACAGCCGTGACAAAGCTTTGAAGCAGGGTCGATTTTCCGATGCCGGCATCACCGGTCAGCGTCACCGTGGAGGGTTTGCCGGCTTGCGCCTGAACCCACAGGCGGCGCAGCGTGCCGGTTTCGCCACTGCGCCCGATCAGCGTGGCAGGACGGGCAGCGCCCTTGTTTACATGATGCATGCCAAGCACGTGAAACACCTCGGTCCCCAAGGGCAGCCCCTTGAGATCATGTGCTTCGACTTCGGAATAGTGCACGGCATTGCGCGTCAGGTATTCTGTTTTGCTATCGACCACGATGGCTTGCGGATGTGCCACCGTTTGCAACCGCGCCGCGCGGTTCACCACCGGACCGACCAGTTGCATCGCGTCACCGCGCAATGCGCCGCTGGCTTGTCCGACGGCGGCCTGACCGGTGGCAATGCCGATACGGGTCGGAATGTGAAACGATGGCCGGCCATCAAACACGACCAACCGTTCGGCCAGCGCGCGCTGGAAATCTTCCGCGGCCTGAACACAGCGTTCTGCAAACCCGTCCAGCACCCGCGGATAGCCGAACAGGATCACCACACCGTCGCCTTGCGAACCCACCAGATAACCATCGCGGGCTTTGGCGACATCAGCGGCAACTTCGTAGTAATGTTGCATGATGATCTGCATGTCCTCGATGCTGTGCTGCTGGCTCAATTCGGTGGAACCGACAATATCACAAAACAACACGCTGATGCGGCGCAGTTGGATCGGGGCATCTTCGGGCGGTTCGACAACGCGTCGCGGGGCAGGTACCTGTGAGTCTAACCCCTCCAATGCGGCAAGCAGCTTTTTGCGCTGGCCAAGCGTCAGCCCCAGTTCTTTCAGATCGTCCTTGTCCAGCAGCGGCAGTGTGGACATATCGATGTCTTCACCGGAAAAGACGTCGTGAAGATGGGACAGGCCGATACTGGCCAGAAACTCCGCGATATGAGGCGTGGGGCTCGTCATGAAATGGGATCATCTCCGCACACGTGGCCATAATGCTTGATACAGCCCGTTGCCGCGAATTTAGACTACGTAAGCCCGGTTTAGCAATGAGGCCAACGCTGAATTATTATTCCAGAAGACGATGTTGGGTAGTGCTGGATCGCCTCGAGGTAACCGGAGATTGCATTTCGGCCGGGTCATCTGGTGGGGCGATGGGTTCAGTTGCAAACCCTGACCGCAAAGGCATTGAAATGCGTGATCGCCAAAGCGTTTTTTGAAACGAGGGTTGAGACGCGGAAATTTCCGCGCCCCTATCTTAGGCGGCGCACCTTCGTGACGGTGATCTGGTCGCAGGCGCGCAAGGTGTCACTGGCCATCGTCCTTTTGATCGTCGTCCTCAACGCTATCATCCGCATCATCATCCAACTGTGCGGCAGCATTCAGTGTCGCTTGGCGTTGCTTTAAAAATTCGGCCAGACGCTTTTTGTCATTTGCCACTTCGCCCTCAATCATCTGGGTTTGGGCCGTCAGGCTTTCGACCACAGCGACGAAATCGGCATGCGCCGCACCGCCGATCCAGTCACCGCCTTCTCCGGGTTCCGCGTTCTTGGGTGCATATGAGCGCAAGGCTGCGATCAACCCTTTTGTCGCGCCAGCAACATCGTCAAGAAACGTTCCGTACGCCGGGGTTTCACGCGCTGGATTGGAAATGTCGAATTCAGGAAAGTCCGTGTCGCGCTTGGCCGCATAATCAGAATCCGGCCCCAGTAACGCCACCAGCAACGACAGTTGGCGGTCAATTTCGGGTGTCTTGAGCGAAGCCTCGGACAGCGGCGGTATCGCACGTTGTGCCGCCGCCCCTTTGAAACGCAACCAGCTCACCAATGTCGGCGATGGCGTGCCGGGGTGCCAGTCTTTCTTGATCGGAACGCGTTTCAGGATTTGCGGGTCGTCGCTGTACAGCGTTTCAAAATAGCTCACAACTTTTTGGCAGACATTCTTTTGATCGGCCAGAACTTCGGGCGTGATCCCGCAGCTGCGCCCGACTTCTTTGGCGATGGGATCTCCGTCAATCACAAT
Organism: Sulfitobacter geojensis; assembly: GCF_000622325.1. Lineage (NCBI taxonomy): Bacteria > Pseudomonadati > Pseudomonadota > Alphaproteobacteria > Rhodobacterales > Roseobacteraceae > Sulfitobacter > Sulfitobacter geojensis. The sequence continues at coordinate 1,105,875 of NZ_JASE01000005.1, forward strand.
GCCATAGGCGATAACGCATTTCGACAATGTGGAATTCCATTTCATCGCGGTGCGGGCCCGTTTACGGTCGCCCGGCGATTTCAGCGCGATCTGGTAAAGCTGCCAACCGGCCTCAATCTCGGCCTCTTTTTGTATTTTATAGGCGAATTCCGTCAATGCGCGCGCCATGCTTGTGCCGACCTGAATGCCCACGCCAGCGGCCGTGCCGCCGCCCATACTTACACCCGACGCATCGGCAAGTTTGATCGATTCCGCAGCAACCCCCAAGGCGTCGTAAAGCACGCGCAACACCTGAAGGCTGACTTGCACACGGGCCGAATTCAACCGGCCATTGATCGCAGGACCATAGACCGAGCTGTTGCCCACGGTCAGCGCCATGTTGTCCATCCATTTGTTCAACTGATAGCTTTTTCGCACCAGCGTCGTGGCATCAATCAAAAGTTTCTGGATCGCCACGGCAAGTCCGGCACCGGGCAATGCGGCAGCAACTGCGGCTGCGCCAACGCCGGTAATCACCTCAAGCGCCTGCCATTTCATGTTGCAAGACCGCGCTTCGGCCAGCAGCTTGTCCATTGCTGCCATCGCCTTTTGCTCTTTTTCGACGGTGTCGAGATCTTGGGGCGATTGCCCCGCATCTTCGAGCAGTTCGTTCAGCACTTCCATTTCACGCGCACTGGCGTCTTCGATCTGAGCAAAGAACTCTTCTTTCTTGGCTGGATCTTGCAGGTCGGCTTTGAAATCCGACATGGCGCGGGCCTTGCGGGCGTTTTCCTGCTCGGCCAGAAACTTTTTCTGGGCCATCAGGGCCTCGGGGCTGTCCACCGGCGTTTCCATACCAAGGCCCGGCTTGGCGGTTTCACCAAGCCCCTGTGCGGCGTCGGCATCGTTGTTAAAGCTATCGTATTCGGCCTGCGTCTTCTGAAACAGCGCGTTGTCACTTCCCATTTCGACGTCTTCAACAGCGACGACTGTATAGGTGCCACCGGCGATAGCCGGCATGGCCCCGGCAAGAGAGGCGCTGATCGCCGAAAAGCCGACATTGGCGAGGATCACTTTCAAATCAACCTTGCCGCCGTCGCTGGCCACAACATCCGCCAGATGTTTGGCGATGGCCGGAATGTTGGAACCGGCAAGGATCGCTGCCTGAATGGTCAGGCCCATTTGCTGCCATTGCGCCTGATCGCCAAGCACCATGTTGCCCTGATCATCGGTACCGCGCTTGACGTCACCGGCGGCAAAGCTGGCCCCGACGGCCGCTGCAATGCCCTGTAACGCCTCGGTGATACCGGCCACGCCACCGTTGTAATCCCCGTCGGAAAACTTCATCGCGGCAGAGAACAGGGCAAAGCCGGTGTTCCCGCCTGCAATCAGGGCCGTCACAGACTTTGACGCGATGTTCATCTGGGTCTGGAATGCGGAGGAAAACCCTGTTGTCGCGTCTGATGCCACAACATTGGCGGAATGGACCGAAATGGCCGCCGATGCGGCACTGCCCAATGCGTTGAACGCCTGTTTCGCGATGCCCGCGGCAAAGGTTCTGCGCCGCCCGTCTTCGGGTTTGTCCAAGGTTGAATCAAGGATCCCCAAACCGCCGGTCAGCACGGTGGTGGTCATGGTCACAGCGGCAACTTGCAGCGCGGCATCGCGCGCCTGTTGCTTGAGCCCGTTCATTTTTTCGATGTTTTCCAACTGTGCCGGTGTGGCAACGCCTGCAGTTTTGTCGGCGTTATCCTGCGCCAAGGTCAGCATGTCCTGACGCGACATGGATTGCGCTTCGAAGCTGTCGATTTTGATCGCGTCGCCGGCCAGCGACCCCATTAACGAAATCACATCCGTGCCAATCTTTATCGCACGTTTGGCATTGGTATATTTCGAGGCCGTCTTGGAATAATCCGTTAACTTGTCCTGATAGATTTCGCAGGCACCGTTAAAAACCTGCGCTTCCTGACTATACTTATCAGCCACCGCGTTGGACGGGATTACATCGGCCTGAACCAGCGGTGTCCACAATTCGCGCGTGATATCGGCAGGCGTGAACAAGGGATTGCCGTCGGCGTCTTTGGCGTTCTCCATTTCCGACTGTAAATCGAACAGCTTTTCATGAAGCTTGGTCAGTTTGCGCACCGCCTCATCGTCGACCATATAGTCGTCTTTCAGGTCGTGCTTGGTATCAACCTCGTCGTCGCGATCACCATTTTTCCAGTCCATTGATTTGTTCGAACGGTCAAACAAACCCAGAAATTTTTCGCGTTTCCACTCAACCTTCAGGTCATCGGATGCATCCATCAGATCATCCTGAAGGTCGGAAATTTCACCGGTGACCGCGGCCAACAGAACATTACGTGCGTCCTGTTTCTGCGTTATTTCGTCATAGTTGATTGCACTTTGCTGGGTGGCCGAGAGCCATTTCGTGTGCGCTTGGGTAAAAGCCATGGAAGTCTCCGATCCATTCAGTCTTTAATTGCAGTCAAAAGGCGCACTTCCAACTGGGATAACGCTTTGCGGGCGCTGACCATCTGGGTGGAGGCATCACCCTTGGCAAACGGATGCGCGCGAAAATGCTGCATCGGGGCGAAACTGTCGAACAAGGTCATCAACTTGCGCAACTCTTGCAGGGCGATCTTGCGGGCCAGTTTGCGGTCCTTCACCGTCAGGGTGCCATCCGTAACGCGGGCGGATTGACTGCGCATTTCCGCGATATCGATTTTCTCAAGCGAGCCTTTGAGCTTATCAAAAAATGCGCCGATTTTGGCCGCGTCCAGCGGTGGTTGGTCAAGCTGGTTGTCTTTACCGTCCTTACCTTCGGGTCGAATGACGTCCTCGACAAAAGTGCCAAGTTTGTGGGTGAACAACAAAAGGGTCTGCGCGCATTTGTCGACGGCCGTTGCCAGATCTTTATCAAGGATATCGATCGCTACTTCGGCTTCGGTATTAAGTTGATCGACGCGGCTTTGAAGACCCTTAAGCTCTGCCAAACCGTCAATGTAACTACCGTACTTCTCTGTCTCGGCCTTCAAACCATCGCATTTTGAGTCCAAAGCGGTCACTTCGCTGAGGTCGGATTTGATCTTTTTCAGGGATTTCTTCGCGGCCTTGAGGTCCTTTGTAAACGCCTTGATACCGCTTTCGAATTCCTTCTTCTTTGCGTCATTTGCATCCTTGTCGAGCTGGCCCGATCGCGCAGCGCTTACCAGTTCATCAACGTGCAGGCGTTCATTGTTGCCCAAGGTTTTGCCGGATTTCTCTTTTTCGAGAAGCCGCAACAGCCAGCCAAGATTGCCGCTGATTTCATCCAGTGTCGCGCTGGCCTGTTTGAGGGATTTTGCCGATCGTTCAGCGATCTGATCGCGGACCGTCATCATCCGCACCACTTCGGGGCCATAATAGCCGTCAAATTTGACGATGCCTTTATGGTCTTTTTTCAACCGCTTACCAATGGCTTCAATCGTCTTGTCGACCCCGTCGGCTTGTTTTTGCAGTGCACGTTTGAATGTTTGCGCCTCGGCCATTTCCGCTCTGAATGCAAGAACCCGTTCCCGCAGATCATCGGTATCCGCCGTCACATTTGCCGGCAGCCGCGTCAGTTGATTGGCACGCAACGCGTCCAGTTCTGCCTTCAAATCCAGCAGCCGACCGGGTTCATAAAGCGGGAATTTCTTCTTGGTTTTGGTGATCTTCTTTTCGACGCGGGTGAACTCGTCTTCAAGTTTGACATAGATGTCGGGATCTTTTTCAATCGCCTCGATAAAGTTCGACACGCCGGTCAGGTAATCGTCTGCTGTTTTCAGGGCGTCCACTGAATCACTTTGTGCCAATTGTTGTGCGGCCAGCAGTTGCAGGTCGATCTCTTCCAATGCCCCGCGCGGCAGCTTGCGGTTCTTCTTAATCCCCTTCAATTCGCCGGACTTTGTGTCCTTTTGCTGGAATATTTCGCCTTGCAGGTTTTGCACGAAGAAATCCTTGTACCTCTTATCAAGGGCACCCAGTTCTTTTTGGATCTCAGCCGGTTTCAGATTGGATTTGCGCAGGTCTTCTTGTTTTGTCTCTTCCAAACGCTCGCGAATAATCTTGGCTGCGTCCTGTGCGTCAGAAACGACGATGGACATCAGGGCCTGCGCTTGTGACAAACGCTCAAGGTCTTCTAGCTCGCGCTGTGACCTATTGGGCCGATGTTTATGGCCATTTGCCCGCATCGACGCAATGTCGGTTTGAATGTCGAACATGATCTGCTCGACCGTGAGTGCCTGATCCCGCGCTAGTGCTGTTTCCTCGCCCAAAGCTTCGACAGCGGGAAGAAATTGCTTTCGCAAATCGGGGGTGTTCGCGTTCACCGCTTGCTGGATCGCATGCGACAACGCAGCAAGGCGGAACCCGTATTGGTTGGCGGCTTCGGTAAAGCCCTTTTTATCCAACACGGAAATCTGCATTTCGACGTCGTTTACCGGACCGTCAAGATCGCCGTGTTCGCTGGGCGGCGGGTCGATGGCTGTGGCACCGGTGCGGGCGGTGCGGAACGCGTTCATCTTGGTTTGTGTCTCTTCGACGCGCGCAAGCGCGGCCTGCACATCCCCCGTCGCGAGGATCAAAATGGCCTGTTCCAACATTCCGAACAGGATTTTGTATTCCGGCCCGTTGATGATCGCGTAACTGCGGGTTTTACTGCCATCCAGCGTGGTGATTTTCATCACCTCTGCGCGGGCATTTTCGATGTTGCCCTGTACTGCCACATGCCGTTGGCGAAACTGCGCCAGAAGGTCCTGATCCAGATCGTCAGGGTCGAAATCTACGGCGGCGGCCTCCAGCTTGCGAATTTCGCGGCGCACGTCGGACAGGTCGCGGCCAAGGTGGCCTTCAACCGATTGAAGCTGTGCGACGTGGGCATCCACACGCTTTGCAACGGCCAAATCAGCCTTGTTCATTTCCAAGAAGGGCAGCAGTTCCTTGCGCTCTTCCAGCCAGGCGTCGATATCGGCGTCCGGCGGCGCGGTTTCGATGGCGTTGTTGAGCCGCGCCAGTTCATTTTCTTGCGCGACGACAAGAGCGTCCAATTTGTCCTTGTCATACCCGTCTAGCGCAAATTCACGGTCTTCGATTAATTGTGATTTGGGCCTTTTCTTCAAGTCTTTGGCGTCTGGTCTGGAGGCGTTGCCGCCGCGCAGCGATTTCCAGCCTCGGGCCCGATTAAACGCGGCAATCCATTCGCTGGTTGGGGTATCCAGCACAAGCGTGTCCGATTTGGTCATTTATTCTCTCCGGTCAGGCGGCAGCGGCGGCGGCTTGGTCTATCTGGTCCAGCGCTTTGCCCAGATGGTTTCGCAGATCAACGGTCACGCCGAACGGATTTTGTTCGCACAGCGTGATGAGGGTGCTGTCAGCCAGAAATGCGCGATACTGCGCACACTGCGCCTGCAATGCGGCGGCAGCTTTGGGGCGGGCGTCTGCGTCGACGTTTTGAAACTCCATCAGGTGTTTCATCAGCGCCGTCTGGTTGCCCTGCGTGATCCCGTTCAGACCCATTTCTGCGATCCGTTCCAGATCGGGGTCGGGGAATTGACGGATCTTGTTTTGCAACGCAGAAATCGCCCCGTCGGTCGCTTCTTTCGCCGCGTTCCAGATCGACAGCGGATCCGCATCCGGTGCCGCAGTCGCTGGTTCGGCAGGGGCCGATTTCAATCCTTGCTGCACGGCGCGCAATCCGCTTAGGGCAGGATCAACCGCGCCGTCCCGGATATGGCCGATCACCTCGCGCAGTTGGCTTGTCAGGGCGGCACTATGATCGCCAGCCGGCAGGGCCTTGACCTTTGGCGCAAGCTGCGCGGCGGCTTCCTGAAGCTTTTTCAGTGTTGCAGGATCGCCTTTCGGTTTCTGTGCCGGTTCGGCTGCGGCTTCGGGGGGGCTTTCGGTTTTGGCGGCACCAGCGGCAGCCAGTTTGGCCAAGATCTGATCAATCGCGTCCAAGGTTTTGGCGGCAGCTTCGGCATTGCCGGATTTTAAACTGGTCACTGCTGTGGCAAATGCCTTACGTACCTTGTCGCCCGGCGGGTTCGGCACGGCCGCGACCTGAGATTGCAAAGCTCTGGCGCGGGCCGCCAACTGTTTTAACTGCTCACCTGCGGTATTTTCCGGTGGTGGTGCAGCGGCCGGTTCGGCTTCTTCCGCGTCCTGCGGTTCGGCGGCCGTACTTGATGCTGCCTGAGGTGCGGTTGCCGCCTCATCATCATCTGGCTCGTCTGGAAGATCCTCGATATCTTCTTCTACGACGTTGCCATCCATATCCAGAATACGGACGTTTTTGGACAGCTTGTTCAGCTTGAGGAACTTTTTGACCTTTTTGGCCAATGCAGGCATCGATTTTTCGCATTGCAGCGAAACGACCCGGCCTTCCATCTGCAAGGTTCCGAACGCAACTTTCGGTCCGTCGCCGTCGGCGCGGATCGATTTGCCCATGACGGCAGGTGGCTTTTTCTTGTGAAGTCCGAAGAGGTCGGTTTCGACCTTGGACCCCGGGCAGTATGCGAATGAAATAGGTTTCGCGCGTGAAAAATTTAAAAGCTTTTTTAATTCGGCTCCCTCAACGGAAAAATCCGACACTCCGAGTCTCCTAGAATATGTATTGGACCGCGGCCGTAATTTGCCGCTACGTCAAGTAAGCCTCGCATCGCGTTTCAAGTCAAGTTTGCTGTGCCCCCTTTTCTGACAAATACACCGGGGGTTCATGCCGGTAGGTGTTTGGGAGCCTGTAATTAATATAGTAAAATCAGTGCTTTAAAGTGTCAGGGGTTTGCTGGGATACGCTGCGCCAGCAGCCGTTTTTACTGCCGTTCAACCCTTCGTTGAATAAGATTTTGGCGTGCAGGGGTATTTACTTACTAAAATAGTCGGAATAAGCAGCCTGCCAAGATAGCCAGCCAATCTCGCTCTGAGTCGCCAGCATAAAAGTTGAAAATTCAATGCGAGGACAAGATGCGTCAATCCCTGAGAAATGGTGTGTGCAAAGGCACGCCAAACCACAAACCGTCCCTGATTGCAGGGGGCATCGGCGCATCGCTGGCGATGGCCTGTTTAACGACTGGCGCAGCGGCACAAGACGCTGACCTGATCATTCTGCCACCGGTCGATGTCGAAACAACCGAGGCAAAGCCCCCCGTACGTCAGGCCGCCAAACCAAGACACGCCGCCCCGCGCCGTGCCGCGACACCGACGGTTTGCACCCCCGCTTTGGCCGGCACGCCGGTTTGTGCAGAAGAGGAAGCCGCGGAGCGCGCCCGGATTGAAGCACAGGAACGCGCCGTCGCGCAGGCCCGCGCGGAGGCCGACGCGAAAGCCGCAGCGGGCGGCAGCAGCTACGCCGATCCAAGCTCTCCGTTCAAGGCAAACACGCTGGCCAACAGCAGAATGCCCGGCCCCCTCAAGGATAACCCGCGCACGGTAACGGCCATCACCCAAGAGGTGTTGGAAACAACCGGCACAACAAGTGTGAGAGAGATTGCACGTTCGACACCCGGTATCTCGCTGGGCTTCGGGGAAGGCGGCAACTCCTTTGGGGACAACATCTATATTCGCGGTTTCAAAGCCAACAATGATGTCTATACCGACGGCGTTCGCAGCCCCGGCACCGGCATTGCAGAGACATTCAACACCGAACAGGTAGAGGTCGCAAAAGGCCCCGCCGGAACGGTTGGCGGACGCGGCACCACAGGCGGGGCGCTTGATATTATTTCGAAAAGCCCACAGGACATCGATTTTACCCGCACCATCACAACCGTCACCGATGCCTCCACAGTGCGCCAGACGCTGGATACCAACAAGGTCATCAACGACCGCGTGCAGTTGCGGTTCAACGCGATGCTTCAGGACGGCGAAATCGCAGGGCGCGACAGCCTGAAGGATGACCGCAAAGGTGCTGCAATGGCCTTGCGGTTCAAAGCGACCGATGCGCTGACGCTGGAAGGGAACCTGAGCTACACAAAGATCGAGCAGACGCCGGATTGGGGTGTACCCTATGTCAATAACGAAGCGCTTGGGCTGGTCGGACCGGTCACGGAATTCGGCGTTGATCGCAACACGTTTTACGGCGTGCCGGGGCGCGATTTCCAAATCGCCGAGGAAACGGTCGCAACGGCCAAGGCGACGTATGAGTTCGACAATGGCCTGACCCTGACCAACACTTTCCGCGCATCTGAATCGCTGAACGATTATATTTTGACAGCGCCAAGCCGTTTGATCGACAACGGATCGACCAATCCCGAAGACTGGCAGGCGGGTCTGAGTTTCAAGAGCTGGAACCAGGAAACGGATGTTCTTGCCAATGTGCTTGAACTGTCCGGCGATGCCGAATTTGCGGGTGCAACGCATAAATTTGTCTTCGGCCTTGCCGCGTCGCAAGAGAAAATCACCAAGCTGGGTTATTCCAACCTGAGCAGTGAAGACTACGAACCGCCTGCCGGTCAGCGCGGGTGTACCGTGAGCGTGATCAATCCCAATCCAATTGGCGATGGCTGCTGGAGCGGCGAGGCGGCGCAGTTGGGGACAGAAGCGACTTCAACCAAGGTCACAACCACCTCGCTTTACGCGTTGGACACGATTTCCTTGTCGTCTCGTTTGACGGTGAACGGTGGTCTGCGTTTGGACATGTATGACATCGAACGTTCCGGCGGCAGCGGCGACAGTGCCTATTCCTTGTCGCGCGAAGATACGTTGGTCAATTGGAACCTTGGCGCAACCTACGCGCTGACCGACCGGTTGAATGTTTATGGTGCGGCGGCGACGTCTTCCAATCCTATGGGGCAGGAATTGGAAGCCGGTGGCGGTTTTTACGGCGGTCTTGATGCGAACGGATCAAACCTGGCCCCCGAAGAAAACACCTCTTTCGAGGTCGGTGCCAAGTTCAGCTTGAACCCAAATCTGCTGCTGACGGCTGCGCTTTATCAAACGACCAAGGACAATGCGCGCGAAGATATCGGTCCGCGTGGGGCAACGGTAAGCTATGACACGTTGAAATACCGTGTGCGTGGCTTGGAACTGGGTGTTGCGGGCAAGGTCAATGACCGGTTGAGCCTGTTCGGCGGTGCCAACTTTATGGATAGCAAAATTCTGGAGAGCCAGAACAGCGAGTCCGTAGGCCTGTCACTGGCGAACATCGCACATGAACAGTTCAACATTCTTGCGACCTATCAGGTGACAGACAAGCTGATGCTCGGCGGGCGTCTGAACTATCAAGGCGCGATTGATCTGGGCAGCACCGGTGCCAATGGCAAGAGTCTGCCGTCGGCATGGACCGTCGATTTGCTGGGCGAATATGAAGTGGCCGACAATGCCGCGATCAAGATGGGCATCACCAATGTCGCGGATAAGACGGTGTATGACGCCGGCTACCGTTCGGGCACGCCCTTCACCTATGTCGCCCCCGGTCGGGAAATCTCGATCTCTTACGAAATGAAATTCTAAATTCTTACCCCTCGGCGCGGGCGGCTTTCGGGTCGCCCCGCCAATAAACCAAGGTTTCGCCATGCTGATCACGATCCCCGCTGTTCTAAGCAAAGCTGATGTCACACAGGTCCGCGCCCGTCTGGACGCCGCCGATTGGGAAGACGGTGCAAAAACCGCAGGCCCGCAATCAGTAGAGGTCAAGCGCAACCAACAATTGCCACCCACCGGCGACACAGCCCAGACCTTGGGGCAGTTCATCTTGCAAAAACTAACCGCAAATCCGCTGTTCGTTTCCGCCGCTTTGCCCGATCGCATTCTGCCGCCCATGTTTAATAAATACGAAACCGCCCAGACATTCGGCACGCATATCGACAATGCCATCCGCATCAACCCGCTGACAAACGAACGGCTGCGCACGGACTTGTCGATGACACTGTTCTTGAGCGAACCCAATGAATACGACGGCGGCGAGCTTCTGGTCGAAGACCACTACGGCACGCAATCCGTGAAATTGCCGGCAGGCGATCTGATCCTCTACCCCTCGACCAGCCTGCATGAAGTCACGCCAGTGACACGCGGCGCACGGGTGTCGTCGTTCTTTTGGCTGCAAAGCATGATCCGTTCTGACGCGCATCGCAGCATCTTGTTCGATCTGGATCAAACCATCCAATCCCTCAGCGAAACCATCGGATCGAACGCGGATGAAACCGTCCGTCTGACGGGCATTTACCACAACCTGATACGCACATGGGCGGAGACCTGAGACATGAAAAATATCCCCCTTATCGCCGCCACCTGCGGTTTAATCGCCGTGTCAGGCCCCGCATCCGCCCTTGATCTGGCGGCGCTTCTGGACCCCAACACATTCATGATTGCGCTTGAGCAGGCCGGTCACGATGAAATGTCGCCGCTTGGCATGTTCATGGCTGCTGATTGGGTCGTGAAAACCGTAATGCTGTTGCTTTTGTTCGCTTCGGCGTCGGTTTGGGTCATCTTTCTGGCGAAGATCATGATCCTGCGGTGGGAGCGCGGCGTTTTGCGCCGTCGCTATCGCCAGTTGGACAAGCTGGGCACGTTGGTCGCGGCCCCGGAAAGGTTTACGAAGAAAAACGGTGTCGTCAGCCGGATGGTGCAGGCCGCGCTGCGCGAACGCGCCAGTTCTGGCGAAGGCGTGCAGATGAAAGCAGGCATCAAAGAGCGCGCCGGTTCTGAAATCGCGCGGATCGAGGCAGGCGCCGCACGGCGCATGAGCCTTGGGGCCGGTGTGCTCGCGAACGTCGGCTCGACCGCGCCTTTTGTCGGTCTGTTCGGCACGGTCTGGGGTATCATGAACAGCTTTATCTCTATTTCGGAAAGCAACACGACCAATCTGGCAATCGTCGCCCCCGGCATCGCCGAAGCGTTGTTGGCCACAGCCATCGGTCTGGTCGCAGCCATTCCGGCAGTGATTTTCTATAACATTCTGGCGCGCAGTATCGGCGGCTATAAGGTCATGTTGGCAGACGCAGGTGCGTTGGTCGAACGCACCTTGTCGCGTGACCTTGATCTGGCGGCATTGACGGACAACGCGGGCACAACACCACGGCGTCTGGCAAGCGTGCCGACACAGGCAGCGGAGTAAGTTGCATGGCATCCCGTATCCGTGCCGACGACGACGGCGAGTTGAGTGAAAACAGCGAAATCAACGTCACACCTTTTATTGACGTGATGTTGGTGCTGCTGATCATCTTTATGATCGCGGCACCGCTTTCGACTGTTGATATTCCCGTTGAACTGCCCGTGGCTGTCGCTGACGCGCCCGACCGCCCGTCAGAACCTGTGTTCATCACGATCACCGAAGACCTCGCGCTTTCGGTGGGCGAGACCAGTACCGATCTGGACCGGTTATTTATCGACGTCGGGATTGCCACAAAGCAGAAACGCGACACGCGTATCTTTATTCGTGCTGACAAGTCCGTGCCTTACGGCGAATTTATCCGCGTGATGAACATCCTGCGGGCGGACGGGTTTTTAAAGGTCGGATTGGTTGGTCTGGACGAAACCGCCGCACAAGAACCCGACGTGGATGGCCCGCAATCGGCGGTTCAACCATGAGCCTGACCTTTCCTTCGGCTGGCGTTAAACCATGGTTCTGGCTGCCAGCCATCGGCCTTAGTGCGGTGCTCCATATCGGTTTTCCGGCCCAGATATTGAGCCAGACCGGACAGGTCGAGCCGGCCCCGCCCCAACGCGAAGGGATCACCGGCGCAATCATGTTTGACCTGTCGGACATCATCGCCGCTCCTTCTGCCTTGGCCGAAGACAGCGCCGCCCAGCAGGAAAGCCGCGAGGCACCGACCGTTACGGAAAGCCCTGAAGCAGTTGAAGCGGCGCAGGCGGCGGAACAGCCGATCCTTAGCCAGATTCCTTATGACGTCGAGGACGAGAGCCTGAAATTCGGCGTCGCCGCCCCTGAACCGGAGGCGGAAACCGAAGAGAAGGCCGAAGAAATCGCTGCCGAGCAAGACCCCGAGCAGGTCGATGTCGAAAGTCAGGTGGGTGCAACCGACAGCGAAGCGGCGGAGCAATCCGTTGCCGGTGTGCAGGCCGAAACCGAAGCCGAAACAGCACAGGCATCAAGCGAAGGTTTAACCGCCGACCAAACAGCAGAAATTCAGGAATGGCAGAAAAGCATCGTCTTGCTGATCAGCAAGGCCAAGACTTATCCAGACAAGGCGCGCCGGCAAAAGATCGAGGGCGACGTGCAAATCCGCTTTGTGCTGGATCGCTACGGTGCGGTGGTTCTGGCCGAGGTGGCGCAATCATCAGGGTTTCCCGTTCTTGACGCAGCTGCGATCCGTACGGTTGAGCAGATCGAAAAAATGCCAACGCCGCCGAACTATCTAAAAGGGAACGAATTTACCCTGCAAATCCCGCTGCGCTACCGGTTCAGATGAAGCATTTCGGGCGTGATGTCATCGATGGTGGCGCAGCCAGCAAGCAACATCGCGACCTCTAGTTCATCACGCAACAGCCGCAAAACATGGCTGACGCCCAATTCACCAGCCACCGCCAGACCACACACAACCGGTCGGCCCACCAACACGGCCTTGGCCCCTAATGCCAGCGCGACCAGAATATCAATACCGCGCCGGATGCCGCCATCAACAAGAACAGGATAAGCCGCACCGACCTTTTCCACAATTGCGGGCAGGACATCCAGTGTTGCCGGTGCCCCGTCGAGAACCCGCCCGCCATGGTTTGACACGATGACGCCGGCCGCGCCGATCTGCACGGCTTTGGCTGCGTCCTCGGGATGCAGAATGCCCTTTAACACCACAGGGGCATTTAACGTTTCAATCAGCCAGGCAACGTCATCCCAATCAGGCAGGTCGGGCGCAATGCGATCAAACACCAACGACTGCCCGTCCGTGAGCGGGGCAAAACGAGGGCGCGGCACATGCGCAAGATTCACCGGCGTGATATCCGGGGGCAGTTGAAACCGCGCTTCAATCTCGCGGTCCCGAACACCCTGAACGGGCGCGTCGATCGTCAGAACAATTGTTGTGAATCCCGCGGTCAGGGCCGACTGCGCAACCGCATGCGTCGCCTCGCGACTTCCCATCCAATAAAGCTGAAACCAGTCACAGCTTTGTGCGGCTGTGCGCAATCGGGTCATGTCCACGCTGCTTTGTGCACTCAGGATCATCTTGATCTCTTGGGCTTCGGCCCCGCGTGCCGTTGCGATTTCGCCCGCATCATCCAGCAACCGGTGATAGGCAAAAGGCGCAACAAGGAACGGTGCCGCCAACGGTTTGCCAAGAAGTGTCGTCGCCGTGGAGCCGCCGCCCAGTGATCGCAAATGGCGTGGTGTGATCTGCGCGCGCGCAAAGGCATGCGTATTCGCCTGCAAGGTTCGTTCATCACCGGCACCGGCAAGGAAATAGGCGCTGTTTTCGGCGCTCATCAGTTGGGGGGCACGCGCATAATACGCATTCAAAGTCGCGGGGAGTTGGTGAGGTTCTGGCACGGGATTTGCAATCTATGACGGATGTGGCTGTTCGTTCATTCGCCTGCGACTGGGGGAAGGGCGGCAGGTGACGACGAACCGCCCAATCCTAACCTGTTCATCAACCGGTTGAAAGCAGCGAGGGATGCCAAGCAATAGGGTTTATCAGCACGACCTCTCACCAACGCCTTCAAAGTACTAAGCTGCTTTGTCATGGGCAGGGATATCCGTTGCCTGAACCGGTCGTCGCTCGCGGGCTCCGGTCGGGCTTAACAAACTTGACAGAAGGTGGGCTGGTTCCTAGGTGGCATAGGACCGCGAGGGGGCCGCATTTCGACCTAAGCGACTTATGATATCGTCGGCTTGGCCGTCGCAAGGCGAAATTTTGCATCGTATTTATAGATGCTGCCGTTGCCAGGGCGCTGGAAGATGTGAGTGCCAGAACGACGCATAAAAACGGGCTAGTTCCAAATGCCCCCAAGGATCAGACCGATGACAGATGAAATCGCAAAACCGACCGGACCGGAGGGGGCTGGCAGCTCCCCTCAGGCTTTGACCTTTACCTCGGACAAGGGCGCGTCCCGTTCGACATGGATCGCGGGGGCATTGGTGATCGCGATTGTGGGCTGGATGGGCAGCGGATTTATCTTCCCAACCGCAGACAACGATCCTGTCACCAAGCGCGAGGATTTGAAGCCGGTCGCCGTGGCGGTGACGCAATCAGTTGCCGAAACCGTGACGCAATTTTATCAGGCCGAAGGGCAGGCTTTGCCGGATCGCGACACATCACTGCGGGCCGAAATTTCCGGTGATATTGCGGAGGTTCTTGTGACCAAGGGGCAGGATGTTACAGCGGGCACTGTCATTGCCCGTTTTGATCCCGCCAATAACGAAGCGGATACCCGCCGCGCGGCAGAAGAGCTGACCCGCGCCCAACGCGAGTTTGATAATGCCGAACAATTACTGGACCGCGGTGTCGCAACCGTGGACCGTGTGACGCAGGCACGTGCGGCTTTAGCGGCGGCGCAAGCTCAGGTGACGACGGCACAACAGGATGCCAAAGCACTGACGATCACGGCGCCATTTGATGGCCGAATTGAAACGCTTGATCTGGATGCAGGCGAATTTGTCGCAGCGGGCGCAGACGTCGGGCGGCTGGTTGATATCACACCGCTTACCGTCGCCATTCAGGTGCCTCAACAGTCGCTTGGGCGCATCGCTGTCGGGCAATCGGCCACAGTGAAATTCATCACCGGTGAAGAGCGCGACGGTAAGGTTACTTTTGTCGGGACTGCCGCCGCTTCCGAAACGCGCACCTTTCTGGCCGAAGTCGAGATTGCCAATGATGATGGTGCCATTCCCGCCGGTATTTCTGCGGAAGTCGTGATCCCCACCGGCGAAGTCACAGCGCATTTTCTGTCCCCCTCAATCGTTTCGCTGAATACCGAAGGCACTTTGGGCGTCAAAACCGTCGATGCGGACAAGCAGGTCACCTTTTACCCCATCGACATAGTGCGCGCGCAGATTGATGGCATCTGGGTCACGGGTCTGCCTGCCGCGGTCGATGTGATTACCGTCGGGCAGGGGTATGTGAACGAGGGCGAGGTCGTGGCCCCCTCTGCGCAGGAGCTAAACTGATGGAGGGCATCATCAACGCGGCCTTCTCCCGCTCGCGTGTTGTTGTCATGGCCTTGTTGATGGTGCTGACCGTTGGTGCTTTTGCCTATGTGTCGATCCCCAAAGAAGCCAATCCCGAAGTGCCACTGCCGCTGTTTTATGTCTCGACCGGACTGGACGGGATCAGCCCGTCGGACGCCGAGCGGTTGCTTTTGGAACCGATGGAGACTGAATTCGCCTCCATTGCAGGGTTGGACAGCATGAAATCCGACGCCTCCGAAGGGTTTGCCAGTATCCAGCTGGAGTTCCTGCCCGGTGGCGACAATGACGAAGCGCTGGATAAGGTGCGCGAGGCGGTCGACCGTGTGGAATCCGAACTGCCGGATGATGCCAATGACGTTATCATCACCGAGATTAACACGGCGCTGTTTCCGATCATCACTGCCATTCTGTCCGGCCCTGTGCCGGAGCGGACGCTGAACACTCTGGCCGAGCGGCTTCAGGAAGAGATCGAAGGTCTTGAAGGGGTTCTTGAGGCAGAAATCGGCGGGCAACGTTTCGAGTTTCTCGAAGTGCTGATCGACCCGACGGTGTTCCAGACCTACAACCTGTCGTTTGACGAATTGATCGGCCAGATCCAGCGCAACAACCGCTTGATTGCGGCGGGGGCGATTGAAACGGGATCGGGGCGTATCGTGTTGAAAGTGCCCGGCCTGATCGAGGATCTTGATGACGTTATGGCAATGCCCGTCAAAGTGCGCGGCAATGCGGTGGTGACATTCGGTGATGTCGCAACGATCCGGCGCACCTTCGAGGACCCGAGTTCATTTGCGCGCATCAACGGCCAACCTGCCCTTGCGCTGGAGGTGACCAAAAGGTCCGGCGCGAACATCATTGATACGGTGTCGGATGTGAAGGCGCTGGTCCAAGAGTTGCGCGTGGACTGGCCCGAAAGCGTCGAGATCACCTATCTGCAGGACCAAAGCAAACAGGTCAAAGACATGCTGAGCGATCTGGAGGCCAATGTCATTGCCGCCGTGATCCTAGTGATGATCGTAATTGTACTGGCCCTTGGCATGCGCTCTGCAATCCTTGTGGGGCTTTCTATTCCGGGGGCATTTCTTGCTGGTGTGATTGCGCTCTGGTCGATGGGGTTCACCATGAACATCGTTGTGTTGTTCTCGTTGATCCTGGTGGTGGGCATGTTGGTCGATGGGGCCATTGTCACGACCGAACTGGCGGATCGCAAACTGCAAGACGGGGCCGCCCCGAAAGAGGCATACGCCTTTGCGGCGAAACGTATGGCATGGCCCATCATCGCATCCACGGCGACCACGCTGAGTGTCTTTTTCCCGCTGCTGTTCTGGACCGGTATGGTGGGGGAATTTATGAAATTTCTGCCGATCACCGTCATTCTCACCCTGTTTGCCTCGCTGTTCATGGCACTGGTTTTTATTCCCGTGGTGGGCGGGTTGATCGGCAAACGCCAGCCCCAGACCGCCAAAGCGAAATCACAGCTGCATGCCGCCGAATTGGGCGACCCGCGTAACATGACGGGGTTCACGGGCGGGTATGTCCGGCTGCTGGAATGGGCCATCCTGCGCCCCGCCGCCACGCTATTGTTGGCGTTTGCATTGCTGCTGGGCGGCTTCGGAATGTACGGTGTCTTTGGCAAGGGCGTCAGCTTTTTTCCCTCAGTGGAACCTGAATTCATGCAGGTTCAGGTCCGCGCACGCGACAATTTTTCGATCTTTGAAAGGGACGCTTTGGTGCGGGCCGTCGAAGAGCGCCTTCTTGGATATGACGAAATTGCCAGCATCTATGCCCGTTCCATGATGAGCGCCGGGCAGGGAGACGAAGAAACCATCGGCACGCTGCAACTTGAATTGACGGAGTGGGATACCCGTCGCACCGCTGCCGAAATTGGCGAGGATATCCGCGAGAGCGTCGCGGACATCGCCGGCATCGACGTACAGGTGCAGACCGAAAGTGGCGGGCCGACTGCCGGCAAGCCGGTCAACCTTCAAATCACCGCCCGTGATCCTGCGGTGCAGGGCAAAGCCGTCCAGCAAATTCGCGATATCATGGATGGTCTGGGCGGGTTCACGGATGTGACCGATACACGTCCGGTTCCGGGGGTAGAGGTGTCCATCCTTGTGAACCGTGCGGAAGCCGCCCGTTTTGGCGCGGACGTCAGCCTGCTGGGGCAGGCGGTGCAGCTGCTGACCCAAGGCATCACTGTGGCCGATTACCGCCCTGATGACGTGGACGGTTCGCTGGACATCCGTGTGCGTTTCCCGCGCGAGGAGCGTTCGTTGTCGGAACTGGCAGGGCTGCGGGTGCCCACGGCCTCGGGTCTTGTTCCGATCTCGAATTTTGTCACCTTCGCCCCCTCCGAACGCACCGGCATCATCCGCCGCATTGATGAAAAACGCGTCACCACCATCGAGGCGAATGTCGCCCCGGGCATTCTGGTGAACGATCAGGTCGTTGCCCTGACCGCAGCCCTCAACGGGGCCGACCTGCCTGAGGGGGTGAATTTCAGCTTTGCGGGCGAAGCCGAGGATCAAGCCGAAAGCATGATCTTCCTTGTCAGCGCCTTTGCGGCTGCGATCTTTATGATGTTTGTGATCCTCGTGATCCAGTTCAACAACTTCTTTCAGGCCTTTATTGTGATGAGCGCGATCGTGTTCTCGATTGCGGGGGTGCTGTTGGGGCTGATCATCACGGGCCGCCCCTTTGGTGTGGTGATGGGGGGGATCGGGGTGATCGCCCTGGCCGGTATTGTTGTGAACAACAACATCGTATTGATCGACACTTACAACGATCTGAAGAAATCCGGCCAAGCCCCGCTTGAGGCCGCATTGCGCACCGGCGCGCAACGTCTGCGTCCCGTTATCCTGACCTCGGTGACGACGGCGCTCGGACTGATGCCGATGGTGATTGGTGTGAACCTCAACTTCTTCACCCGCGAAATCGTGTATGGCGCGCCGTCAACGCAGTGGTGGACCGAGCTTTCCTCGGCCATTGCCGGCGGGTTGGTCGTGGCCACGGTTCTGACCTTGGTCGTGACGCCCGCAATGTTGATGTTGGGGGAGCGCAACCGGCGCCAAGGCGTCGCCGCGCGGCCCGCAACGGTGTGACAACGCGGGCGCATTGCCCGCGTTTATGGTGCGCTAGGGTTGCAATTTGCGCCTGCGCTCATGCGCGACAAGCCCGCAAAACACGATGATCGCCGCGCCAATGCTTTCGCGCAGCGTGGCAAGTTCACCAAACATGAAATACCCGACGACCAGTGCAAACAGGATGCGGCTGTAGGGAAATGTCGCCAAAGCAGAAACTTCGCCAAAACGGTACGCTTCGACGGTGCATAACATCCCGAAGGTGGCCAAAGTGCCTGCAACTGCCAAAAGCAAACCATCTTGCAGGGTGATCGCGGTCCAACCGGCAAGAGCGGCGGGCAGGGTGCCAAGGCTGGCCACCAGTCCGATCCAGAACATGATTGTCGCGGTTTTTTCCGTGCGTGCCAAAACGCGGTTCTGAAAGATCAACAAAGCCGCGGCAAGGGCTGACCCAAGTCCGAAGAGCACACCCGTTTCAACCTGAAACCCATTTAGCCCGCTGGCGATGATTACGCCGACAAAACCCAGCATCGCCGTGGTCGCGCGTTTTATGCCGATCCGTTCGCCCAGCACCAGCGGGGCCAGCGCAATGGTGAACAGGGATGTGGTGAAAGTCAGCGTTGATGCCAGTGCAAGGTCCAGCCGTTGGAAACTTGCGTAATACAGCCACCAGCAGATCAGGCTTGTGACACCGCGCACCACCAGACCGGGCCAGCGGGCCGAACGAAACAGGGCAGGGTTGCGCAACGCAATCCAGATCGAGACGATGACAAGCTGGCTGATCGACCGGAAGGAAATGATCAATGCAAACGGCACCTCGGGACTGAGGAAACGCAGCACGGTAACGTCAGCGGTAAAGACCGCCGCGCCAAGGATCAGCAGCGCCGCACCGTACCGATTATTAATGTCCGCAGGTTGCGTCACAAGCGGCGGTAGGGGGCAAAATCGGCTGGATCAATCTCGGCGATCTCGCGGATGATCTGCACCCATGCTGCCAACCCGTCGGTGATAGAGGACAGGCGAAAGAACTCGTTTGGCGCGTGGAAATTTTCGTCCGACAGGGAAAAGGAAAACATCACGGTATCCATGCCCAAAATCCGGTGCACAATCTCTGTCAACGGCAGGGACGCCCCGATGCGCACTTTCAACGGCACTTGTCCGCTGGTCTTTTGCAACGCAGTGACCGCAGCCCCCAGCAGGGGATGTTCAGGCGGGACGGCATAGGCCCCGCCTTGTCCGCGCTCGCCGTAGATGTCCAAGGTGGCGTAATCCGGCAATTGTGCGTTCAGATGGTCCAGTACGGCCTGCTTGGCCTTTTGCGGCACCTGCCCCGGCACAAGGCGCATGGTGATTTTTGCGAAAGCTTCGTTGGGGATCACGGTTTTGGACCCCGCCCCGGTGTAACCGCCCCACATGCCGTTCACATCCAGCGTCGGGCGCATCCACAAGCGTTCCAGCGTGGAGTATCCGGCCTCGCCATGGGGGGCCGCGTCGATTGCGCCAAAGGTGTTTGCGTCGTTCGACGGGATCGCGGCAAGCTCTGCGCGCTCGGCTTCGGTCGGTTCGGTAACGCCGTCATAAAAACCGTCGGCCGCGATACGGCCGTCTGCGTCATGCAGGCTGGCGACCAGTTTGGACATCACATGCAAAGGATTGGCAACGATTCCGCCAAAACGTCCTGAATGCAGGTCTTGGGTCGCGGTTTGCACGCGCATCTCAAAACCGGTGTTGCCGCGCGAGCCGACATTCAGCGCAACCAGATCAGGCCGCCACCGCGCCCCATCTGCCGACAGAACCGCATCGGCGGCCAAAAGATCGCGGTGGGTTTCCAGAATCCCGATCAGGGAAGGCGAACCGGTTTCTTCTTCCCCCTCGATCAACAGTTTCACATTGATGGGCAAACACCCCTCGACGGCGATAAAAGCCGCGAGGGTATCAAGGGCGATCATCATCGGCGCTTTGTCGTCCGATATCCCGCGCCCGAACAGTTTGCCGTCGACCTCGGTAGCGGTAAACGGCGGAGTATTCCATTTTTCCAGCGGGTCGGCGGGTTGCACATCGTAATGTGCATAGATCAACATTGTGGGCTTGCCCGGCGCATCTATCCGCTCGCCGTATAGGGCGGCGTGGCCACTGCCGTCAGGCGGGGTCAGACGTTGCGTGTTCTGAAACCCCATCGCCGCAATCCGCTGTTCGATAAAGACACGTGCGTCTTCCATGCCCTGCGCCATCGCCGGATCCGCCCCGACAGAGGGAAAGGCCACCAGCGTTTTGAGGTCTTCAACCAGCTGCGTTTCATGCGCAAGGGCATGGGTTACTACGGGATCGCTCATCTTGGGGTCCTTCAGGAAATGCCGCCATCGACGCTAAGAATTTGGCCGGTGATCCAGCCCGCTTCGGGGGATGTCAAAAACGCGGCGGCGGCGGCGATGTCTTCGGCGGTCCCAAGCCTGCGGGTATGAATGCGTTGCACCAGCTGCGCTTGCCCCTCAGGGCCGAAAGCGTCCCATTGCCGGCGTGTGGCGGGGTTGGACAGCACAAAACCGGGCGCGATGGAATTGACTGTGATGCCGTGCTGCCCAAGTTCAAGGCTAAGCTGTTTTGTTAACCCGACCAGCGCGTGTTTCGCGGCGGTATAGGCGTGTATGCCGGTCAGACTGGGCCGCAATCCGGCACCGGAACTGATGGTCACAATGCGCCCCCAACCGGCGGTTTTCATCGCCGGCACAAGCGCTTGGGACAGGTACAAGGTGGCATCGACATTGACGGCAAAGATGCTGTGCCAGGCGTCGGGGTCGACCTCTTCCAGCGGCGTGCCGACCTGATTGCGCACGCCACCGGCGGCGTTCACCAGCAGGGTGGGGGCACCGTGATCTGCCGTGATACGCGCGTGAAGCTCGCGCACTTCAGACGGATCACACAAATCGCAGCCAAAGGCGGGCAAGCCCAGCTCTGCGGAGGTGGCCTCAAGCGCGTCACCTGCAAGATCCGTCAGCACCACATGCGCACCGTCAGCGGCAAGACGCGTAGCAATGGCGGCACCAATGCCGCCAACCACGCCGGTCACAAGGGCGGTACGCGCGCTCATGACAGCACCTTTGTCAGTTCGTGAAACGTATCCGCCGACATCTCGCGGCGGCCGTCCTCGATGTCGTGGATTAACTCGACAAGACGGCGCAGCAGGGGAGTATCAATGCCGTGGCTTTGCGCGATCTGTGCCACTGTGCCGACCTGCGGGTCCACTTCGGTTTTGCGTTTGCGCACGGCCAGATCACGGTAAATCCCTGTATGGGTTTTGGCCGTTTTCGAATTGAAGACAGCCAGATCGGCAAGGCTTTGCAGCGCGGCATCATCGCTTGCTTCGGGCATAAAGGCGAGCGGATCAAACCCGTTGAACGGCTTTGGCTTCACCCCTTCGGCGCGTGCTGTGCGCATCACTTCGCGCGCCAACCCCATCAGGGCAGGGCCACGCGCGGGGTCTGCGAAATTCTCGGTCATACTGTCAGTGCTCAGCGCCGTGGCAAACAGCATCGCGCCATAGCCGAGTTTGCCCCAGAGATAGGCCCAGATGTTGTTTGTCAGGATCGCGTCAGGTTCGAAAATCTGAAGCAGCTTGTGCAGGTCTGTTGTGCGGTTCTGGATGGAGCCGTCGATCTCGCCCACCACAACAGCGGCGCGATTGCCAAACAGAATGCGCCCGGGTTCGACCCAGTCGGCACCGTAATTCACAAAGGCACCGATGGTGCGCTCTGCTCCGATATGGCTGGCGATCACGTGTTCGTTCAAACCGTTCTGCGCCGACAGGACATAGCCGTCTTCGGCCAGATGCGGCATCAGCTGGGCCAAGGCCGCTTCGGTTGCGTGTGCTTTCACGGCGAGGACAATGCGCGAATAGGTGCCCGTCAGGTTTTCGGGCGTTACACAGGGAACAAGCTGTTGAAACTCCTCAACTGGCCCTTCGATCACCAGCCCTTTGGTGGCGCAGGCGGTGACATGTTCCGGCACGATATCAACCATCAATACCGGCACACCTGCACGTGCCCAATAGGCCCCCAGAATACCGCCGATCGCACCGGCACCCCAAATCAGAACCGGATCATTCATGGGACAACGCCGCCCATGGGCCCTCAAGGGCTGCGCGGGTTTCTGCAACGCCAACATCCCAAATCGCCTGCATTTCGGCATCGGGCCGCTGCCATGGTCCGCCAAACGATCCGTCACCCAGCAGTTCGCGGGTTTGGGCAGGCGGACAGGCTTTCATCAGGGCCATGTCGACCATTGGCTTTTCACCTTCCGGCGCGGGGGCATGGGCCAGCCGCGTCCATGGAAAATTCTCCATCCAGTTGGCATGTGATCCCGTGCTGTCGGTCGCCTGAATCTTTGCCCAGGTCTGCGGCGCGTTCCACCAGTTGTGAAACTTGATCGAAACGTCACCGTATTCCGACATCAATTCCTGCGCCAAAGCGCCGACGGGATTGTTACCGCCGTGACCATTCACGATCAGGATTTGCGAAAACCCGGCCCGTCTGAGTGAAGCAATGATATCGCGCACAACGGCCATCAAGGTTTCGACCCGCAAACAGATCGTGCCGGGGAAATCGTTAAAATAGGGCGCAAGGCCGTAGGGCATTACGGGAAAAACGGGGATGTTCAGGGGCGCTGCGGCTTCTGTCGCGACGCGTTCGGCAAGAATCATATCAACGCAAACCGATAATTGCGCGTGCTGCTCGGTCGAGCCGATGGGCAAAATACAACGCGGGTCGCGCGCGGCCGCCGCTTCGATGTCGCGCCAGTTCATTTGTGCAATTGTCATTGCGGCTCTCCTATTTGGGACTTCGGGGTGGCAAGGCGGGTTTCGGCAGGCAGTTCGCCGGCCCATTCGGGGGCTCCCACCACAACCTTTGACATCAGTTCAAACAGGATCTGCCGCTCGCCTTGGGTCAGGGTGGTCAACATCCGTTCCTCCAGCGCCTGAAAAGCGGGGCGGGTTTCATCATAAAGCGCGCGCCCTTTTGCCGACAGGTGCAGCGCCTGTTTGCGCCGACCGCCGGGGGCTTTTTCACGCTCTTCAATCATGCCCATGAGTTCCAAACGTTTGATCGCGCGGCTGAGCGTGTTTTTGGGAAAACCGGATGTTTCGGAAATATCGCGCGCGCTGCTGCCATCGGCGAGCGCCAGAGAATAAAGCGCGACATATTCGGGCCGCTTCAAGCCGTAGGTGTCCTGAATCCACGTATAAAGGGGCGTATTGTACAGCAATGCCAGATAGTTGAGCCGGAATGTGAAGGGGCAGGGGTTGTCCCACAACTTGGCCTCCAGCATGTCGGGCGTGTTTTCGGCATCATGTTTGCCGAAATTTTGATCATGTGCTGTCTGCGGGCCTGCCATATCTATCCTAAACAAAATGAGTTCCAAATTGAACTTGACTACACCATTATTCACGCACATTCTGATAAAGCAAGTTCCAAATGGAACACTAAATTAGAAACGAAACAAAATACCAACTGGAAGGGATACTCATGAGACACCAGAATTTCCTTGCCCCCATAGCGTTCGCATTGGGCTTGGCTGCAGCGGGGGTCGCATCGGCTCAGACGCTGACAATGGGCGTGCGCGGCGGCCCTGAATCAATGGACCCGCATTTCTCGGCGCTGGGCTCCCACGCGGAGGCGGCCAAGCATATTTTCGACACGTTGGTCTGGTCCGGCACCGATTTGCAGATCGAACCGGGTTTGGCGACAAGCTGGGAAGCGATTGATGACGATACGTGGGAATTCAAACTGCGCGAAGGCGTGAAGTTCCACGACGGCAGCGATTTTGACGCCGAGGATGTGAAGTTCTCTATCGAGCGCATTCCGGTTGTGACCGGCCCCACGACCACAGCGATCTATGTGCGTCGCGTGGCGAGCGTTGATATCATCGACCCTTACACGGTGCACATCAATACGGACGGTCAGGCTGCGACGCTGCCAAATGATTTCATCCGTCTGTTTATCGTTTCTTCCGAGGCGGCCGCAGATTACTCCACCCCAGAAACCGCCGCCGAAGGGTTCAACTCCGGCAAGGCGACAATTGGCACCGGCCCTTACAAATATGTCAGCTGGGAGCCGAAAGCCGATCTGGTTCTGGAGCGCAATGATGACTACTGGCGCGGTGAAGGCGCTTGGGAAAAAGTGATCCGCAAGGAGATCCCTAACGACAGTTCGCGGCTTGCGGCACTGAAGTCGGGTCAGGTTGATGTGATCAACTACGTGTCGTCCGTAGACTATCTGGCGCTTGAGCGCGACAGTAGCGTTGATGCGATCAAAGGCGACAGTGTTTACGTGATGAACTTGCAGCTGGACCAGCGCGAGGAAACACCGCTGGTACGTGCCAAGGACGGCTCCAAACTGGATGAAAACCCGTTTCGCGATCTGAAGGTCCGTCAGGCGATTGATCTGGCGATTGACCGTGAAACCATGGTCGAGGTCGTATTGGAAGGTCTGGGCAAACCGGCCAACCAGATGATGCCCGCAGGTTTTTTCGGTTCAAGCGAGAAAATCCCGACGCCAGAGTACAACCCTGCAAAGGCCAAGGAAATGTTGACCGAAGCGGGCTATCCCGACGGCTTTGAGGTTGATCTGTATTGCACGGGTGACCGTTTGCCCGGCGATGCCGCGATTTGTCAGGGGCTGGGCCAAATGCTGACGCAGGTCGGCATCAAGACAAACGTCAACGCGATTTCCAAGACTGTTTATTTCCCCGCTCAGGCGCGGTTGGAGTATTCCATGTTTATGAACGGTTGGGGCACGCTGACAGGCGAGGCGTCTTATACCGTGGGCAGCTTGGCACATTCCAACAACCCAGAGGTCAAGCTGGGTGCGTTCAACCGCATCGAGTACAAAAACGACGAAGTTGATGCATTGATGCAAGCGGGGGCCACGATGATGAACCCCGACGAGCGCCGCGCGGCCTATGAGGAAGCGATGGAAAAGGTTATGGCGGACAAGGCCTATATCTCGCTGGTGCAGTTGCAGACGGTTTGGGGTGCCAAGGCTGGTAAACTCGACTTTGAAACCCGATTTGACGAAGACACCTTGGCGTTCTTCATCAAGCCTGCGTCCTGAATGTGATTTCTTGATTGCAACAGGTCGGGCGGCCCCCATGCTGCCCGACCTTATCTCTTTCTCCTCCCCCCAAAGGATCTCTGATGCTCGGCTTTGTTATCCAGCGATTTTTGCAGGCCTGCGGTGTAATGGCCGTGATGTCGGTGATCGTGTTTTTTGGCGTTTACGCCATTGGCAATCCGATCGACATCGTGATCCCGCCCGACGCGACACAGGACATCCGCGACGAAGCGATCCGCCGGCTGGGCCTCGACCAGCCGCTGCTTGTGCAATATTTCACCTTTGTCGGAAACCTGCTGCAGGGTGATCTGGGCCGGTCCTTTGTCTATAATATGCCGGTGCTCGAACTGATTGGCGGACGCCTTCCGGCCACACTGGAACTGGTTCTGATCTCTGTTGTGTCGGCCACCGTGCTGGGTGTCAGTCTTGGCATTTATGCGGGGTATCGCCCTGACAGTCTGGTGTCGAAAGCCATTATGGCGGTTTCGGTTCTGGGCTTTTCGGTGCCCTCCTTTTGGGTTGGGCTGATCTTAATCCTGTTTTTCGCCGTCAATCTGGGGTGGTTGCCTGCGGGCGGGCGCGGTGAAACCGTGGAAATCTGGGGGGTGGCATGGTCTTTCCCCACACTGAACGGGCTGTCGCACATCATTCTGCCCGCGGTGAACCTTGCGCTTTTCAAGCTGGCGATGATGATCCGGCTGGCCCGTGCAGGCACCCGAGAAATCATGCTGACCGACACCATCAAATTCGCCCGCGCGGCTGGCCTTTCCGAAGGCACGATCCTGCGCCGGCATCTGTTGAAACTTATCTCCATTCCGATCATAACTGTTTTTGGCCTAGAACTGGGATCCACCCTTGCCTTTGCGGTTGTGACGGAAACGATTTTCTCCTGGCCCGGTGTGGGCAAGCTGATCATCGACAGCATAGCCGTGTTGGACCGCCCCGTGATGGTCGCCTATCTAATCCTTGTGGCCTTCCTGTTTGTAACCATTAACTTTGTGATTGATCTGGTTTTTGCCCTGATTGATCCGCGTGTGCGTAAAGGGGCTTCGGCATGAAAAACGCTTCCAGCCCGCTGGGCCGGTTCTGGCAGGAGTACCGCGAGAACAAGATCGCTGTCGTGGCGCTTGCTGTTGTGGTGCTGATGATCCTGATGGCGCTGTTTGCCGCCGTGATCTCGCCGCAGAACCCATATGATTTGGCCAACCTGTCGCTGATGGACAGCCGCAGACCGCCCGGTTTCGTAGGCTCCGGCGGCTACACCCATATTCTGGGCACGGATCCGCAGGGGCGGGACCTGTTGTCGGCAATCTTCTATGGCCTGCGCATTTCGATCCAGATCGGCCTAGCGGCGGGGCTTGTTTCCCTCAGCATCGGCTCCGCGTTGGGCATACTTGCGGCCTACCTTGGCGGACGTGTCGAAACCCTGATCATGCGTCTGGTCGATTTGCAGTTGTCCTTTCCTGCGATCCTGCTGGCCCTCGTCATTGTTGCGATGTTGGGGCAGGGCAAGGCGCAATTGATCGGCGCGCTGGTTGCGGCACAATATGCCTATTTCGCGCGCACTGCTTACGGCGCGGCAAAGGCCGAGCGCGGCAAGGATTACATCGAAGCCGCCCTTGCAACACCGCTAAGTGCGCGTTTGGTCGTCTGGCGTCATATGCTGCCCAACTGCGCCCCGCCGCTCATCGTGGTTGCGACGGTCCAAATCGCCAACTCTATTTCGCTTGAGGCAACACTAAGTTTCCTTGGTCTTGGCCTGCCGGTGACCGAGCCGTCACTGGGCATGCTGATCTCGAACGGGTTTCCGTATATGATGAGCGGTCGCTACTGGATTTCTGTCTATCCGGGCGTGGCGCTAATCATCCTGATCGTCGCGATCAATATCGTCGGGGATCAGGTGCGCGACCAGTTTAATCCGAGGTTACGCAAATGAGCGCAGCAGTATTGAGTGTCGAAAACCTGACCACCCATTTTTTCACCCGCGCCGGTGTTGTCAAAGCGGTGGACGGTGTTTCCTTTAATCTGGCCGAGGGCGAGATCATGGGGCTGGTCGGCGAAAGCGGGTCCGGCAAAACGGTCACCGGTTTTTCCCTGTTGGGGCTGGTCGATGCGCCGGGCAAGATTGTGTCGGGATCGGTCAAATTGAACGGGACCGAATTGACGGGATTGTCTGCGGCCCAGTTGCGCGCCCGCAGGGGCCGCGATATTTCGATGATCTTTCAGGATCCGATTGCGACGCTGAACCCGATGCTGACCATCGGCCAGCAGATGAAGATGGCCATTGATGCGCATGAGCGGCTCAGCAACCGCGCCGCTATGGCCCGCGCGGCCGACCTGCTGACACAGGTGGGCATACCGTCGGCGCAGTCACGTTTGCGCGCCTATCCACATGAATTCTCGGGCGGCATGCGTCAGCGCGTTGCAATCGCAATTGCGCTGCTCCACCGTCCTGCGGTGTTGGTCGCAGATGAACCCACAACCGCGCTTGATGTTTCCATTCAGGCGCAAATCCTGTTGCAAATGCGCGATCTGGCGGCAGAAACCGGCACTGCGATGATCTGGATCAGCCATGACCTTGCCGTCGTGTCGAGCCTCGCCAGCAAGCTGGCCGTCATGTACGCCGGCCGCATTGTCGAGCAGGGACCGACCGCGACCTTGCTGCGTGATCCGCGCCACCCGTACACGGCCGGGCTGATTGCGTCCCTGCCAGCCATGGCGGAACCCGGCACGCCGCTGACGCAAATCCGTGGCACCACGCCATCGCTTTTGTCCCTGCCAGAGGGCTGCCCGTTTGCACCGCGCTGTGATTACAGCACCGAGGCCTGCGGCCAAAAACCGGAAATGACGCTGGCGGGGGATCGCGGATGGCGGTGTTTCCATCCCACAGGCAAAACCACAGGACTTCCGGCATGAGCGCATTTCTAGAAATCTCGGACGTGAGCCGCCTGTTTGGTCCGAAACTCACCACTGGCGAAAAGATCGCCGCCAAACTGGGCGCATCTGTCGAAACCCGTTCGGTACGTGCGGTGTCGGATGTATCCCTGTCTGTGCGCAAGGGCGAAACATTAGGGCTGGTTGGTGAATCCGGTTGCGGGAAATCCACTCTGGGCCGGCTGATCGCCGGTATCCTGCCCCCGACCACAGGTACGGTAACGCTGGACGGCAAGCCGGTCATGGAGAACGGCAAAAAGGTAACGACCCGCGTGCAGACGGTGTTCCAAGACCCTTTTGCCAGCCTTGATCCGCGCATGAAAGTCGGCGCTACCGTCAGCGAAGGGCCGATTGCCCACGGGCTGACGAGCAAGGCAAATGCGAAATCCTATGTAGCCGATTGGTTCACCCGTGTCGGTCTTGATCCCGAATGGGTCGACCGGTATCCGCACCAGTTTTCCGGTGGGCAGCGCCAGCGCATCGCGATTGCCCGCGCTTTGGCCATGCAGCCGGACGTATTGATTTGCGATGAACCTGTGGCCTCGCTGGATGTTTCGATTCAGGCGCAGATCATCAATCTGTTTCTGGAATTGACCAAAGGTTTGGAGCTGACCTGCGTTTTCATCAGCCATGATTTATCAGTGGTGCAGCATGTCAGCGACCGCGTTGCGGTGATGTATCTGGGGCGGATTGTGGAACTGGGACCGGTGGCACAGGTTTTCGGGACGCCCGCGCATCCCTATACCGCTGCGCTGTTCGGCAGTGTTCCGAAGCTGGTGCTTGATGCTGAAGAGCTGGTGCATTTCGACACGATTGATGGCGAGGTGCCGTCGCCCCTGTCACCCCCGCAAGGGTGCTATTATCACCCGCGTTGTCCGCTTGCCACGGCTGAATGTCGGGCCGAGCAACCTGAAACGCGCGGGGTTTCGGACCTGCGCTCGGTTGCCTGCCATCATTTTGAAGATCAGTTGGCCGGTGAGGTTGACGCCTGAAGCTCCGCCGCGCGTTTGCGGTTTCCTTGACGGGGGGCAGGGCCTGCAAACGACCGTATGGGTCGGTGAAAACCGCGTCTCAACCGGTCATAAAGACGTCGTATCGGGTTGATTTCCCCAGGATCTGATGGGTGCAGGGGCGAATACCCTCGATTGGATCCGCCTTTGCAGGCCACTTTAACACCACCCGTTTCGTTGCATTGGCCAGTGCGACACGCACCAGATCGGCGGCGTCTTCGTCGCTCCCGACGATTTCGCGCACTTGGCGCAGTTCCTGCTTTACCAGCGCGCTGCTTTTGCGGGGCGGATGCATGGGGTCAATCAAGATGGACTCGCCCGAAAGATCGGGCAGCAGGTCTTTGGCGTCGCCTTTCAACAGCGTCATCCGGTCGATAATCTCGCGCAGTTGCCCGCCTTCGGCCGCTGCGCGCTGCATGCCCTGTTCCAGCAGCGCGTGCATCTTGTCAGAGCGTTCGATCAGCGTCACCTCGGCCCCGAGGGATGCGAGCAGGAATGCGTCGCGCCCCAAACCGGCAGTTGCATCGATGATTGTTGGAGTCTTGCCGCCGCGCAGCCCCATCGCCTTTGCAAGGTCCTGTCCGCGACCGCCACCAAAGCGCAGCCGGTGCGCGACGGGGCCGTTCACAAAATCCACCCGCAACTCGGTCGGCGCCCGTTTCAAACGTCGCCCGCCTTGATCACCCCTTTGGGGCGGTTATCCCCCGCCGGATCTGGTCGGACGGCAGCGTTTTCGCACACTACAAGAATACGCGCGTCCTCGCCCCCGTTGGACGCGTATAAGTGTCCGATATCACTGTCGAAATACACGGCGTCACCCTGTGCCAGCTCCACGGGATCGCGCCCATCAAGGTGCACCGTGACAGCCCCCTCAAGCACGATCAGGAATTCCTGCCCGCTGTGGCGGACGAACGCATCAAAATGATAGAGCTCGCGTGCTTTCAATGTGCCCATCATCGGCAACATCGACTTGTTCCAGGTTTCGGTAAACAGCATTTCGTAAACGTAATTATCGGTTTCCTGCCGTTGGAAATCCCCCTTGCGGGCAATGGCGAAACTGCCGCGTTCGAAACCCTTTCCTGCATCGGTAAAGAAGGCGGACATGTCCACGCCCAGACCATGTGCAAGCTGGCCCAAGCGGTCGTAAGTCAGCGCAATGATGCCCCGTTCCGCCTTGGATATCGTAGAAATGGCAAGGCCGGTCCGTTCGGCAAGGTCGACAAGCGTCCACCCCTTATCGGTGCGCAACCGCTTGATACGGTGCCCGAATTCGATGCGCTGTGTGGCGAGATCGCTGTCTTGTTTCATGGCTGAATCATAAAGCGGGAGGTCTTCCTGACAAGTAGATATATTTTCCAATGGGAAAATTTCCCTTTTCCAATTGGAAAACTGTGCTAGCCTTTGCGAAAGGAGTATCAGTGGAATGATTCAGCCGACAGATCAGGACCCCTCAAAAGGCGGAGATTTTGACTGCATCGTTATTGGCGCAGGGATTGCTGGTGCCAGCGTAGCGGCAGAGCTGGCTCAGAAGATGAGCGTCGTTCTGATCGAGCGCGAAAGCCAGCCCGGTTATCACACCACGGGCCGCTCTGCTGCGCTATATACAGTTGTATATGGGCCGCCCGTGATCCGGGCCCTGACCCGCGCGTCAGGCCCGTTTTTCCACACTCCGCAAAGCCCCTATTTGAGCGCCCCGCTGTTGTCGCCACGTGGCGTGGTGTTCGTGGCCCGCGCCGATCAGGCGCAGGCGATGGCGGCGCTGAAATCCGAACTCGGGGATGCGGTTGATCCGCTGGACGCCAGCGACGTTTCACGAATGGTCCCCCTTTTGCGGCAGGGCTACGCCGCCGCGGGTCTTTTTGACAAAACGGCCAGCGACATCGATGTGCACGCCTTGCACCAACATTACCTGCGTGCGTTCAAAGCCGCGGGCGGGCGGTTGGTTGCGCGGGCGGATGTGACCGCGATTTCGCAGGGCACCGAATGGATCGTCGATACCAAGGCGGGCCGGTTCACGTCTGCGGTCATTGTGAATGCAGCTGGTGCATGGGCAGACGAAATTGCGGCCCTTGCCGGTGTTGCGCCGCGCGGTCTGACGCCCAAACAACGCACCGCAATGATCATCGCCCCACCTGCGAACGTGACACCAGACAGTTGGCCAATGGTGGTCGATGTCGAAGAACAATTCTATCTTAAACCGGATGCTGGCAAGTTACTGATTTCGCCAGCTGATGCCGAGCCCTCAGCGCCTTGTGATGCCCAACCGGACGAATTGTGGGTCGCCCATTGCGTGGACCGGATCGAGCGGGCGTTTGATCTGTCCGTGCGGCGGATAGAAAACAAATGGGCGGGTTTGCGCAGCTTTCTGCCGTCCGGTTGCCCGCTTGCGGCTTATGACGATCAGGCTGCCGGATTTTTCTGGCTGGCCGGGCAAGGGGGGTACGGCATTCAAACCGCGCCAGCTCTTGCGCGCGCCGCGGCTGCCTTGGTGCAGGGCGATCCGATCCCACAAGACATCGCGGACGAAGGGGTCACAGCCGCCAGCCTTTGTGTAGACCCGAGCGTGAACGTCACAGAACAGGTTGCGTCCTGATGCTTGCCCTTGTCCCCGTTCTGGCGCTTATCCTGCTGACCTCCGGTTTGGCCATTGCCTATGTCATCGGGGGGGCCGCTGTTGTCACTTTTGTGGCGACGGACAATGCCCGCTATCTGGCGATCCTGCCGCAGCAGATTTTTTCGAAGATCGACGTTTTTGCCCTGATGGCCATGCCGTTGTTTATCCTTGCGGGGGAGTTGATGAACCGCGGCGGCATTACCTCTGCCTTGATCAACCTGTCAATGGCTTTGGTCGGGCGGCTTAAGGGCGGATTGGGGCATGTGAATGTGCTGACGTCCGTGTTTTTCGCCGGCATCTCCGGCTCCGCCGTGGCGGATTCAGCGGCGTTGTCGAACACGTTGGTCCCCGAAATGACGCGGCGCGGATACAGCTTGACCTATGCGGGTGCGATCACTGCGGCGTCTTCCGTGATTGGCCCGATTGTGCCGCCCTCGATCATCCTGATCTTTTACGGCGCGTTGATGCAAACCTCTGTTACGGCGCTGTTTCTCGCGGGGATCGTACCGGGCTTGTTGCTGGCCGCGTCGTTGATCGCGTTGAACACATTTTATGCGTGGCGCGATGATTTGCCCAGCGTCGCGCGCGCGGATATGCCACCCTTTCTGCCCACATTGATACGGTCGATCCCGGCGCTCGCCTTGCCGGTGATTATCTTGGGCGGCATCGTATTCGGCTGGATGACACCCACCGAAGCGGCGGCGGTTGCGGTCGTGACTGCGCTGTTTGCCGGTTGGTTTTACGAGGGGTTGACCGCCGCCTCGATCCTTGAAGGGCTCCGCCGTACGGCGATGTTGTCAGGATCGATCTTTATCATCATCTGCGCGGTTTCTGCGCTTGGTCACCTCGGCGCGTTGGAACGTATCCCCGAGGCGATATCGGATCTTGTCACGTCACTGGGTCTTGGGCCGGTCGGCTATATGATCACGCTCAACGTCATCTTTATCGTGGCTGGGATGGTGCTGGATATTCCGGTTGCGCTGGCGCTGCTGGTGCCGTTGCTGGCCCCCGTTGCCTTGGCACAGGGCGCGGATCCTGTGCATCTGGGCATCGTGCTCAGCTTCAATCTGTGTATCGGATTGATTTCGCCGCCGATGGGGGGGTGCCTGTTGGTGGTCTCGACCGTCACCGGCCTGAATTACTGGAAACTTGCCCGCGCGATCCTGCCTTTTGTGTTGGTCGAAATTATCGTGCTGGGGCTGCTGGTGGCGTTCCCGCAGATCAGTCTGGCCCTGCCACAAGCCTTTGGCCTTGCAGGGGGATAAGCGGCCCCATTTTCCAAATCATTCGAACGAACCAAAATAATAAACTTCAACACGGGAGACGAAAAAATGAAAACTGCTTCACTTTTGAAAACCACATTGCTTGCTGCGGCGATGGCCGTTGCGGCACAGGCCGGTTTTGCGCAGGTCAAAGTGGCCCTCGACAGCCCTGCTGATCTCGAAGGATCCGGCAGCTATGTCTGGGCGCATACATTTGCCGAACACCTCAAAGCGAACGGGATGGAGGCCGAAGAATTCCAGCGCGGCGCGCTTGGCGGGGACGACGAACTGTTCGACCAGATCAGTCAGGGATTGTTGGAAGTCAGCATGTCTCCCCTTGGCATTGTCGGGTCGATCGACAAAACCATCTATGGTTTGCGTCTGCCCTATTTTTTCAAGGACATGGCAGAGGTTGATCGCGCCCTGAACGAAGGCGGCATGCTTGAGAAAATCAATGCCGCCACAACCCAAGAAGGCGTGCGTGTGCTCGCGGTGGATACCGTGGGACAGGCCGCAGGCATTTTCAACACCAAGAAGCCGGTGAAATCTGTGGCTGACATGGCCGGGCTGCGCATGCGCGCTTTGGACGAAAGCCAGATTGACCTTTATAAAGCATGGGGCGCGGACGGCACGATTGTCAGCTGGGCCGAAGTGCCCAACGCGTTGCAAACCGGTGTTGCAGATGGCTACCTGAACCCGAACTTCGTTCCATTGCTGTTCGGTCACACCGACTTCCTCAAGCATTTCACGGATGCGGCTATCAACCCGTCCCTGCGGATCGCGATTGCGTCCGAGGATTGGTATCAGGGCTTGAGCGATGAGGAACGCGCCACAGTGGACGCCGCTGTCGAAGCGGCAAACTCCGCAAACCGCGCATGGCTGGGCACGCAAGACGGCGTGTTTGACAAACTGCGCGCCGCCGGTGTTGAAATCCAGACCCTGGATGATGCGGCACGTGCCGAGTTCCGCGATGCGTCCGGTCCGGCCTATGACAGCGGCCTTCTGTCGAAAGAGCAGATTGCCACCTGGGAAGCCGCGAAAGGAAACTAGGATCATGCGCGCGATTGCCCTTTGGCTGGACAGGCTTTCTGCCGTGATCAACAGCATTGCCCTTTGGGGGGCGGTGCTGGCGGTGCTTGCGATGGTCGGTGCCGCCGGTTGGCAGGTGATCGCGCGCTATGTTCTGGATGCCCCCCCGATCTGGACCGAAGAACTGGCGCGCCGCGCGATGGTTTGGGCCGGCATGCTGGGGGCGTCCTGCGCTTTTCGCATTTCAGCTGACCCCACGCTTTTCCCCGCGATGCGGCAGGTGCCCGGACGGCTTGGTGCCACGTTGGCGCTGGTCAGGGCGGGCGGTGTGTTGCTCTTTGCGGTACCGGTCATCTGGTATTCGATTTTTGATGCACGGATGAATCCCGCACGCGGCTTTTTGGGACGCAGCTTGAACCGAAGCGCCGAAATGCTGGATGTTTCGATGATCTGGTTCACCGCCGCCGTGCCCTTGGCGTTTGCCTTTATCGTTGTTCACGTTCTTGCCCTGACGCTGATGCGGCTGACGGGGCAGGTCGAACTTGAACCCGCCGAAACCACCCCTACGAAAGCTTGATACATGAAAATTTTCATTGCCGGTCTCAGCACCGAAACCAATTCGTTTTCGCCTTTGCCCACCGGCATCCTGTCGTTTGAGGAAGGATCAATCCACCACGGCAACGCGACGCAGGATCCGGTGCAATACTGGACTGGCCCCCTGCACATCTGGCGCACGCGGGCGGAGGCGGCGGGTCATGAGGTGATCGAATCCCTCTCCGCGCACGCCCAACCTGCGGGGCTGACGGTTAAAGCGGTCTATGAGGCGTTTCGTGATGAGATCGTGTCGGATTTGCAAGCAGCGGGCGGGGCTGACGTGATACTACTGGCGCTGCACGGCGCAATGATCGCAGACGGGTATGATGATTGCGAGGGCGATTTGATGGCGCACTGTCGCAGGATCGCGCCCGATGCGGTGATAGGCGGCCTGCTGGATCCGCATTGCCATTTGACCGATCTGATGATGGATACTGCGACATTGCTGGTCGCGTTCAAGGAATATCCCCACATCGACATTCCCGCCCGCGCAGAAGATCTGTTTAAGCTGGCCGTCGACACCGCCGAAGGGCGGATTACGCCGGTAATGGCGGATTTTGATTGCAAGATGGTGATGGCGATGCCCACTCCCTCTGGCCCGATGCGCGGTTTCGTCGACGAGATGTTGGCCCAGGAAGGCAAGGACGGCATCCTGTCGCTGTCCATTGCCCACGGATTTCCGTGGGGCGATCACCCTCGTGTCGGCACCCGTGCCCTTGCCATTTGCGACGGCACAGGTGCGGCAGAAGCGGCAGAAAGCTGGGGCCGGAAATTATACGATCTGCGTCATGTGTTAAACACAGACATTCCCGATATTGGCCGCGCCCTTGATCTGGCCGAGGCCGAAGCGGCGGGCCCGATTGTGCTGGCCGATATGTCCGACAACGCGGGCGGCGGGGCACCGTCGGATGCGACATTCCTTTTGCGTGCGATGATCGAGCGCGGCATGAGCAGCATCGCAACCGGCCTGTTTTTCGACCCCGGTGCCGTGCGCATCTGCCGCGAGGCGGGGGAGGGCGCGACACTTGCGCTGCGCATTGGCGGCAAACACGGGCCGATGTCGGGTGATCCGCTGGATCTGACGGTCACGGTGATGAAATGCGCCTCCGGTCTGACGCAACGCTTTGGCGAATTGCCAGCACCGATGGGCGAAACCGTCTGGGTCAAATCCGGCGACATCGACATTGTGCTGACCGACACCCGCGGTCAGACCTTTCATCCCGAAGCATTTACCCAGCTCGGTATTGATCTGTCAAAGCGCCGCTATGTTTGTGTGAAATCGTCAAATCATTATCAGGCGGGGTTCAATCCGATTGCCAGCAAAGTGATCCCTGTGGCCACGCCCGGCGCGATTACGCCCGACTTTGCCAACATCCCCTTTACCCGCCGCAGCCGCGACTATTTCCCTGCCCAAAAGGACCCTTTGTCATGACAAACGCATTGATCGCCGAGCGCGACCGATTTTCGGCGCAATACCCTGAACAACGGATCGACCTGAACGGGCGCGACTGGGGGTATCTGGACATTGGCGCAGGTCCGGTGCTGTTTCTGATCCCCGGCACACTGGGGCGGGGCGATATTTTCTGGCAGCAGATCAATGCGCTAAAGGGGCGCTTGCGCATCATTGCGCCCAGCTACCCTGCAACCGGCGGTGTGGCGGAGTGGTGTGAAGATATCATTGCGCTGATGGATCACCTTTCAATCGACACCGCATCAATCCTTGGGTCATCTTTGGGCGGGTATCTGGCGCAGTTTATCGCGGGGAAATATCCGCAGCGGATGGATCGCCTTATTGCGGCGAATACGCTGCACGCAACCGTAGGGATCGACCAGCGGCCGCCCTATTCTTCTGATCTGGAGGCGGGGCCGATTGAAGAATTGCGCGCCGGATTTGGAAAAGGTCTTGAGGGGTGGCGCGCCGGTCATCCTGAACAGAGCGAACTTGTTGATCTGCTGCTGATGGAAGTCGGCGGGCGCATTCTGGAACCGGAACTGCGCCGTCGGCTGGCCGCGATCAAGAACGGGCCCGAATTGCCCCCATTGGGGTTGCCGTCGCAAAAGGTATTCACGATTGACGCAGCCGACGACCCGTTGATCCCACCGGAAATGCGTGACGCAGTGCGGGCGCGTCTGACCCCCTGCACCGCATACCGTTATCTTTCGGGCGGGCATTTTCCTTATATTGCACGGCCTGATACCTACACCGCACTGCTGGAACAGGTGATGGGCCTTGATGTCACCGGCCCCGATTGGGGCACAGAGGCGGAGCGGTTTTTGTGATAGTCCTGACCTCTGAAGACGTAGCAAAGCTGCTGCCGATGCCTGCCGCGATCGAGGTGATCGACGCCACGATGAAACTGGTTTCTGATGGCGGGGCAGAACTGCCCCTGCGTAGCGCGATCCCTGTGGGCGGGATAAATAAATTGGGCATCATGCCCGGTGCGATCACCGCCCCTGATGCCTCCTGTTTCGGGGTCAAACTGCTTAGCCTCTTTCCCGACAACCCCAAGCGCGGATTGTCGTCACACCTTGGAGCATTTGTGTTGTTCGATGCCGAGACGGGGCAGGCGCGGGCGATGATGGATGCCAGTCTGCTGACCGCGCTGCGCACGGCGGCGGCCAGTGGTGTCGCAACGCGCGCCTTGGCCAGACAGGACGCCAGTGCGTTGACCCTCGTCGGATACGGTGAACAGGCCGAGCACCACCTCGACGCGATCTGCGCCGTACGCGACATCAAAACCGTGCAGGTTGCCGGACGCGACGCTGCAAAGGCTGCTGCTTTTTGCGCGACTGCCAAAACGCATTATCCGCAGATCGCATTCACGGCGGGCACAGATGTGCAGTCGGCTGTCGCGCAGGCCGATATCGTGTGTACGGTGACCGCGTCTGCGACGCCGGTCTTGCATCATGCGTGGCTGCCCGAAGGATGCCATGTCAATGTGGTCGGCTCGTCCATCCCGACCATGCGGGAAGTCGATGACGATTTTGTCCTCAATATGCCGATCTGGGTGGATTATTTACCTTCAACGCGCGTTCAAGCCGGTGAAATTGTGGATCTTATCGCCGATGGCCGGTTCACGGAAGACCGCATTATGGCTGAAATCGGCATGGTTCTGGCGGGCGAAGCCAGCGGGCGCACATCGCAGGAACAGCAGACTGCTTACCGGTCTTTAGGGGTTGCCGCGCAGGATCTGATGGCCGCGAAAGCCGTGGTCGAGGCCGCGACGGCGCAAGGCATAGGGCAGGCGGTTCAGCTTTAAGCACAGGGCGCTGGCCGGTTTGGTCATGCGCCGCGCCTGAAATACGATTGATGCCGGATGCGCAAGCTGCGACATCTGGATCATGGTATCACGCAAAGATTTTATCGAGGGTGTCGGCCTTCGGCTGTTGGCGGCATTCCTGATGACCGCAATGTCAGCGGCGGTGCATGGTGCGGCTGATGTCGTTCCGGTCGGGCAAATCATGTTCTGGCGTTCGGCTTTGGCCTTGGTGCCGATTTGTCTTTACATGATCTGGCGCAGTGAATTCCCGCGTGCGCTGCGCACGCAGCGTCCCGGTTTGCATGTGACCCGCAGTGCCTTTGGCGCGTTTTCAATGGCGATGTCGTTCCTGTCGCTGGCCTATCTGCCGGTCGCAAATGCACAGGCGATTGCCTATCTCGCGCCGGTTCTTGTTTTGCCACTGGCCGGTGTCATGCTGAAGGAAAAGCTGTCGCCTACTGTGTTTCTGGCGGTTGTGGTCGGGTTCGCTGGCGTGGTGCTGTTGCTGTGGGATGCGCTGGAAATGCCCGGTGATGGCGCCGTTATCGGGGTGATCGCCGGACTTGCTTATGCGTTCACCATGGCCTTTGTGCGCGTCCATACCAAAACCATGACATTGACTGAAAGCGCGTCGACGATTGCGTTTTATTTTGCCATCGTTGCGGCCTTGATCGGTTTGGCGACCGCCCCCTTTGGTTGGGTCGCGTTAGACCTGCCGCTGTTCGGCTGGCTTGCTTTCGCGGGGCTGATCGGGGGTGTCGGCCATATCGTGTCTAACGAAGCCACAGCGCGTGCACCGGTCAGCACGCTTGCCCCGTTTGATTTCACTGGGTTGGTTTGGGCCTTGGGTTTCGACCTTGTTTTATTCTCTGTTCTGCCGGGTGCGCTGGGCCTGCTGGGCGTATTTGCCATCACTTTTGCTGCATTAATCGTCACTGTGAAAGGGCGCGCGTAACATAGGTCAGGGTAGTGAAAATATCTGGTGAGGACTCAAGATTTCACCCTGAGAATAATTTTTATTGTTGACGCTTAAAATAACTGCGTCCATGTTGCGCCCCAAGGACGACCAAGAGCGTCCGTGGGGAACACGCTTGTCATCAAAGTCCGAACAGACTGCAACCAAGGCACCGGCCGACGCACTCGGCGGGCGCATGCGCACGCAACGGCACAGGTTGTCAATGACGCTGCAACAGCTTTCGGCGGCGTCGGGCGTTTCGGTCGGCTATCTCAGTCAGGTCGAGCGCGGCAAGGCGACCCCGACACTGGGCACGTTAACGCAGATTGCTCAGGCGCTGAAGGTCGAGACAGACTACTTTGTGCGCACCCCTCGTGCCGTTGACAGCCTGACGCGCGGCGATGCGCGACCCAAATTTGCGGTTGCCGGATCGTCAATAGAATACGAGCAGATCGGCGCGGAACGTACCGGCCATGAAATGACCTCTTATGTCATGAACGTGCCGCCGGGATATGCATCCGAAGTGGTCACCCATGTCGGCGAGGAGATCATTTATATCCTTGAGGGAGAAATCTCCCAGATGGTCGGCGAACGGGAATACCTGATGGGCGTAGGCGACAGCCTGCATTATCTGGGAACCACGCCGCATTGCTGGTCGAACAAAACAGACGTGCCCGCCCGCATACTTTGGGTCGGCCGGATGCAATACGATAAGTCCGACGAGATCGGACAGGTTGAGGTCGAGGACACTTCGGTCGCGCGGGAGATGCTCCCGCTCAGGCGTTGAACACCATCACCAACGGCACCTTTGAAAAGCTGCCGCAAAATAAACTACCAACTAGGAGAGAGAAGAGAATGTCTTTTAACAAAATCTTGGCCACTGGCCTATTGCTGAGCACCTTGGGTGTTTCGGCACAGGCACAGTCCTTGGTCTATTGTTCCGAAGGGTCCCCCGAAGGGTTTGACCCGGCACTGTACACCGCAGGCACCACTTTTGATGCGTCCAGCCACCCGATTTATAACCGTTTGTCCGAATTCAAGGTCGGCACCACGGAAGCGATCCCCGGTCTGGCCGAAAGCTGGGAAGTTTCCGAGGACGGCAAGACTGTCACTTTCAAACTGCGTGCGGGCGTCAAGTTCCATTCCAACGCACAGTTCACACCGACGCGTGATTTCAACGCGGATGACGTGATCTTCAGCTTTGACCGTCAGGGCAACCCTGACAACCCGTACAACAAAGTGTCGGGCGGTACCTGGGAATACTATGGTGCGATGTCCATGCCGGACCTGATCGAAAGCATTGAAAAGGTTGACGATCTGACGGTTGTTTTCAACCTGACCCGCCCCGAAGCGCCGATCATTGCCAACATGGCGATGGATTTCGCGTCCATTGTGTCCAAAGAATACGCGGACGCCATGATGGAAGCGGGCACACCTGAAATGCTGAACCAGGCACCAATTGGTACAGGTCCGTTCACCTTCCAAGCCTATCAGAAAGACGCCGTCATCCGCTATCTGCGTAACGACGATTACTGGGGCAAAAAAGCCAAGGTCGAAAGCCTGATCTTCGCGATCACACCTGACGCTTCCGTGCGTTATCAAAAGGTGCAGGCCGGTGAATGTCACGTGACTGCGTATCCAAACCCTGCCGATATTCAGGCCATGAAAGATGCCGAAGATATCGTGGTGATGGAGCAGGAAGGCCTGAATGTTGGCTATCTGGCCTATAACACGCAGGTTGCGCCGTTCGACAATGCCAAGGTGCGCAAGGCGCTGAACATGGCGATCGACAAGCAGGCCATCATCGATGTGGTGTTCCAAGGCTCCGGCGAAATCGCCAAGAACCCGATCCCGCCGACAATGTGGTCCTATAACAACGCGATCGAAGACGACAGCTATGACCCAGAAGCGGCCAAAGCTGCGTTGGAAGCCGAAGGCATCACCGATCTGTCGATGAAGATCTGGGCCATGCCGGTACAGCGTCCGTATAACCCCAATGCGCGCCGTATGGCCGAGCTGATGCAGGAAGATTTCTCGAAAGTCGGCGTCGACGTAGAGATCGTTTCCTATGAGTGGGGCGAGTATCTTGAGCGTTCCAAAGCCAAGGACCGTGACGGCGCAGTCTTGTTGGGTTGGACAGGTGACAACGGTGATCCGGACAACTTTCTTGCCGTTCTTTTGGGCTGTGACGGTGTCGAAAAATCCAACCGTGCGCAGTGGTGCAACGAAGAGTTCGACGCGTTGGTCCAGAAAGCCAAGGTTCTGCCAACACAGGCCGAGCGTTCAAAGCTGTATGAAGAAGCGCAGGCCATCTTCAAGGATCAAGCACCTTGGGCGACAATTGCGCACTCAGTTGTCTACATGACAATGCGCCCTGAAGTTGAAGGCTATGTTGTTCACCCGCTGGGTGGCCACATCTTTAACCAAGTGGGCCTGTCGCAATAAGCGACTGACGTAACAAGGGGGCGGCGCAATTTGTGCCGCCCCCATTGCTATTGCAACGAATTTCCGGAGCCTTCCCCAGTGTCAAAGCCACTAACGCTACGCCTTTCAGAATACGCGGGTGTCGCCGTCGAGATGGGCGTGGATGCTGTTGCACTCGTGCCGGGCCCCAATTTTACCCGCGCCATCGGGCGCAGTTTCATGAGCCACGAACGGCCCTTTCTTGTCGTTATTCCGGCAGACGGACCTGCCGCAGCGCTTGTGCCGAACCTTGAACTTGCCAGCTGGGATCTTGCCGGCTTTGACGGCGCGGTTTTCGACTGGCGCGATCAGGACGGCTATGCCGCGGCCTTTGCCGATTTGCTGGGACATCTGGGAATATCGTCGCTGGCGGTCGAAGGACAGGTGATGCGTGTTTTTGTGCACCACGCGCTGAAAGCGGCCCAACCGGATTTGACCATCATCGAAGCCGAACGCGAGATTTCCGCCTTGCGGATGATCAAGACCGACGATGACATCGCAGCGCTACAGAGCGCAATTGATATTTCCGAACGCGCCTTGAAGCGTACGCTGGACAGCATCACGTTGGGCCAGACCGAGAAACAAATCGAACAAACGCTGATCAAGATGTTGTTTGACGAGGGCGCGGATGATCTGTCGTTTCATCCGATTGTGGCCGCCGGTGACGGGTCCGCGCAACCCCATGCCCATGCCCGCCACGATTATGCGGTCAAAGCGGGGGATGCCCTGCTGATCGACTTCGGCGCGCGCAAGGACGGGTTTGTTGCCGACATCACGCGCACGGTGTTTCTGGATCACGTCACTGATGAAGGGCGCGCGGTCTATGACACGGTGTTGCAGGCGAACCTTGCCGCCCTTGCGGTCACACGGGCCGGCGTCACGGCGCACGACATTGACGACGCCGCCACGCAGGTGTTGGAGGCATCGGATTTCGCCGACCGCATTCGGACTAAAACGGGGCATGGACTGGGCCGCGATGTACATGAAGCGCCCTATATCGTGCGCGGCAACGACATGCCTTTGCCCGCGGGCACCGTTTATACCAATGAACCGGGCCTCTACGAGATCGGTAATTTCGGCGTCCGTATCGAGGACGACGTTCTGATAACCGAAGACGGCTACCGGACGCTGACACATTTCCCCAAAGACCTGATGGTGATTTCATGCTGAGCTATGTTCTGGGTCGACTGCTGACCTTTATTCCGACGTTTATCGGGGTCACCTTGATCTCGTTCAGCTTTATCCGCGCGTTGCCGGGCGATCCTATTCAGGTGATGGCGGGGGAGCGCGGCATATCCGAGGAACGCTATGCCGAACTGGCCGCGCAATTCGGCTATGACCGCCCGATTTATGTCCAGTTCTGGGAATACCTCACCGGTGTTCTTCAGGGCGATCTGGGCAATTCCTTTGTGACCAAACGCCCTGTCTGGGACGAATTTTTCACCTTGTTCCCCGCGACGCTCGAGCTGTCGATATGTGCGATGATCTTTGCGGTCGCGCTGGGCCTGCCGGCAGGTGTGATTGCCGCTGTGAACCGTGGCAAGTTTTTTGACCGCGCGTTGATGTCTACGGCGTTGGTCGGGTATTCCATGCCAATTTTCTGGTGGGCGCTGCTGTTGATCATCGTCTTTTCGGGCAACCTGCAATGGACACCGGTATCGGGGCGCATTGACCTGCTGTATTATTTCCCCAACCCGACCGGCTTCATGATCATCGACAGTCTGGCATCGGGCCAGAAAGGGGCGTTCACATCGGCGCTGCGCCACCTAATCCTGCCGACAATCGTGCTGGGCACCATTCCGCTGGCGGTGATTGCGCGCCAGACCCGTTCGGCCATGCTTGAAGTGCTGGGCGAAGATTACATTCGCACAGCACGCGCCAAAGGCATGTCACCGGGTCGGATCAACGGCATTCACGCCCTGCGCAACGCGCTGATCCCCGTGATCACCGTGATTGGCCTGTCGGTGGGCACATTGCTGG
Organism: Sulfitobacter geojensis; assembly: GCF_000622325.1. Lineage (NCBI taxonomy): Bacteria > Pseudomonadati > Pseudomonadota > Alphaproteobacteria > Rhodobacterales > Roseobacteraceae > Sulfitobacter > Sulfitobacter geojensis. The sequence goes on from NZ_JASE01000005.1 coordinate 1,149,238, forward strand.
CCGGTGCGATCCTGACCGAAACGATCTTTAGCTGGCCGGGGATCGGCAAGTGGATGGTCGATAGCATTTTCCGGCGGGACTATCCGGTGGTGCAGGGCGGCCTGCTGCTGATTGCCGTGATGGTCATGATCGTAAACCTTACCGTTGATATGCTGTACGGCGTCATCAACCCCAAAATCAGGAAGCGCTGACATGGATGACGCAGTTTCAGCCAATGCATCAACGGTGCAGGAACGGCCAAGTCGCCTTAGCGAATTCTGGTTCTACTTTCGCGAAAACCGCGGTGCGGTTATCGGGCTTTGGATTTTTGCAGTCTTCGCTTTGCTGGCGTTTTTCGGGCCCTGGATCGCGCCGCATGACGCCACAGAGCAGTTTCGCGCCGCGACACTGCAACCCCCCGTCTGGCAAGAGGGCGGCACGTGGAGTCATATCCTTGGCACCGATCCGCTGGGCCGCGATATGCTGTCGCGTCTGATCGTCGGCGCGCGCTATTCGTTCTTTGTCGGTGTGATCGTGGTCAGCATTGCGGCCACCGGTGGCATCATCATCGGCCTGATTGCGGGCTTTGCCCCCAAATGGGTCGATAGCATCATCATGCGGGTGATGGATATTGTGCTGGCGTTTCCCTCGCTGTTGCTCGCGCTGGTTCTGGTGGCCATTCTGGGGCCGTCCTTGACCAATGCGATGATCGCCATCGCGATTGTTTTGCAACCGCACTACGTGCGTCTGACCCGCGCCAGCGTCCTGTCCGAACTGCAAAAGGACTATGTCACCTCTGCCCGTGTGGCGGGGGCAGGGCTGTGGCGGCTGATGTTTATCACCGTACTGCCAAACTGTCTGGCCCCGATCATCGTGCAGGCGGCCCTGTCGTTTTCGACGGCTATTCTGGACGCAGCGGCGCTTGGCTTTTTGGGGATGGGGGCGCAGCCGCCCACGCCTGAATGGGGCACGATGCTGGCGGAAGCGCGCGAATTTATCCTGCGCGCCTGGTGGGTCGTAACCTTTCCCGGCGTTGCCATTCTGGTGACCGTCCTGGCCATCAACCTGATGGGCGACGGGTTGCGCGACGCGCTTGATCCGAAACTGAAGCGGAGCTAGGCCATGACACTTTTGCGTATCAGAAACCTGAGTGTGGATTTCGCCACGGCTTCTGGCCAATTCCGTGCTGTTGATGGTGTCGATCAGGATGTGAACGACAGTGAAATTCTGGCGATTGTCGGGGAAAGCGGATCGGGCAAATCTGTTTCGATGCTTGCGGTGATGGGGTTGCTGCCGTGGACTGCGACGGTCACGGCGGACGAGCTGACCTTTAACGGTCAGGATCTGCTGACGATGGACCCCAAGGCACGCCGTAAAATCGTCGGTAAAGACCTTGCCATGATTTTTCAGGAACCCATGTCGTCGCTGAATCCCTGCTTTACTGTCGGGTGGCAAATCCGCGAGGCCCTGCGGGTGCATCTGGGGATGGGCCGGCGCGAACGGCACGCGCGCGCCATCGAACTGTTTGAACAGGTCGGCATCCCTGACCCTGAAAAGCGGCTCGGTGCGTTTCCGCACCAGATGTCCGGGGGCATGAACCAACGGGTGATGATCGCAATGGCCATCGCCTGCAAGCCCAAGCTGTTGATTGCGGATGAACCGACGACCGCGCTCGACGTGACCATTCAGGCGCAAATCCTGGATCTTTTAGGGTCATTGCGTGACGAGACCGGCATGGGGCTGGTGTTGATCACCCACGACATGGGCGTGGTTGCCGAAACCGCTGAACGCGTCAGCGTGCAATACGCTGGACAAAAGATCGAAGAACAACCGGTTGTGCCGCTGTTCGAGACACCCCATCACCCCTATACATCTGCGCTGCTCGACGCTTTGCCAGAACGCGCAACCGAGAAACGTCTGCCCACCATCCCCGGTGTTGTGCCGGGCCAGTTCGACCGCCCTGCGGGGTGTCTGTTTTCGCCGCGATGCCAGTTTGCGAATGCGAAATGCAAGGCCGAAGCACCAGCGGCATTGGGGCCCGATCTGGGGCATGCCCGATGTTTTTATCCCCTGAATGCAGATCAAAAGGTGGCGTCATGACAGAACCGGTAATGACCGCAACCGCGCTTGAGCGGCACTATGACGTGAGCGGAGGTTTCTTGCGTGCGTCCAAAACCCTCAAGGCTGTGGGGGGCGTTGAATTCGCCCTGTATCCGGGCAAAACCCTCGCCGTGGTTGGCGAAAGCGGCTGTGGCAAATCCACCCTCGCGCGTATGGTCACGATGATCGAGGAACCGACCGCAGGAACCCTGACGCTGGACGGCAAACCGGTGGTACCGGAGGACTGGGCGTCGTTGCGCAAATCCGTTCAAATTGTGTTTCAGGACCCTTACGGCTCGCTCAACCCGCGTCAGCGGATTGGCACCATTCTGGAAGAACCTCTCAAGATCAACCGGCCCGACATGAGCCGCGAAGAGCGCACAGCGAAAGCCCGCGAAATGCTGGGGCTAGTCGGGCTGCGGCCGGAACACTTTGACCGCTATCCGCATATGTTTTCCGGCGGTCAGCGCCAACGGATCGCCATTGCCCGTGCCCTGATGCTGGACCCCAAGGTGTTGGTGTTGGATGAACCGGTGTCCGCGCTGGATCTGTCGATCCAGAGTTCGGTGCTGAACCTGTTGGTTGATTTGCAGGAACGGCTGCAACTGGCCTATCTCTTTATCTCGCATGACCTGAGTGTTGTACGCCATGTGGCCGATGAATTGATCGTCATGTATCTGGGCCGCGCCGTCGAAAAGGGCAGCCGCGACGCTGTGTTTTCCGCGCCAATGCACCCATATACCAAGGCCCTGCTGTCCGCGACGCCCCAAGCTGATCCGCGTAGCAAGAAAGAGCGGATCAAACTCGACGGCGAACTGCCCTCGCCACTGGCAATCCCCGACGGCTGCCCCTTTGCACCGCGCTGCTGGAAAGCCAAAGAGACGTGCCGCGAACAGCGCCCGGAGTTGTCAAGCGACGCACATTCGGCGGCTTGTTTTTACCCTGAATAGGGCTGTGCAGGCGGTGGTTTGCGGTGCAGAGCAGCGGCATGTAGCTGGCTGCCGCTATGCGGGAGCGCTGTCGTCATTTAGGCGTCGGATGCGCATGCAAAGCGAAATGTGTGGCGGGTCGAATGAACGGTCGAATTCCGCAGCCTGAGCTTTTCTACGACGTCGGAAAAGACTGCCTAAAATTGTTCACTAGCGCACGATAGATCTTTCAATGGGAGCGGTTGGCAATCACGTTGAAGAGGCCCAGCGTTTTTGCGCCGCGCGAGGATTTATCTGCCAGGATGCATAGGTGTTTGTTGACTGGGGAAATCGCGCGATGTCCCTGAATAGGGCGGATCCGGGCCATCGGCAGGAATTTTTGAAAAAGGGAAGTTTTACCTTGTAGTCTCCATGTTTGCTTGGCTATACGCGTCGGTGGAGACGTGGCCGAGTGGTCGAAGGCGCTCCCCTGCTAAGGGAGTAGGCCCGGAAGGGTCTCGAGGGTTCGAATCCCTTCGTCTCCGCCACAAATCTAGCAAAAATGCTAGGGCTACTTGTTTTTATTCTATCAGAATTGCGTGGGGCACTTCCGGGGTACAGCTTTGCGCAACCTTGGTGCATTTTCGCTGCTGAAAACGAGCCGGTTCGCCCCTACTTTGTCACCCATCTTTTAACGACGGCACGACCGCGTCCGACAATCGTCAGTCGCCGCGAAAACGCCGTAACGGCTCACAAATCTGATTCATCCACGACGGTGTTGGAGCAGTTGCCGATGCCTTCGATTTCGATCTCTATCACCTCGCCGGGAACCAGCCAGCGTGGGTTCGGTTTTTTCGCGTGGCCCACACCAGGCGGGGTGCCCATTGCGATCAGGTCACCGGGTTCAAGCGTGGTGTATTCGGAAATTGTTGCAATGGTTTGCGCAACAGACCAGATCATGTTGCCGGTGTTGGAGGATTGCAGGATTTCAGCGCCGACACGGCTTTCGATTTTAAGGCCGGCGGCACCTTCGGGCAGTTCGTCGGGTGACACCACAAAGGGGCCAATCGCACCGGTATTGTCAAAGTTTTTGCCCGGCGTCCATTGATGCGTTTTGCGTTGAAAATCGCGCACCGACCCGTCGTTAAAAACGGTATACCCGAACACGTGGCTTAACGCATCGTCTTGCGCGATATGGCGCCCGCCCTTGCCGACAATCAGCATTAATTCAGCTTCGTAATCCAGTTGGGTCGAACAGTTCGGCCTAACCAGCGGTGCGCCGCTTGCCATGATGGAGTTTTTCCCGCGCATGAAAAGTGCGGGGTACGCGGGAATTTCGTAACCGCCCTCTTTGATATGGTCGGTATAGTTCAGCCCGAGGCAAATGATGGTGCCGGGCGCTGCGACTGGCAGGGCAGGGGTGATTGACGCAACTGAAACGCGTGGGGCAGTTTTAAGTTGTGCGGTGACGGCGTTGACCAGATCTGGGCGTTTGACCAGCGCCATCAGGTCATTTCCAACTGCAGGATTTAATGCTGTTAAATTATAGGCTTGATCGCCTTGCACTGCGTAGACTGCTGCGCCAGCACTTGTTTCTCCGACCAGATATTTCATAGGACTCACCTTTGTTTCTAACAATTATACCGATTATTTGGCAGGACGCTAATTATTATCGATTTTTATATATCCCCACAATAAACGCATGATGTAGGGACATTGCGCCATTAGGATTGTGCCAAACAGCTGGACGATAGACGTGAGGATATGAAACGTGTCATCCAGCCGTTAGGTAACCATTTGACCTTTGATTGCTTCGAACAGAGTTGCGGGTGATGAATATGAGTGAAGACACAGGCGGCAAAGAAACCTCCGCAACGCTTAGCGCCTATCTTGCCTTGCGCGATATGATCCTGACGGGCGCGCTGGCGGCGGGTCAGAAGCTTAAGATCGAAGAACTGCGCGCCATACTGGACACGGGGGCCTCGCCCGTCCGCGAAGCGTTAAGCCTGCTGACGTCCGATATGTTGGTGGAGCGTCTTGATCAACGCGGGTTTCGTGCAGCACCGGTGAGCCATGCCAATTTTCGTGAAATCCTGACCTTGCGGTGCACGTTGGAGGACCTTGCCCTGCGACAGTCAATTGCAGCGGCGACAGCTGCATGGGAAGAAAATGTGGTGCTTGCACATCACCGGATGAAGAAGGCGGCAGTGAAGGACGCGGCCGCCTTTGAAGGCGCGCATAAGGCCTTTCATATGGCGCTGCTCTCAAACAGTGGATCGCCGGTTCTGGAACGCTATTGCGCCCAGCTTTACGATTTGAACATCCGGTATCGCAATCTTGCGGCGCACGACGATGCGTATGATGAACGGGATGTTTCGGCAGAGCATGACGCGATCCTGGATGCTGTGGTAGGGCTCGATGCCGCCCGCGCCTGCGCCAGCTTGCAACGCCATTACCGCGTGACAGGCGAGTACCTGTCACGCAGCATGAATATTTGACAGGCTTGGCTGGGGGCGGTCAGCGGCTTTGATCGTCACAACTTACGCGCAGTCGCTTTCATCTGTGGTAAACACCGGCTTTCTGCCTTTATCCCGCCGGGATCTCGCCCATCGCTTTTGGCACGTGATACCCCTTTTGCACCGCCTCCCGTTGGAGCAGGCGCTGGTACCATTCTCTGACGGCGGGATATTCCCTTAGATCAATGCCTTGCCATTCGTAACGCGATACCCAAGGCCAGCACGCCATGTCTGCGATTGAATAGGTGTCGCAAATGTAGTCGCGGCTTTCCAACTGGGTATTCAACACACGGTAAAGGCGTTTTACCTCCGTTGTGAAACGCTCTTCTGCATATGGCGCGTTGCCGGGATTGAAGTGTACAAAATGATGGGTCTGTCCTGCCATCGGCCCCAGCCCGCCCATTTGCCACATCAGCCATTGCATGACGTTTGCTCGCTCGATTGGATCCGTGGGCAGGAATTTACCATGCATTTCAGCTAGATATATCATGATCGCGCCGGATTCCATTAGGTTCACGCCGGTTTCGTGATCGACAATCGCAGGAATTTTGTTGTTGGGGCTGATCTTCAGGAAATCGGCTTCGTTCTGTTGGCCTTTGGTGATGTTGATCGCATGCGAGGTGTATGGCACCCCCAGCTCCTCAAGCAGAATAGAGACCTTGCGGCCGTTCGGCGTGGTCCATGTATAAAGGTCAATCATCGTGCGTATTTCCTTATCGGGTTGGCAGCGCCGGTATGCGTTTTTTGCTGCGTTATCTGCTCTTTTATATTAATATTAGTTCATTACCAAGCATCACATTCAAACAGGAGCACGAAAGCGGAATGGAAAAGAAATTTGCCCTTATTACAGGCGCAGGAACCGGTGTTGGACGTGCCTGTGCGCAGGCGCTTGCGCGTGATGGTTTCACTATGGTTTTAACCGGTCGCCGGAAAGAAAAGCTGGACGAGGTCCGTGCGACGCTTGAAGGCGAGGGGCATCTGGCCATTGCCGCCGATGTGAGTCGTGAAAGCGATATTGCAGAACTGTTCGACCAGATCGAAACAACCTTTGGCAGGCTTGATCTGCTGTTCAACAATGCGGGGCGCAATGGCCCTGCGGTCGAGATTGACGCGCTTTCGGTCGAGGATTGGAACGATATTGTCGGCAGCAATCTGACAGGCTCATTTCTATGCGCGCGTGCCGCTTTTGCACTGATGAAGCGGCAAAGCCCGAAAGGCGGGCGGATCATCAACAACGGGTCGATTTCTGCCCATGTGCCGCGACCGCTGTCGGCCCCATATACCGCGACGAAACATGCGATCACCGGGCTGACCCGCGCGCTGTCACTGGATGGGCGCAAACATGATATTGCGGTGGGCCAGATCGACATTGGCAATGCGGCCAGCGAGATGACCGAACGCATGAAGGATGGCGTATTACAGCCGGATGGCAGCCTTGCGCCGGAGCCGCGAATGGATGTCGGCGATATTGCCCGCACCCTGTCCTATATGGCGGGGATGCAGGCCGGATCCAACGCGATGTTCGTCACGGTGATGGCGACCAAAATGCCGTTTGCGGGGCGCGGCTAACGCCCCGCTTCACAGTACCTTGCCGGGGTTCATCAGTCCGGCAGGGTCAATGGCCTTTTTGATTTGCGACATCAGTTCCAATGCAACGGGATCTTTATAGTGGCGCAGTTCTGCCCGTTTGACCTTGCCGATGCCGTGCTCTGCAGAAAATGATCCGCCCATCTCATGCACGATGTCATGCACGATGCGGTTAAAGGCGGGGTATTCGGCCAGAAAATCCGCATCCGCCATATCTATGGGGCGCGACAGGTTGAAGTGCAGGTTGCCGTCCCCAAAATGCCCGAAGGGGCAGGGGCGCAGGCCGGGCATGTAGGCGATGCAGGCGGCCTTGGCCACGTTCACGAAATCGGCGACCCGTGACACCGGCACCGAGACATCGTGCTTGATTGACGCACCTTCCGGTTTTTGCGCATCAGACAGGTTTTCGCGCAATGCCCACAACGCATCCTTTTGCGCTTCTGACGCGCCAATCACCGCGTCGATGACTTCACCCGCTTCAAAAGCCGCCTCAAGCGTGGCTTCCATACGGGCGTCCAAAGCGTCCTGTGCGCCAGTACTGGTCAGTTCGATCAGGCAATAGGCAGGGTAGGCTTGCGTCATCGGGTCACTGCATCCCGGCCCGTGGTCGATGGCCATCTGCAATGCCGAGCGGTCGATGTATTCGAACGTCGAAAGCACATCAGCGTTCTGGCTGCGCATACGTTCGAAAAGTAACAACGCCACATCCGGTCCATCGCAGGCAACCATGGTCGTGGCACGCGATACCGGTTGGGGAAACAGTTTGATCACCGCCGCCGTGATGATCCCCAATGTCCCTTCGGCCCCAATAAAAAGATTGCGCAGGTCATAGCCGGTGTTGTTTTTGCGCAAACCGTTCAGATCGTTAAGGATGCGACCGTCGGGAAGTACCACCTCGATCCCCATGACCAGATCGCGGGTATTGCCATAGCGCAGCACAGCCGTGCCGCCCGCATTCGTCGACAGATTGCCGCCAATCTGACAGGACCCTTCGGAGGCCAGCGACAGCGGGAATAATGCGCCGACCTCCTCTGCCGCAGCTTGGATCGACGCGAGGATACACCCCGCTTCGACAGTCATGGTGGCGTTCACTGCGTCCACTTCGCGGATCTTGTTCAGCCGTTGGGTGATCAGGATCACGCCGCCCTCCGGCACGCCGCCGCCGACAAGGCCCGTGTTGCCGCCTTGCGGCACAATCGGCACGCCTGCCGCAAAGCAAAGCCGCACACATTCAGCGACCTGCGCCGTATCTGCGGGACGCAGGATGGCAAGGGCGTTGCCCTTGAACAGGCCGCGATCCTCGATCAGCCGGTCCGCCAGATCATTTGGATCGGTAAGCACGTGGGCGGTACCAATGGCGGCCCTCAATTGGCCAAGGAGTTCGGCGTCGCGCGCTTGTGTGTCGCGACTTGCGCTAGATTGAAGTGTCGTTGTCATCAAGCGTTCGCTTTTGCCCGCGCGGCGTCACGCAGTTTGCCAATGGTGGTACGGGTCGAGATTTGGTCGGGGTCGGTGACCAATTCGATTAGGGCGGGGCGTCCACTGGCGCGGGCCCGCTCGAAAGCTGCAGCAAAATCGGCGGTCTTGGTGACCCGTTCTGCATGGGCACCCAGCCCCTCGGCCAGTTTCACAAAATCCTGATTGATCAAAGTGGTCCCGGAAACGCGTTCGGGGTGATCACGTTCCTGATGCATGCGGATGGTACCATAGATGCCATTGTTAAACAGCAGCACGATCGGGCAGCCGCCGTATTGCGCAGCAGTGGCCAGTTCCATCCCGCTCATCATAAAGCCACCGTCACCGACAAAGGCCAGCGTCAGGCGTTCGGGTTCGGCGACGGAGGCGGCCACTGCGGCAGGTACTGCGTACCCCATGGACCCGCAGGTGGACCCGATGATCCGGCCGGGGCGTCCGTAACGTAAAAAGCGTTGCGCCCAACCGGTGTGATTGCCCGCGTCCAGCGTCACGATGGTATCGTCGGGCAGGCTGTCGCGGATTTGGTTCAGCGCGACGCCCATATCCAGATTCCACTCACCTCCATTGGGGGCATCGCTGTCCGTCAGGTAATCTGCATGCAGGCGGTCACACCAGTCGCCCCAAACGTCGCCTTTGCCCAGATCGACGCCGTCCAAAGCCGCAGCAACTGAGGCAGGGGCGGCGGCAATGCCGAGATCCGGCGAATAAACCCGCCCGATTTCGTCGGCATCAGGATAAAGGTGAACCAACCGCGTTTGCGGATTGGGAGAGTTGATTGTGGTATAGGTTTTGGTGGTCATCTCGCCCAGACGGGCACCGATCACGATCAGCAGGTCGGCGTCGCGCTGGTGTCCGTAAAGCGTCGGCGCAGTCGAGGTGCCGAAATCGCCGGCGAAAACCGGTGACAGGTTGTTCACGATATCTTGCCGACGGAACGAACAGGTGACGGGAATCTTGTTGGTTTCTGCAAAGCGTGTGATGGCGGCCGCACTCGCATCCGACCAGCCGGACCCGCCCAGCAAAAGCAACGGTTTTTTCGCCTCTGCGATCTCGGCCTTAAGTGCCTCCAGACTGTCGTTGGACAGTTCGGCGTGCGTCGGGGCATAGGGGCGGGCATCCGCCACATCGACCACATCGGTCAGCATGTCCTCGGGCAGGGCAATCACCACCGGACCGGGCCGCCCCGAGGTCGCAACCCGAAAGGCGCGGGCCATGTATTCCGGTACGCGGCGCGCGTCGTCGATCTGGGTCGCCCATTTGGCGATGGGCCCGAACATCGCGCGATAATCGACCTCCTGAAAGGCTTCGCGATCGGTGGTGTCGCGCGCAATCTGCCCCACCAGCAGGATCATCGGTGTGCTGTCTTGCTGTGCGATATGCACGCCTATGGCCGCATGGCAGGCACCTGGGCCACGCGTCACCATGCAGATGCCGGGTTTGCCCGTCAGCTTGCCATGGGCTTCTGCCATGTCTGCCGCCCCCGCTTCATGGCGTGCATTGATCAGCGTGAACCGGTCTTTGACGTCATGCAGCGCATCCAGTACCTCAAGATAACTTTCGCCGGGCACGCAATAAGCGGTATCCGCGCCGTGGATCAAAAGCTGGTCGACAAGGATTTGACCGCCGGTGCGGGGCTTGGTGGTGACTTTTTGCAGCATGTAAATGCGCTCCGTTTTTGGTTTGCGTCCGGTGCCGGATCAGTTGTTAGCAGCTGTTTGTGGTGTGGCGGTCCGGTATCTGACTTTTTGCAAAGCCAGAATACCGCCCGCGATAGCCAAGCCTGCCGATGTCATTCGCCAATCAGGGTAGATCAACAAAAGCGCAGCGATAAACAGGGCGAAGGATAGCCAGTTTTCCAGTTTCCCGAAGAAATATCGTTGTAAGGATGCGGCAAGGATAATTACCCCGACGGTGGCTTGAAGCAGTACAAGGGCGATGTGTGCCGCGTCGCCTTGCATCAGGATCGCCGGTTCATAGACAAACATGAATGGCACGATGAAACCGGTCGCGCCAAGTTTGACCGCGGCCCAGCTGGCTTCGACAATTTTTGCGTGCGACAGGGTGTTTGCCGCATAGACCGCCATCGCCACAGGCGGCGTGATGGCCGACAGGATCGCGAAGTAGAACACAAACAGGTGGGCCGCTTCGACTTGCACGCCCAGTTTCACAAGTGCCGGCACCAGCAAGGCGACTTGCACGATATAGGCCGGTGTCGTTGGCATGCCCATGCCAAGGATGATCCCCGCAACCATGGACAAGAGCAAGGCGATAACCAGCTTGTCTTGCGCCGCTTCGATCACGAAGTTGGAGAAGCTGAGGCCGAGGCCGGTAATGTCGATCACGCCAACAACGATACCCGCACAGGCACAGGCAGACGCAATCGCCAATACGTTACGTGCGCCGCCTTCAAGGGCGTCCAGTATGTTGTCTACCGTTACAAAGTGGCGGGTGGTTTTACGCATCGCGGCTACGGGCACAACCGACATGATGCCCCAAAGTGCGGCATAGGGGGCCGAGTATCCCATCATCAGGACCGTAACGATAATGATCAGGGGGGCAAACAGGTGGCCGCGTTCGAGAATAACTTCTTTCAACGGAACCTGATCTTCCTTTGGAACAGACCCGATGCCTTTGCGCTTGGCCTCAAAGTGGACCGCGGCGAAAAGTGCGATGTAGAACAGGATCGCCGGTGCAAGCGCGTATTTGGCAACTGTCAGGTAACCGGTGCCAAGGTATTCGGCCATCACAAAGGCCGCGGCCCCCATGACCGGTGGCATGATCTGCCCGCCTGTAGAAGCGACCGCCTCAACCGCGCCTGCAAAGGCAGGTTTGAAGCCCATTCGCTTCATCAACGGAATGGAAAATGTGCCGGTGGTCATCACGTTGGCCACCGCCGAGCCGGAAACAGACCCGAAAAGGCCGGATGTCACACAGGCCACCTTGGCGGGGCCGCCGGCCTGTCGCCCTGTAATGGCGACGGCGAAATCCATGAACAATTGCCCGACACCCATCTTTTCAACGAGGGAGCCGAACAGGATGAACAGCACCATATAGGTTGCCGAAACGGCGATGGGGATGCCAAAGATACCTTCGGGGGTCATGAACAATTGCTCAAGCAGAACAGTGGGCAATGTGTTGGTAAAGGCCAGCCCGTAAGCTATGAAGAGGATCGCCGTAATCGGCAGCATCGGCCCCAGCATCCGCCGTGTCGCTTCCAGCAACAGGATCACCAGCGTGATACCGACAACGATGTCCATCGGCAAAACCGGATCAACGTACAGGAACCGCTGGGTAATGTAGTTGAGGTTGAACGACGGATAAAGCGCCGCGCCGCCTGCAATCAAAGCGAGCACGATGTCGTACCAGCGCGGATTGGTATTTCGCAAACCTTTGGCATCGACCGTCAGGTAGATCAACAGCAGCGCCAACGCCACGTGAACACCCCGCATGATATAGGGGTTTGGCGGACCAAAAAAGGCGACGTAAAGGTGCCAGAAGGCCATACCGATCAGCACGAGCCGGGAAATACGGACAATCAGGGGCATCTTGTCTGTTAAGACGGAGAGTTTCATAGGGTTTTTCCAAGGCTAGAGGGGGCTTGCAAATTGGTGGGGCCGCAGGCGGCACATTTAGGGGCCGGATGCCCGCGCGCCTGCGCTGAAAACGCGTGTACCGGACGGGGCGACGAGGCCCCGTCCGGCAGGACCGTCAGGGACGGTTCATCACATGCCTGAAACGCCACGCTCTTTGTAGAACTCCATCGCGGCCGGATGGAAAGGTACACCCAGATCTGTCGCCATCTCTTCAACCGTCAGGCTCGCCATTGCCTTGCTGATCGCGCCGAAGCTTTCAGGGTTGTCGGCGACAGCCGCCAGAACCGCTTTGACGACGGTGCCGTCATAATCGCAGGGTGCAACCATATGCGTGTCATAGCTGATGGTGTGGATCGTTTCGTCAAAGCCGGGGTAGGAACCCGCCTTTACCTCACGATGCTGGAAGGCCGCGTTCTGGTCTTTGAAGTGCTTGAATGTTTCTTCGTCGATGTTGACCAGAACGATTTCGCGCGAAGAGGCCAGGTCCATCACGGAACCGGTTGGCAGGGATGAGCCAAGCGTGAAGAAATCCACTTGCCCGTCTTTCATTTGTGATGCGGAATCCGAATAGGATGTGTTCGACACGCTGGCCAGATCATCAAAAGACATGCCGGCGGTTGAAAGCAATTCGCGGGTCAGGAATTCGCCGGTGTTGCCCAGTTGTTGGGTTGTCAGACGTTTGCCTTTCATGTCGGCGATGGTTTTGATGCCTGAATCCGCCCGTGCAACGACCTGAAAGAACTGCGGATAAAGAACGCCGAGGTTGCAAACATTGGTTGTTGCTTTGCGAAATGGCTCTTTGCCGCTCAGGCTGTCAACCGTTGAGGTGGAGTTGGCGAAAGCAATTGCAAAGCGGCCCGCATCAACACCCACGACGTTGGACACACCGGCACCGGGGGTCACGGTGATGTTCATATCTGGGTTTTCACGTTCAACGATGGCCTTGATGGCACCGCCGACCGGATACCACGATCCGCCCTGCTGGCCGGTTGCCATTGTAAAGTCTTGCGCCTGCGCCGCGATTCCGGTGGCCGCGAAAAAGATTGTTGCCGCCGTTGTCCGGCGGATTGCTTTGGTAAGCGTGGACATAGAAACTCCTCCCGAGTTCAGATTTGAGCCGGATCGTTAGCGTCGATACCGTGCTACTCCCGTCTTGGCGCTACTGCACCAATGTCCGGCTAGACTGTCCTTGATTCCCGTCTCCTGTCAAATAAAAATACATATTTTGCAAAATTTTGCCATAAGTTGTCATGTTGAATACTGTATTCAGGTGAGGCTTATGGCTGAAATTTGGACTTTTCGCGCGGCTCACCCGCTATCAACGGGGTTCTGCTAATTGACAACTTGTCATACAGGTGTACCAATCAGCTAAAACGGGAGGACATAATGAGTAAGGCGTTTGCTGCATCCGGCTTTCTCGCCCGCGAGGCGACACTTAGCGATCAGGCGACCGAGGTCTTGCGGCATAACATCGTCAACGGCATTTGGGCCGTGGGTACGATGCTGCCATCGGAAACCTCTCTCGCTGGGAACCTTGACGTCAGCCGCACTGTCATTCGCGAAGCGGTATCGCGGTTGAAAGCAGAGGGAATGCTGTCCAGCCAACAAGGGCGCGGTGCCTTTGTTGCTAGCGACCGGCCGCGGATGGGATTCGCCATTCCCGAGCGCGATGTCGGAAGTCTGCGCAAGCTTTCCCAAATTCTCGAGTTGCGCTTGGGCCTGGAGATCGAGGCGGCGGCCATCGCTGCCCTGCGCAGCAGCGATCAGGCACGTGCCGCAATTCAGGCGGCGGCGGACGCCTTTGACGATGCGAGTGGCGGTGGCATCCCGGGCGTGTCCCAAGGGGTTACCACCGACTTGGACTTTCACCGTGCCATCTGTGACGCGACCGGCAACGACTATTATTTGGATTTTTTCAATTATCTGGGTGCAAGCCTGCGCGAAACCATGTTGGTCGGACGTCTGCAATCTGTCAGGCGTGGCAGTGAAAGCAACGAAGCCGTGCGCGAACACCATCTTATCGCTCAGGCGATAACAGCAGGCGATGCAACTTTGGCGCGGGACCGGATGCGATTGCACCTTGAGATGTCGAGCGAGCGTTTGCTTGAGAATCTTGAACCGGCGGACGATCAGCCGCAATGAGTGTCCCTGCCGCCCTGCATGCAGCACTGATCGCGCCACCCACTTTGACCATCGCACTGAGCGGCGGTATCGATAGCCTGACCTTGTCAGCCGCTGCCGCAGAGGTGCGCGGACGGCACGCAGTGATATTGTGCCATGCGGTTTCCCCCGCAGTTCCCGCTGCCGCGACAGCCCGCGCACAGCAATTTGCCCGCGATCGTGACCTTACGCTTCGCACTATTGATGCGGGCGAGTTCGCGGATGCGTCTTATCGCGCAAATCCTGTGAACCGATGTTATTTTTGCAAGAACAACCTTTATGGCTCCTTGTCCAAGCTGGGTGATTATGTGGCCGCGGGTACCAATCTCGATGATCTTTCTGACTTTAGACCGGGCCTGGTGGCAGCCGAGGAACATGGCGTTCTGCATCCGTTTGTGGCCGCGCAAATGACCAAGGATGACGTGCGCGCGCTGGCCCGTACGCTAGGGCTTGGTGATTTGTCAGAGCTTCCCGCCGCCCCCTGCCTTGCCAGCCGCATCGAAACGGGCCTGCGTGTGGAGCCTGCGGATTTGGCCGTCATTGATACTGTGGAGGAACGTCTGCGCAAAGCGCTGGGCAATGTTACACTGAGGTGCAGGCGCATGCAGGCAGGATGGCTGATCGAACTGGATGCTGCCGTACATGATGCCATGACGCAATCGCAGCAAGACGAGGTTCTGGCGCTTGCGAAGGATCTGATCCCCGCGCACGGCAAAATCGGCCTACGGGCCTACAAACGAGGAAGTGCATTTGTCCATGGATGAGCAGGCCGTGGATGGCCACCCAGACGTCACCTTTGATCGCAACCGCGCCCATCGCATCGGCATCGAAGAAGCCGTTTTATGCCAGTATAAGTCGGACTCCCAGATTGCGGCAATCTTGGGTGATGCCGTCACCGAAGGGCGCCGGCTGTTGATGACGCGTCTGCTTGAGCGGCAACATGCAGCACTGCCCGGGCCGTTGCGTTCTGCGCTGGATTACTGCGCTGTGTCGCGTAGCGGCATCCTTGGGCCGCTGCCAACTTTGGCCACAAGGCCGCGTGTTGCATTGGTCAGTGCCGGCACATCTGATGCGGGGCCGATGACAGAAGCAAAACGTACGCTGGCGTATGGTGGTATGGCGGCTACGGAAATTTCCGACGTTGGCGTTGCGGGTCTTTGGCGGTTGCTGGCGAAAGAAGACCAGCTGCGCGAAATGGATGTCGTGATCGTATTTGCGGGCATGGATGCGGCGCTGCCATCGGTGGTGGCCGGGCTGGTCGGGGGCGTCGTGATTGGGGTGCCGACCTCTGTCGGGTACGGCGTGGCACAGGGGGGGCGCGTGGCGCTCGATTCAATTTTGGCAAGCTGCGCCCCCGGTGTTACTGTTGTGAACATCGACAATGGATACGGCGCTGCCACATCGGCGCTGCGGATCGCCAATATGCTGCGACGGCAGGTGTACTAAGAGGGACCAGATTGGAACTAGCCAAGTTAAAGATTACCAAACGACAAACGCTTGCCGGTCAGCTCTATGGCCAAATTCTGGAACAGATCGTGTCGAACACGCTGGGGCAGGGGGAGCGCTTGCCCTCGGAACACGGGTTGGCCACCGCTTTTGGTGTGTCACGACCGGTCGTGCGCGAGGCGTTGAAGAAACTGCAAGAGGACGGGCTGGTCGAAGCGCGCCGTGGTGTCGGGACATTTGTGCGCCGCCGTCCGCCTGAAAAGCTGATCGAGTTTGCGACGGTTGATTCCGTTGCGGGGCTGATGCGCGCGATGGAGGCACGGGTCACCGTCGAACATGCAACCGCCCGGCTCGCCGCGCTGCGCGCCGGTCCAAAGGACCTTGCACGGATCGAATCCGCGCTGCAGAGGCTTGAGGAAACGATGGCCGTACGGACACCGTCGGTAGATTCCGACTATCAATTTCACCTCGCCATCGCGGCTGCTTCCGGCAACGAAGTGTTCGTGGACATGCTTGAGTGCACCCGCGATGCCATCGAGCGGGGCATAGACGTTGCCCAAAAGCTGACGCGTGAAGGTACGCAGGCCCGCCTGAACCTGGTAATGCGGGAACATCGCCAGATCTTCGAAGCCATCCGCGCCGGTGATGCAGAAGCGGCAGGCGTTTGCATGTCGCATCACCTGCTACAGGCACGCACCCGTATCACCGATCACGCCGAAAGCGCGTGAACCGACCCACGCTGACATCAAGGAACATCAGATGATTTATGACCACCGCACCTATATCTGTCGCCCCGGCACCATCAAAAAACACCTCGCGCTATATGCCGAACACGGCTATCCCGCGCAGCTGCGAATTCTCGGCATGCCGGTCCTATATGCGCAGACCGAAACGGGTGACGTAAATTCATTTGTGCATATCTGGCCCTACCGCGACGCGGCTGACCGCGCGGCGCGGCGTGCAGAACTGGCTGCTGATCCGGCGTGGCAGGCCTATCTCGCCAAAAGTGCCGAAGCCGGATATCTGGTGTCACAGATCAACAAGATACTGATGCCCGCCCCGTTCATGGCGGACTGATCTCAGGTCACAAGACAGGCTTCATCAATCCCGCGCCCTGCATCAAAGGCGCGGATATTGGCCGCCCAATGCGCCACCATCCGGTTCAGATTGTCCTCGGTACGCCCGCCGATATGGGGCAGGGCCACCACGTTATCCATTTTCAACAACGGGTTGTCCGCGTTGACGGGTTCCTGCGCAAACACGTCCAGTGCAGCGCCGGATAGAGAACCGGCTTGCAAGGCGGTGATCAGGGCGCTTTCGTCGATCAGCCCGCCGCGCCCTGTATTGACGACAAAGGCCCCCGGTTTCATCGTCGCGATCTGCGCTTTACCTAATGTATGCTGCGTGGCGGGCGTCAGGGGCATATGCAGGCTGACGATGTCGCAGGTCGAGAGGATTTCGTCCATCTGCGCGAAACGCGCCGTGGTTTGGTCATGCGGACCGGAGCGGCGATAATACATAACGTCACAGTCAAACCCTGTCAGACGTTTCGCCACAAGCTGGCCAATCGCCCCAAAGCCGATCAGACCCACGCTGCGGCCATTCAAATCACGCGCGCCGGGAATCAGCGCATCCTCGATCCAGTTACCCGCACACGTGTTGTTGTGATGCTGTGGCAAACGTCGCAACACGGCGAGCATCATCGCAATCGTCAGGTCCGCAACTGTCGGAGCGTTGACACCGGGGCTGCGCGCGACCGGCACGCCCAGTTCCTTGGCAACAGCAAGCGGGATCTGGTCCGTGCCGGTGCCCCATTGGTGGACGAGTTTAAGCCCGTCGGTGCTGCGCAACACGGCTTCGGGCAGGCCGGCACCACGCGCCACAATATAGGACGCGCCGCGCACAGTGGCGGTGAAGTCAGCCTCTGATGTGCTTGCGGGAAACCGCAGGTCAAGCCCGTGCGCGATGGCACGCACTTTGGCTTGCATCGCGTCCGACATCACGTCGAGGACAGCAACAGGACCGATCACGACACATCGCCCAGGTCGTCCGGCAAGACCGAGGTCGGAACATTTTGATAGGACACAGGGCGCAAGAACCGGCGGATCGCCAAGGTGCCGACCGACGTCGCCCCGAAGTTTGTCGAAGCGGGATAGGGGCCGCCGTGCACCATCGCATCGCAGACCTCAACGCCGGTCGGGAAGCCGTTTACCAGAACGCGGCCAGCCTTACGTTCCAGAATTGGCAATAATGCGCGGGCTTCGCCGGCGTCTTCGTCGTCCATGTGGATCGTTGCTGTCAGTTGTCCCTCAAACCCTTTTGCAAGTGCGCGCATGTCGTCGTCGGATGAAACCCGCACAACAAGACCCAAGGGGCCGAACACCTCCTCGCCCAAGGCATGATCCTGCAAATACGTATCAGCATCGGTTTCAAAAAGGTCGGGCCGCACAGCGCGTCCTTCGCTGACGCTATCAAGCAAGCAGCGCACGGCGTTACGGCCGGTAAAACGTGCTTTGCCATCGTGATAGGCCTGCGCAATGCCATCGGTCAGCATCACCTGTTCGGGCGCTTGTTCCAACGTGCCCTTGGCCGCCGCGACAAAGGCGTCGCCATCGGCCCCTTTGCGGACCACAGCAATACCGGGGTTGGTACAGAACTGGCCCGCCCCCATGGTCAGCGATCCGGCCCAGCCTTCGCCAATCGAGGCACCTCGTGCTTTGGCTGCGGCATCAAGGACAAACATCGGGTTGACCGAACCCAACTCCCCAAAAAACGGGATCGGCTCGGGACGTTGTGCGCATAGATCGAACAAGGCGCGGCCACCGCCGAGCGAACCGGTGAAGCCGACTGCTTTGATCAGCGGGTGCTGGACCAGCGCCTGACCGACGTCGCGTTTGCCCCCTTGGATCAGGGAGAACACACCCGGATGGACGCCGCAGGTCTTGATCGCGGCATGGATGGCTTCGGCGATGATTTCACCGGTGCCGGGGTGGGCGGAATGGCCTTTGACAACCACAGGACAGCCCGCAGCAAGTGCCGCAGCGGTGTCACCACCCGCGGTAGAGAAAGCCAGCGGGAAGTTCGACGCCCCGAAAACCGCAATCGGACCAATCGGGCGTTGCATCATTCGGATTTCAGGGCGCGGTGCGGGCGCGCGGTCGGGCTGGGCGCTGTCGACACGGCGGTCAAGATAATCGCCCTTGCGGATGTGGTCGGCGAACAGGCGCAACTGTCCGGTGGTGCGGCCCCGCTCGCCTTGCAATCGGGCGGTGGGCAGGCCGGATTCACGGCTGCCGATTTCGGTGATGGCTTCGGCGCGGGCTTCGATCTCATCTGCGATGGTGTCAAGGAATTTTGCCCGCTCTTCGCGTGGCGTGTAGCCGTAACTCCAAAAGGCATCTTCGGCAGCGGCGCAGGCGGCGTCAACTTGCGCGGGCGTGCCGATCTGGAACTCATCTGTGTGACCCGTGGCGGGCGCATTGGCGAAAACCGCCCCGCCGCCGATCCACTCTCCGGCGATAAGATGTTTACCATGGGGTTTGAAAACGAATGAATTTGCGGTCATGTGAGGTGTCCTTCGGCTGGTGTGTCGGGTCGTTTTTCGGGTGTGGTTCTGTTGGGTTAGGTGGCGTTTTTGATGTCGCTTACCATGGCATCCATATGGCGGGTCAAAAGCCATGCATCACCTGCTATGGCCACAAATTCGAAACCCTGATCAAAGTACCGCTGCGCTGTTTCAGCGCCGTAGCCCAGAATGCCTCCGGGCAGGCCAGCGGCGTGAATGGCCGCGATTGCCTGTGAGATTTGTTCCTGCACGTCTTTATGCATCGGATTTCCTGCATGCCCCATAGAGGCGGCCAGATCACCGGGTCCGACAAAAATTGCATCGACACCGGCGATAGCTGCAATGGCGGGGATATTCCCGACGGCTTCTGCGGTTTCGACCTGGACGATCACACAAAGCGCATCGGCATAGGTCGACAGATAGTCGGTTTGCCGTCCGTAATTGTTTGCCCGAACCGTTGCGGAAATGCCGCGCACACCCTGGGGTGGATAGCGGGTCCAAGAGACCGCTCTTTCGGCGTCGGCAGCCGTTTGGATCATCGGGAACATGAAATTGCGCACGCCGATATCCAGCAGTCGTTTTGTCATGGTCTGCTCTGAAACGGGCGGGCGTACGATTATTTCAGCTGGCGTAACGCAGGGGGCGCTTTGTGCGGCGCGCAGGTGGTCGGTTATCTGCGAAAGGTCGTTGGGGGAATGTTCCATATCCAGCAGCAACCAGTCGATCCCGCTTCCGGCGGCGATTTCAGTTGCGGTGGGCGCGCAGAGCGACAGCCAAAAGCCTGCTTTGCGGCTGTGTCGCGTCAACGATTGTCTGAGTGGAGAATGGGACATTTGTGCCTTGCCTTTCGAAATGGTATCGACAAATCATCTGATACGGTAATATATTACTTCGGGCAACCCGTATGTTTTCGGTGGTTTGCACAGGTTTGACCATCGGGAGGGGCACCATGACACAGAGTAAGAAATCAGCCGATGCGCTACGCAGCGCACGGTGGTTCGCGCCGGATGACCTACGCAGTTTTGGCCATCGGTCGCGGATGATGCAGATGGGACTGGGCCCTGAAGACTGGGAAGGACGCCCCGTGATCGGCATCCTGAACACATGGTCCGAGATGAACCCCTGCCACCTGCATTTTCGCGACCGCGCGGAGGATGTGAAAAAAGGAATCGCACAGGCCGGCGGGCTGGGATTGGAGATCCCGACCATCTCGATTGACGAGAGTTTCACCAAGCCCACGTCGATGCTGTACCGCAATATGATCGCGATGGAGACCGAAGAGACAATACGCTCGCATCCTTTGGATGGTGTCGTCCTGATGGGCGGTTGTGACAAATCCACGCCCGGTTTGACAATGGGCGCGATCAGCGCGGGCGTGCCGTTTATCTATCTGCCCGCGGGGCCGATGCTGCGCGGCAATTATGCGGGCCGAGCATTGGGATCCGGGTCAGACGCGTGGAAATTCTGGGATGAACGCCGTGCTGGTACGATCAGCCAGCAGGAATGGCTGGGCGTAGAGGGCGGTATCGCGCGCTCTTACGGGCATTGTATGACGATGGGTACGGCGTCAACGATGACGGCCATTGCCGAGGCGATGGGGCTGTGCCTGCCGGGGGCCTCTTCTATTCCTGCGGCAGATGCGGGACACAAGCGGATGAGCGCGTCTTGCGGACGCCGCATTGTCGATATGGTGTGGGAGGATCTGACGCCGGATCGTGTGGTGACACCGGCGTCGGTGCGCAATGCAGCCACGGTGGCGATGGCAACGGGTTGTTCCACAAATGCGGTGGTGCATCTGTTGGCAATGGCGCGGCGTGCGGGCGTTGCGCTGGATCTGGACGATCTGGATGCGCTGGGGCGCACAACGCCCTTGATCGCCAACATCCGTCCCTTGGGTGATGAATATCTGATGGAGGATTTCTATTTCGCGGGTGGTTTACGCGCGTTGATGGATCAGCTGGGCGACAAGCTGGACCGTGATGCGATCACCTGCACTGGCAAGCCCTTGTCTGACGGGATTGCAGGCGCGCCAGTCTACAACGACGATGTGATCCGTCCGCTCTCCAATCCGGTTTACGCAGAGGGGTCTCTGGCCGTGTTGCGGGGCAATCTGTGCCCGAATGGAGCGGTGATTAAACCGGCGTCTTGTGATCCGAAGTATTACAAACACGAAGGACCTGCGCTGGTTTTTGACAGCTATCCCGAAATGAAGGCGGCGATTGACGATGAAGATCTGGATGTAACGCCCGATCATGTTTTGGTGCTGCGCAATGCAGGGCCGCAGGGCGGACCGGGTATGCCGGAATGGGGCATGTTACCGATGCCCAAGGCGCTGTTGAAACAGGGCCACCGCGATATGCTGCGCATTTCCGATGCGCGGATGTCGGGCACATCTTACGGGGCTTGTATCCTGCATGTCGCACCGGAATCCTTTGTTGGGGGACCGCTGGCGCTGCTGAAAACCGGCGATATCGTGCGTATGGATCTAGAGGCACGCAGCCTTGATATGTTGGTGGACGACGCAGAACTTGCCGCACGCCGCGCCGCATGGGTGGCACCCGAGCCGCGCTTTGAACGGGGCTGGGGCTATATGTTCCAGCGCCATGTGGGACAAGCGGACCAAGGCTGTGATTTTGATTACCTAACCGCAGAATTCGGCCGCACAGCGGGCGAGCCCGACATTTTCTAAAGGACTACACCGATGGCACATGACCTTGAACGCGCTCTGACGGGCATCTCCGGCATTCTTGTCACGCCCTATGACACGGCGGGAGAGATCGCACCGCCCAAGCTGGCCCCGATCATCGACAGGGCCATCGGCGCGGGTGTTCACATGCCTGTCGTCAACGGCAATACCGGCGAGTTTTACGCGCTGACCACGGATGAGGCCTGCACGATGGTGCGCGAAGTGGCCGCTATGGTCGGCGATCGCGCGCCGCTGCTGGCGGGGGTGGGGCGCGGGGTGCGTGACGCCTGTAAGCTGGCGCGCGCCAGTGCCGATGCCGGAGCGGCGGCGCTGATGATTCATCAGCCGCCTGATCCGTTTGTCTCTCCGCGTGGCGCGGTTGATTACATCAAGGCAGTGCGCGATGCGTCGGGCGGTTTGCCGGTGATGCTGTATCTGCGCAATGATGCGATGGGGCCTGAAGGCATCGCGCGCCTGTGCGAGGCGGGTGGCGTGAAGGGCGTGAAATGGGCGACACCCAATCCGCTGAACCTTGCCGCAGCCATTGCCGCCTGTCCGGATGATATCGTCTGGGTCGGTGGCTTGGCCGAAGTTTGGGCACCGCCGCTCTATGCTGTTGGCGCACGCGGTTTCACATCGGGGTTGATTAACGTCTGGCCGGAACGCTCCATGGCCATTCACGCAGCGCTCGATGCTGGAAACTATCCGGCGGCGAACCGCTTGATCGCTGGCATGCGCACCTTTGAGGACATCCGCGCCGAAGAGCATAACGGCACCAACGTCACAGGCGTAAAGGCGGCGCTTATCGCCATCGGGCAGGATTGTGGGCCGACACGTCCGCCCTCGGCCTGGCCCTTGACGGAGCGCCAGCAAAAAGCCCTCGATGATTTCGTAACGGAAAACGCATTAGCCGAATTGCAGGAGAAGACCGCATGAACCCCGATACACGTGAAAAACTGATGAATGTCTCTGTCGCAACCCTTGCCACGGCGCTCTATAAACGGGGGCTGCGCAATCAGGTGGTGCAGGGCGTTGGCCCCGTGTCACGCAAGGGGCGCAATATGGTGGGGCCCGCGTTCACGCTGCGCTATATGCCGGCCCGCGAGGACCGCAATCAACTGGTTGAATTTCGCAATCCCGAACATCCGCAACGCGTCGCGGTCGAGACCTGCCCCGAGGGCCATGTTCTGGTCATGGACAGCCGGAAAGATCCGCGTGCGGCGAGTGCCGGTGATATTCTGATCACCCGCTTGATGATGCGGGGCGCGGCAGGTGTGGTGACGGATGGCGGGTTGCGAGATGCGGCGACTATTGGCGAACTGGACATCCCGTCCTATCACGCCCGTCCCTCGAGCCCGACAAACCTGACACTGCATGAGGCGATCGAGATTAATTGCCCCATCGGGTGCGGTGATGCAGCCGTTTTTCCCGGTGATATCATGGTGGGTGACGACGACTGCGTCATCATCATTCCCGCAGATCTTGCAGAAGAAGTGGCAGATGAGGCCGTGGAGATGACCGCCTATGAGGATTTTGTTGTATCAGAGGTCAAGTCGGGCGCGGGGATCATCGGTCTATACCCCGCGACGGACCCTGCCAATCTGGAAAAATTCGCAGAATGGCGCAACGCGCAGAACCGCTAGGTCAGGGTTTGTCCGGCGCGAAATAGTCGGGAAATGCGGCGCGCTTTTCGGTCATGCGACCCAAGGTGCGCTGCAAATGGCTGCGCAGTGATGTCATGGCGCGGTCGGGATCATTTGCCGCAATGCCATCCAGAATTTCGGTATGCCCCGCAATCACCTGACGGTTGTTGACCATCCTTGCCGCGCTGTCGCCCTCGTCCAGATCAAGGCGACGCAGACGTTCAAGGTGCCCTGCGTGACTGCGCAAGATGCGCTGGCTGTGGGCGTGTCCTGCAGCCGCGAATAGCGTTTGGTGGAACATTTCGTCCAGCTCCTGAAAGGTTGGCATATCCGCCGGATTCTCGGCGATGCCAGCTTGAAGGGATACGATGCTGCGCAGGCGGGCCAGATCTTCGGGGGCGATATCGGTTGCCAGCGTGCGCACAACTTCTGTCTCCAATGCGATCCGCATAAACTGTGCCTCAAGGATTGCCGTGGTGTCGATCTGCGTGACAAGGGTACGTGATTGCGGAAAAATCTGCACCAGCCCTTCTTTTGCAAGCTGTTGTAGGGCGTCGCGCAGAGGCGTCAGGCTGACACCGTGGGTTTCTGCAAGTTCTGCCCGCAGCAAGGGCGTGCCCGGCGGCAGGTCCAGCCGGACAATCCCGTCGCGCAATTTCGCATAAACACCACGCCCGGTTGGCCCGCCCTCGAAAAGGGCAAGCCCCGCATCAACGCCAAGAATGCCGCCTTCCAGCGCTTTGTGCGGCTTCGTTTTGTCCGGGTTGGATTCATTCATTGCGAGGGCTCTTTACTTCTGTTAAATCTAATATATCAGTTATCGGACCCCTGCAGAAGCCCCTTTTTAATGATCCGAAAGCGAGTGCAAGATGAACGGTCAAACCATGCAGAATACCACACGCACGCGCGCGATGTTGCTGGAGGCTGGCGACAACATCATTGTCGCGACAGGCGATATCGAAGAAGGCACGCAGCTGCTGGAACATGGGATCACCGTAAATCACCAAACGCCGCAGGGCCACAAGATTGCGATCCGAAATATCCAAAGCGGTGCACCGATCCTGAAGTTCGGGACGGTCATCGGCTATGCCGCGCAGAATATCGCACCGGGCGACTGGCTGCACAGCCACAACATCAGGTTCGACGCGGTCGACAAGGACTATGCCTTTGCGCGTGACTACAAGCCCACGGCGATTTTGCCGAAAGCAGAACGCGCCCGCTTTATGGGGATCCGCCGCGCGAACGGGCAGGTTGGCACGCGCAATTACATCGGCTTGTTTGTGACGGTAAACTGTTCGGCCACGGTGGCGCGCAAGATCGGCAATTACTTTGACGAAGAACGCATGGAGGCATGGGAGAATGTCGACGGTGTGATCCCCTTCATCCACGATTCCGGTTGCGGGATGGAGTTGACGGGCGAACCGATGGACCTGTTGCGGCGCACCTTGGCGGGCTACATTCGCCATCCGAATATGGCCGGTGCTGTCGTCTTGTCGCTGGGATGCGAACGTAACAATCTGGCGCAGTTCTTTGAAGAACAAGGGCTTGCCGAGGGCAAGATGCTCAAGACTATTACCATGCAGCATGTCGGCGGCACCGCGCGCGCGATTGCCGATGGCAAAGAAGCGGTGAAGGAAATGCTGGCCCAAGCCAACAAGGTCCGGCGCGAACCCTGTTCCGCCGAACATATCACCATCGGGATGCAATGCGGCGGATCAGACGGATTGTCGGGCTTGTCCGCCAATCCGGGGCTGGGCGCGGCGGCGGATATTCTGGTGCGCAACGGCGGCACGGCGATCCTGTCGGAAACGCCTGAAATCTTCGGCGTCGAACATTTGCTGACCCGCCGTGCGCGGACCGCTGATATCGGGGCCAAACTGGTCGAGCGCATGGACTGGTGGCTGGAGTACACCAAGGGGCGCGACACGCAGATCAACGGTGTTGTAAGTCCGGGAAACCAGGCGGGCGGGTTGGCGAATGTGTTGGAAAAATCGCTGGGCGGGGCCAAGAAAAGCGGCAGCACCGGATTGATGGAAGTCTACCGCTACGCCGAACCTGTCACCCAGAAAGGGTTGGTTTTTATGGACACGCCGGGGTTTGATCCGGTCTCTGCCACAGGGCAGATTGCGGGCGGCGCGAACCTGATCTGTTTCACGACGGGTCGGGGGTCCTGTTTCGGTTCCTACCCGTCACCGACAATCAAACTGGCCTCCAACACGCCGATGTATACGCAGATGCGCGATGACATGGACATCAACTGCGGTACGGTGATTGACGGTGAACAAAGCATCGAAGAGCTGGGCCAGACGATCTTCGAGCATATTCTAGCGGTAGCATCCGGCAGCTACAGCAAATCCGAAGCTATGGGCGTGGGCGAAGAAGAATTCGCACCCTGGCCCATCGGCGTAACAGGCTAAAACCACAGGACCATGATAATGACCCCGAACTATGTCAAACTTGTTGAAAATACGCCGCTGCCGCGTGTTGTTCTGTGCCGCCAGAAATTCGCAGCGACCCGTATTGATGATCCCGCCGCTGCGGTGAAAGACGCAATGCAAGCCGCTTGCGTGGACAAGATCAAACCGGGCATGTCCATTGCGATCACTGCGGGCAGCCGCGGGTTGGCGTCGTTGCCCGAGCTTTTGGCGGCGATTGTGGATCAGGTCCGCGCACGCGGCGCGCATCCTTTCGTGGTGCCCGCCATGGGCAGCCACGGCGGGGCCACGGCGGAGGGGCAATCGGCGCTTTTGGCCAAGCTGGGCGTCACGGAGGAAACTGTAGGCTGTGAAATCCGCTCCGGTATGGAAACGGATGAAATTGGCGTCTTGGACAATGGCATGTCCGTGCGGATCGACCGCCATGCCAATGCGGCGGACGGGATCATCCTGTTCAACCGGATCAAGCCGCACACGTCCTTTCGCGCCCCCAATGAAAGCGGATTGGCCAAAATGCTGTCGATCGGTCTTGGCAATCAATCGGGGGCCGAGAACTGCCATGCGCGCGGCATTGATAATGTCGGCATCTTCGTGGCGCATATGGCGCGGATGAAGCTGGAACGCTGCAAAGTACTGTTCGGTCTCGGTACGATTGAGAACGCCTATGACGAACTGTCGCGCGTCGTCGCTCTGGACAGTGAAGGGATGCTGGAGGCGGAAGCGCCGTTGTTGCAGGAAGCGATGCGCAACATGCCGCGCCTTCCTTTGGGACCGCTGGATCAACCGACGGCGACGGGCGAACTGGATGTTTTGGTTGTCGACGAAATCGGCAAGGAGTTTTCGGGCACCGGCATGGATCCGAACATTACCCACCGCTTTTCCAGCCCCAAGATGCAGGTGCATCTGCATATTTCGCGGCTTGCCGCCCTTGGCCTGTCACCGCGCAGCAACGGCAACGGCAATGGCGCCGCACGCGCCGATGTGGTGACCGAGCGGCTTGAGGCGGATTTCGACCGTGAGGCGGTCTATGCCAATGCGTTGACGTCGCAGGTGCTTATGCAGGCAAAAATGCCGATGGTCATGCCCTGTGATCGCACAGCGATCCAGACAGCGATCAAGACCTGTGGCGCGGCGGACATCACGCAGGTCCGCTTGTTGCGCATCCCCAACACGCTAAAACTCGAATATCTTTATGCCTCAGAGGCGATGCTGCCCGAGTTGCGCGAACGTGAGGGTTTCGAGGTGATTGGCGAACCGGAAGAGATGCATTTCGAAGGGGGGCTGTTGGCCGCCAACTGGCCGGATGCCCACGCATGAGCGGGTTGGGGTTGCACATCCACCTCGATCCTGTTGGCGGTGCTGCGGGCGACATGTTCATCGCCGCGATGCTACACCTGCGCCCCGATCTGAAAGAACGCGTGATGGCGGATGTCGCGGCGGTCCTGCCGGATGGTGTGGGGCAGGCGCGGTTTAGCGAACATATGGCGTCAGGCATCACCGCACGCCGGTTCAATCTGGAACTCGCCACCGGTGGCAGCGCGGCGCGGCATGGGGTGGAAACTACCTATAGCGCGATGCGCAAATTGCTGGAGGCCGCCGATCTGTCGGAAGGCACCGCATCAGCCGCTTGTGCCATACTCCACCGGATTGCCGAGGCAGAAGCCCGCGTGCATGACATCCCGATTGAACGTGTGCATTTCCACGAAATCGCCGATTGGGATGCCCTGATGGACGTGACCGCAGCGGGTAGCATTTGCGCGGCCCTCAAGGGCGCGACATTTAGTCTGGGTGCATTGCCTTTGGGTGGTGGTCTGGTCGATACGGCCCATGGCAAACTGCCGGTGCCTGCACCAGCAACTGCATTGATCCTTGAAGGATATGACTGGCACGATGATGGCGTCGCCGGTGAACGGGTGACACCTACAGGTGCGGCAATCCTTGCGCATGTTACGGACGGTGAACCCGTATCGGCGCGCCCCGCGGGGCGTCTGCGCGGTAATGGTTCCGGTGCAGGGATGCGCGAATTATCAGGAATGCCGAACATCTTGCGCGCAAGCATGTTCGACACGGCACAAGGCGGATTTGAACAGGACCGTCTGGTCCAGCTTGCATGCGATATTGACGATATGACAGGCGAGGAGTTGGGGGCCGCCGCGGATACCCTGCGAGAGATTTCCGGCGTTGTTGATCTGGTTCTGCTGCAAGGGCAAGGTAAAAAATCGCGTCCTTTCAACAGGATTGAGGTTCTCGTCCGGCCCCATCTGGCGGAGGCCGTTGCGGCACGTATTTTTGATCTGACATCGACAATAGGTCTGCGCCGCACCACCGTTGAACGGTTGCTTTTGCCCCGCAGTTTGGAAACCGGCGCGAATGGTGTAGGGCGCAAAAGAACCCGCCGCCCTGCGGGTCACGAGACGCTGAAAGCCGAAAGCGATGACCTGTCGATGGCCGACACCCTCGCCGCGCGCCGCAGCCTTGCGATCACAACAGAAACTGACAAGTGATGTCGAATATGTCGCGATCTTACGTGTCGGCTCGACCTGCCATTAAGTTGTTATAAGGGCAGGGCTCCCGTCCTGATGCATAGAGCTTTCGGGTTTCGCTAAATCAGACTGCCGTTCGGGGGCTTTGCACCCCAATGCGCGCGCCGGCCTTCGCCGAAAGGGCGCGCGCAATCATTTGAAACTGTCGCTTTCACCTAATGGCGCGCGTTCATCCAGATCAGTTTTTTGACCTGCATGTTGGTCAACTGCAACTGAACCCTCTTGCCCGCACGGGGCCGCGTCTTGGCTTTGAAGGTCACGCTGCGAGCTTCTGAATTGAACGGTTTCACCAGATGCACGTGGTACAGAACCGATCCATCGGCGCGACACTCGATGCCGGTAATGTTGCCAACATGTGCTCCCTCCGAGCTGACCAAGCGGCGATCATTGGTGTTGCATTCATCGCTTTCGAGAGCGGCAGTTCCTTCAACCGGACCATCGTTCGGGTTGGTTGCCGTTGATGGTGTATTTGTCGGCTCTTCAGGTTCAGGCTCCGGTTCCGGCTCCGGTTCTGGTTCGGGCTCTGGCTCCGGTTCGGGCTCAGGTTCCGGTTCTGGTTCCGGCGATTTGTCGGGATCAGTGCCGCCCTTATCCGGGGACACATCGTCGCCTTTTGAAACGCCTCCCTCTTTGCCACTCACATCCGTGCCATTAATTGCGGCAGCGGGGGCGGCCAGTGTGAAAACCAACAGCGCGGTCGCGGCCAAAGTGCTCATCAATTTCGCTATGGTCATTGCAGATATCCTCCTTGAAAAAATCATTTCGCCATCAGCTAAATATTAACGATATGTTAACCTTTCTCGCTCTGGAAGGGATGGAAAAAAGCTTGAGAAACACTCCACTACCGGAGGTTCTCAAGGTTCCAAAATGGGTCACCCCCGCTAAGGTGTTGAAAAATATAGCGCCATTCAGGGGGGTGGCGGAGGCTCAACCGGAAAGCGCGCCGGTTCAATTAGCAACGCCCCATTGTGGCTATTTCGTTTTCAGGATCAATCTCGGTTAAACCGACCTATTGTCCATTTTCCGCAACTCAGGACAGGTGATTCCTGTGATCGTCATCATTTCCCGTGCGTGTCCGGCGGTGTAAATTTTTGCCTGTTTGCAGATTGGGAAAGTAGCGGGGGCATATCGTCCCATGCCCCCGCTTTCTGTAAAATCCGGTTACGTTATCAAAGGCCTGAAACAGTTGTCGCCAGCGCCTGATTTTCGGCGGCGACCCTTTGTTGAACCGCTGCGCAGGCATCCAGATTGCCGGCCATGCATGCCGCATCGATCTGTTCGCGTGCAGAAAGCTCTGCCGGTGTTTCGCAGGCGCTCAGGCAAAGAGCGGCCAGAATGAGATATGGTTTCATTGTCGTTTCTTTCTATTTTTATTCGTGGCCACCGCAGCAAAGGGTCAAATGACTGATTGCATCCGCGTTTTTTGCTGGCGGTGGGTCTGTTTCGTATTTCGGGTTTGAGTGACGTGAGGCGTTGTGGATGTCTCCTGATCGCAAGTGATGGGATCAGACATCTCGCAAATTTGCGGTCCCGTCGTCCGTCCCAACAGGCGGGGACACTTCTTGCGCTCGGCCGGTTGGATTGTTCAAACCGATATGTCCTTCCCAAACTAAAAGGACGACATCGCCACGCGGTTAAGGCAGGTAGTCGGGCAGAACTGCGGAATACGATTTGTTTAACTGTGCGCCCTTCACCATGCTGGCAGGGCCATGCACATTGGGATGATGAAAGAGATATTGAATGATCTTTGAGAACGTGGATGCCGTTGTGAATATCGTCCTGACGGGCATCTGCCTGTTCTGCGCGCATCTGTTGATGCTCAGGCGGCGCGATCCGGGGGTTTACCTTCCGCTTGCGCTGCTTTTTCTGTTTCAGGGCGTTTCCACTGGTTTCGCGGTTCTGGCCGAGACGTACGATCCCGCAAATGCTGGCCTATTATCGCGTATCAATCTGGTGACCGGCGCGCTGGAAATCGCCACTCCATTTTTGTTTTGGGTTTATGTGCGTGCTCTGACCACCGAAGGTCAGGCCGAGCGCATCCCGAAGCTGCGCAATCACATTGTTCCCATCGTCCTTGTCACGCTGTGCTTCTGGTCGCTTTTGTTCCTGCCGGTTGACCTGCAGGAGACAGAGTTGAAGGACGACGATCCACGGCTGTTCGCTGTGGTCCTTGTGATCTTGGCGGTGCTGGTCGCGGATGTGGTTTTCAAACTCATGATCGGCATTTATGTTTACCTTACGGTCCGCCGACTTGTGGCCTATCAAAGCCGACTGAAAGACATCTTTGCCAGCACCGAAAACAGAGAGCTGACTTGGGTTTGGGTGATCCTTGCAAGTGCTGGCTTTTACCTGTGTGTTAACCTTGCCTTCACAGTTTTGATCTCTTTCGGAGTTATTACCGAGCAAAGGTACGAGGCAGAGATGTCGACGCTGCACAGCCTTGCCGTACTGGCATTGTTTTGGGTGATCGGCGTTTGGGGACTTCGGCAGCGCCCGGGGTTGGTTCGCCAGACGGAAAGCGACGCGCCCGAACCGGAATTACCCCCAGCGCAGAAATATGAAAAATCCGCACTTGATCACGACCGCGCCGAACGGATCGCGCGCAAGATCGAAGCTGCGATGGCCAAAGACCTTCTTTACCGCGCGCCGGACCTGTCGCTCTGGGATCTGGCCAAGCATATTGGGGTGACATCGCACTATGTCTCGCAAACGCTGAACACGCATCTGGGCAAAAGTTTCTTTGAGCTTGTGAACGGCTGGCGGATTAAGGATGCGGTCACGCAGTTGACGACGACAGACGCGACCATCCTCGTGATCGCTTATGATGTTGGTTTCAATTCGCGCTCTGCCTTCTACAAAGCGTTCAGGCGCGAGACAGGCAAGACGCCCTCTGATCTGCGCGGATAGCGCTGGCATGTTAACCGTCTTTGGCGACACGCCAGTTGAAGCGCCAAGCCGTCGTTGCACCCTCTCTTCAAAATAGAAACCGGGCCCCTAGATAAGGCCCTGGCGAATTGCGACGGCAACTGCGTGGTCTCTGGTGCGGGCACGCAACCGGTGTCTGGCTTTGCGCAGATGCATTTCAACGGTCACTTCTGCAATGCCGAGACGGTATGCGATATCTGCCGTGCGTAATCCGTCCGCGACATACGCCAGACAATCCCGTTCGCGCGTTGTCAGCGTGTCGAAAGGGTGCTGCGCGCCCGACAGGGACAGCCCGGCAAAGGTCAACTGACACCACGCACGCCATTCGGGTTCGTGGTGCGCGCGCAGCTCTGCGAACTCTCTGACGGAATGCCGGCTCATCAGGTTCCAGCCGATGCCGGCCGCTTGGGCGTCTGGGCGTATTGTGACGGACATGCCGGTTGTAATGCCAAGCGTTTCACTGCCCGTTGCAATCAGATCAAGGGCGGGTTTGCCCAGATATTGATGGCTCTCTAGGTGTGCGACACCTGTCAGCACGGGATCAATACGGGACAGGCAATTCGCGGCAAACGGGTCGCGACCCGAGCTGACGCTGGCGCGATAGTCGTTGTTCCACCGCTGGCCGGCGTTGCTGCGCACGACGGGCGTCCGGCGCTCTGACAGGTCAAGAAAGACAACTTTAGAAAGGCCGAAGCCCGGGAGAAAACTTAGGGCCGTTTCCCAAACATCATCAGCCCCGCGGACGGAACTGATACGATCCGCCATTGCTCTGATCTGTGACATTTCGTTCCTTCAGTACAATTAAATATAAGGTTTTCCTTACCTTGCACCAAATCTGCCGATTTGTGACCCTTTAATTTGTATTTTGTCTGTCGCCTTCAGCTTGGGGGCGACTTTTTTATAGGTGTTTCATGCGTTTGCTTTATCCCTTGGCCTTTTCGACCCTTCTTGCCAGCGCAGGCGCTGCGCAAGAGCCGGGGCGCGATGTAATGGTTGTTTTTGACATGTCCGGTTCGATGTGGGGGCAGGTGGACGGCGTGGCAAAGGTTGAGATTGCGCGCGATGCCTTTGGGGATCTGATCACGGATTGGAATAGCAACAACACCCGCGCTGGTTTGATCGCATATGGTCACCGCCGCAAAGGCGACTGCTCTGATATCGAACTGCTGGCCCAGCCAGATGCGGACGGGGATATCGCATCCCTTGTGGCCACCCTCAAGCCGCGCGGCAAGACGCCGCTATCGGATGCGGTGCGGCAAGCCGCGGATGTGCTGAAGTATACGGAAGAGGCCGCGACGGTAGTTCTGCTTTCTGACGGTGTCGAGACATGTGATGCCGATCCCTGTGCCGTAGGCGCAGAACTGGAAGCGTTGGGGCTGGATTTCACCGCCCATGTGATCGGCTTTGATATTGCCGAAGGCGACAAGGCGCAGTTGCAATGTCTGGCTATGGCAACGGGCGGCCAGTACTTTGATGCCGCCGGTGCGGATGGTTTGTCCGATGCGATGAAAGGCGTCGCCCAAGCCACAGCTGTGGAAGCGCCCGAAGAAGTGCGCGGCAAGGATTTTCAGACCCTGACAATTCGGGTCAAGATGGCGACCCGCGCGCTCGACTTGCCAGATACTTTTACGATTTACGGAGACGACATCGCGCTTGGAACATTGTCAGATGCGACCGCGGTGGTTCCCGGTTTGCCCATAGAATTGCCTTTTGGCCCAATACGTTTTCGCGTCGAAGGCCAAGGCATCTTTGGCGAAACCACTGTCGACATTACCGACCAGACCGAAATTATCGAGCTTGAGGTCACGGATGCCGAGGCCGAATATGTCATCTGGCGCGAAGGGCAGTTGCCGGTGTTGGAAGGGGGCAAGGAACACATCATCCTGTTGAAAAACACGACAGGTGTTGATCGCAATTCCTTCTACCGTTCATGGCTGTATCCCGCCGGCAGCACCGATCGGGCGCTCGCCCTAAAGGCTGGCAACATCAGCCCCTATGCCGGCGTTTATCACAGCGTCAGAGTACCATCCCCGCAGATGCCGGGCGATTACGAGCTTGTTCCCACCGCAAATGACGGCACTGAATACGGCCGCATTCCGATCAGCTTTGCCGCGACGATTGATCCGGTGTGGCAAGGCCCCCGCGAAGTTGCGCCGGGAGAGGTGTTCGACGCGTTTTGGGCCGGATCAAGCACTCGGCTTGATCTTTTTCAGTTCCGCCAAAACGGCAAGGCCCCAGCACGCAACTATGGCCAGCGGATGGACAAGGTCGCCACCAAGGACGGGTTCAAACTGACCGCACCTGACGTTCCGGGCGTGTATGATTTGGTATTCAGGTCCAGTTTTGAAAACAGTTTCGGGTCGAAAGAAACCGCCCTTGGGGTGATCGCGGTTGGCGTGCCGTTACCGCAAAGCGATGCGCCCGCAGATAGGGCAGGTGTCTCTGAAACAGCTGGTGCCGACACGAACGGTTTGGCCCGCGAAGCCGATGCGATGGGCGGCGAAGAAGTCCCACTTTTGCCGGTTGGTGATTTGCACGGGGACTGGAAACTGGTCTTTCGCGACAACCAACGCACAATCCCCCTGATCAAATTCCAACTCAGCCACGCTAAAGGCGAACCTGCCAGCACCGGCGGGTTGGTGATTGAGGCCAGTCCAGACTGGGGATTTGGCCCGAGGGGTGGTTTCGGGGATATGACGTTGGCCAAGCGTGACAATGACGGCTTGCTGATGACCATCGAAGTCGCTGGCGACCGTACTGATTTTGTCATGAAGCCCGCTGAAATCGGGTGGAGCACGGACGTGTCGGTTGAGGGCGCAAACACCTATCGCGTGTTGCTGATCAAAGCAAAAGACTTGGCCGCCATCGAAACGGCACAAGACAAGGAACCCGTTGATCACAGCATCATCGCCTTTCTGGAAGATGGGCAGCGGGTGGACAGCGCTGTGGAATGGACCATCAAAGATGTCGCAACCGGCGAGAGTGATAGGTTTTATAGCGATACCGGGCACGGATGGGATGAGGGGCGCACACCTGGCACCTATCTGATCACCCCGCGTTCCGGCGAATTGACCGGCAAACACACCGTCACGTTGGGGCGGGGGCAGCGGGGCGGTAACGTTATTATCATGCGCCCTGAGGGCGAAGGCGACGACCTTGGGCTGGATGCGGATTACTACTGCTCAGAGGGCGAAACATGCCAGATGACGATCAGAGATATTCCACTCGACTTTACCTTGCCGCTTGGATGGGGCGCGGAGCGACCGATTGCTGACAGGGACCGCACGCCGGTTTTCAATATGTCCACGAACACGCCCGATGGCCCATTCTTTGCCACGCTAAACCAACGCCAGCGCAGCGCCGCACTCGGACCATGTGTCGAGATCGTGAATGGCACATTTTGCCATGACGCCACCGATGATCCCGCGTTGCTGGCGGATATTGAAACGCTCAAACGGTCCTTGTCGTTCAGGGCCACCGGCGTCCTGCTGAACAAAGAGCGGTACAACGATCTTTTGACCAAACTGACAGGAGCCGCAGAATGAAGCGCTTTATCCTCCCGATTTTCTGCGCATTCATCTGCGCGCCCGCTTTCGCCGAAAATGTCAAAGTCTATATCCCGCGCGACGGGGGCGGTGTGACCCAGAAACCGGCTAATATCAGCGTGCAGGAAGCTGCCATTCTTATGGGTGACAAGGCTGCGCCCGAAGGTGCTACGGGTATTGTGCTGGAGCGGGGCAAGCCGCCGCGCTGGACGGATCTGCCGCCAAGCGATGTCGACAAAGCTTTTGGCGGGGATGGCACGCCAGTGACTGAACTGTTGCCAACGGACGACCCCACGGTGCCGGCACCATTGCTCGAGGGTAAGAAGCCGATCGAGGTTTTCCCCGAAGAAAACACCGATGACGGTCGCATCCGCCCGAACGCCGGTAATTGGATCGGTGTTGTGCGCAGCCAAACGCTGGACGGGTGTGACGGTGCCATCGGTCAAGCGGTCGCAGCCCAAACCGCGGCGCTGAGCGGACAGTCCATCCAAGGGGTGATTGACGCCGATTTCGAACCGACCAAAGCTGCACCGACCTTAGACTGGACCAAAACCGGTCCAAATGCGTGGCTGGCCGATTTCAGGGCAGGCGGCATGATGCGGATGCAGTGGGCCATGACAATCAAATCGCCGGACTTGATCGAGAACACCCAGCAGATAAACGCGATGAGCTGCACGGCGATCACCAGAATTGACTATCAGCGCCAATAGCCTGTTCCGCGTCGGGATAGGTGGCTGGCAAACGATCTTGCGCTAAAACGCTTGCTTTGCCACGCTAGCAAGATCATTTTTTGAAATTTAGATGAGTGAATAAAGGAAGTTTCATGTGGGATTTTAGTATGGGCACTGCGCTCACTTTGATGCGCAAAACGATGCCGTTCTTGCTGTTTCGGATCGCTGTCTACTTCGGGATCGCTGTGGCCTATGTGCTGGCGACGGGGACCGGCGCGGGCATCGGGTATGGGGTTGGCGGCTTTGGTGACAATGACTTTCAGGCGTCGACCACAATGTGGGGCGGGATTGCGGGGTTCGGTATTACCGCCGGCATCCTGTATCTGATGCGTGAATACCTGCTTTATATTGTGAAGGCAGGGCATATCGCTGTGATGGTCGAACTTCTGGACGGGCGCGAACTGCCGGATGGCCAAGGTCAGATCGCCTATGCCCGCTCCATCGTAACGGACCGGTTCGGGGAGGCGTCCGTGTTGTTTGGGATCGACCAACTGATCAAAGGGGTCGTCAGTGCCATCACCGGACTGGTTCAGGGGCTTCTTATGATCCTGCCGATACCGGGCCTTGATAAAGTCATGTCGCTTGTTCGGGCCTATCTCAAACTGGCCGTGGGACTTGTGGACGAGGTTATCCTTGCCCACAGTTTTCGCACGCGGTCTGAAAACCCTTATGCGTCGGCAAAACAGGCGCTTGTTCTTTATGGTCAGAATGCCAAGCCGATGTTGAAAAACGCCGCTTGGCTGACCTTGTTCACATGGGGCATTTCGATACTTGTTTTCCTGATGATGCTCGCGCCTGCAGCGGCTGTTGTCTATTTGATGCCAGGTGCATGGTCCGCGGGGGGCGTGGTATTTGCATTGCTATTCGCATGGGCGGTCAAAGTATCGGTGATCGAACCCTTTGCAATCGCCTGTCTTTTGCAAGCGTTCTTTACTGTGACAGATGGTCAGGTCCCGAACCCGGAATGGGAGGCAAAGCTGGAATCAGCGTCAACCAAGTTCAAGACTTTGGGTGAAAAGGCGGTGAATTGGGCAAGTGGCGGGCGCAGTACGCAGACCGCAACCGACGGTGGGGCAGGGGCCTCTTAAGCTTGGGAGAGCACCGTTAAAATCATGACACTTGCAGCCCGCGCAGTGGTGACTCCCACCGCGTCAATGCGGGCTGCAATTCGGCCAGAACCGGTCGAACGGGCGGCGATCATCGCCGTCGTTTTAAAGTGCTTTAGGCAACGCTGGTCGTTCATGGTGCCCTGACCGCGTTAGGTCCGGTTCCGGTATCGTCGCATTGAAGCGGTTCATGGCCTTGCGCTCGCAACGTTTTCACGCAGAGTAGGGGAGCCATCCGAGAGGATCGGTTCACGTAGCGCTGGATCAGGCTGGGCGCGCCGTGATGTCCGCACGCATCAGATCACTGTTCCGACCCATCAATCTAGGATCCCTTTCCATGACACAAACAATCGCTCCTTTCTCTTTCGACACTCCCGGTTCGATGCGCGTGGAATGGGGCGGGGCGGCGCGCATGGGCGCGTTGTTGCAAGGCTGGTTCGCGCAGCGCAACGTATTGATCGTCACGGACCGCTTTCTTCACGAGAACGGATTATTGGCACCTGCACTTGCGTCGCTCAAGGCAGAGGGCTTTTCAGTTACCGTCTTTGATGACGTCGTTGCCGATCCGCCCGAACATATTGTGACGTCTTGCGTGGCGCAGGGCAAAGCAGCAGGCGCAAACCTTGTGCTTGGCCTTGGCGGCGGGTCCTCAATGGACATCGCCAAGATTACCGCGCTGATGCTCGCCTCTGATCAACCGCTCGCGGAAATGTACGGGATCGACAATGTGCGGGGCGACCGGGTGCCGTTGGTGCAGGTCCCGACCACTGCTGGCACGGGATCGGAAGTGACCAACATCACAATCCTGACAACCGGCGAGACCACCAAAATGGGGATCGTTTCAAAGCAACTTTATGCGGACCTTGTATTGCTTGATGCCGAACTGACGACGGGATTGCCCCGAACCCAAACGGCGGCCACCGGGATCGACGCAATGGTCCACGCGATCGAGGGCTTTACCAGTCAGCACAAAAAGAACCCCCTGTCAGATATTTTCGCGCGTGAGGCCCTGCGGTTGATGAGCGCCAATTTGCTTGTGGCCTGTGCGGACGGCACCAACCGCGCAGCGCGCGAAGCCATGTTGCTGGGGGCAAATCTGGCGGGGCAAGCATTTTCCAATAGCCCTGTCGCTGCGGTTCATGCGCTGGCATATCCCCTTGGTGGCCATTACCATCTGCCGCACGGTCTGACCAACGCGCTGATGCTTGGCCCTGTTTTGCGCTACAATATGACGGCGGCCGCCGCGCTTTATGCTGAATTGGCAGATGTTGTGCTGGGCCCTTCCGATGCAGACGTGCAGGTGCGTTCCGCCAGTTTCGTGGCCTTTATGCAGGATCTCATGGAAAGATCTGGCGCGCCTTTGCGCCTGCGTGATGTGAATGTGCCGGAAGCGGACCTTCCGATGCTGGCCAAAAATGCAATGCTGCAAAGCCGCTTGCTGGTGAACAACCCGGTGGAGGTGACAGAAAAGGATGCGCTCGAACTCTACCGCGCGGCGTTTTGAGCGGTGGGTTGCGGGTGAGTAGGACGCACATTGCGGGCAGACGCAGACCTATCGCTGCGGCTTTCGCACGTCAAAGGATCTTTGCCGCTTGGCATGGTAGGTCCACGCGATAAACCGACTGGTTTTCTGACCCTGCGCCATGTCGACCACCCTGAATTCGGCAACTTTGGCTTTCTTCAAAAGTCTGGAAAGCGGTTTTAGGTTTTCTTTCTTTGAAACCAAACACGTAAACCAAAGGCATTGGGGACCGAAATTCACGCTTTGCTCGATCATTCTGGCGATAAAACCGATTTCGCCGCCCGCACACCAAAGCTCGGCATTCTGGCCGCCGAAATTGAGGTGGGCAGAGTTTCCTTTCCCAAGATTGCGCCACTTGCGCCGTGTGCCCTCTTCAGCCTTTGCCTGCGACTTGTGAAAGGGTGGGTTGCAAAGCGTGACATGGTACCGATCATCGGGTCCGATCACCCCCTTAAAGATATCATTCGCGTTTTTCTGGTGTATGAGTTTTACGTCCAAACCGTTCCGCGCGCTGATCTGCCGCGCCGATTTGATCGAAACAGGATCAATGTCGACACCGGTAAATGTCCAGCCATATTCATGCTGACCTGCCAAAGGGTACACAAGGCTTGCCCCCGTTCCGATGTCGAGCGCATGCACTTTGGGGCCACGCGGGATTTTCTTGCCATTTCCTTCTGCCAGCAGATCCGCCAAATAGTGGATGTAATCGACACGACCCGGCACCGGAGGACATAGGTAAGACGCAGGAATGTCCCAAAAATCAACGTCATAATGCGTCGCCAAAAGCGCTCTATTGAGCATGCGGACCGCAGCGCCATCCTGAAAGTTGATCGTCATCTGACCGCGCGGATTGCGCGTAATAAACCCCTCCAGTTCCGGAGTTTCCAAGATCAAGCGCTCAAAGTCGTAGCCCCCACGGTGCTGGTTGCGAGGGTGCAATGTGGGTTTAACAGCCATAAGAAACCTTCCAGCCAGTTGGTGCAGGCGTCCGCCCGACGCGGTTCAGTCTTAGCCCTTCGTTACGGTTTGCGGAACACCGGAACGCCCCAAAGGTGATTTACTGCGCGCTAGGCTTTTCGTCCGGCGTTATACGGAGAAATAACGTATAAAGGACCGGCACCACGATAAGCGTCAGGAGCGTCGCAAAAGTGAGGCCTGCGATGCCGCGATCTCTTCGGGGCTGCCGCCCGCGCGCCGAATGGTGAGGTTTTCGGTTTCCGCCCGCAGTTGCGCTTGTGCGATCCGGATAGCGGCGCACGATCTGGTCGGTTTCTTCCATGACGGTAAAGACCTTTGCGGGCCGCGCCGTTTCTTGAGCGAAAGACGGAAATGCCAAAGCGGTAAAGAGTAATGCGGCCTTCAGTATCTGTTTTACATGTGCGCCCCCTTCGCTAGTCTTGTTACAAGCAGCTTGCAGGGCAGCACGTGCAGTAAATAGAGGCACAGATATTTGACCCAGTTTTTCGTCCAGATCGCATTTGGCAGTCTCTTCCTGTTGGCCAGCGCCTTGGTCCATGTCGCCGTGTTTGCCTTTGGTATTCCCAGACTTGCACGATTGGCGGATCAAATGCAGCCTGCGCGGCATATCTTTCGAACGGTGATGTTGATGAGCGCGGGCATCGCTCTTTTGATCGTTGCGCATACGATCACTATCTGGTTCTGGGCGGCTGGTTTTTACGGTTCAGGTGCCTTTTCCGACTTTGCCACCAGCTTCTATTTTTCGACCATCACCTACACAACTTTGGGCTATGGCGACATCGTGCTTGATCCCGGTGCGCGCATTTTCGGCAGCTTTGCCGCGATAACAGGGCTGCTCACGTTTGGGCTGAGCACTGCGTTTCTGGTCGGGCTGCTGGTGCGCATATTGCCGGATGTTTTTCAGCAAGACCAAAACAATAACATCACCTAGACTTGCCTTTTTGCTTGTCGATCAAGCGCGCAAAGGGATGGCTGGACAAATGCGGCCTAACGGGCACTCATCCGCGCGAGCGTGTCCAGAACACGGTCAGGGAATTGGTGTAATAGCAACTGGCCTGCATCCTCGAACATATCCAATGATGCGCGGTTGCCCAAACGTTCTGCGAAATCCCGTACCGATCGTGGGCTGACAACAGGATCATGTGCGCCGTGTATCAGGCTGACAGGTACGTCCGATCCTGACACCAGATGCGACCAGTCGCGCACAACTTGGTAGCTGTCGATCTCAAACGCCGAATGCCCCTGACGTGTCGCGAATTTATATCCTTCAAGGACAACACGGCATACTTCAGGGTCTGTCAGTGTCTTCATGTCAATCGAGGCATTGGCATACAGTGACTGCATAAAACGTTCCGTGCCGCCGCTATTGATCTGACTGATGCCGGCACGCACCACAAAGGGCAGCAGGCTTGGCGTATAGCGCGCGGTATAGGCCACAACACGCTGACGGTGGGACATGTCGGCGAATTGCGATCTGGAAATGATGGGCACGCCGCCTGAGACATTCACGATGGCACGGATGTGATCAGGTGCTTGTGCCGCACTGGCATAAGCATAAACCGCGCCGGCCATGTGGCCCAAAACCACTGCGTCCTTTATCCCCATTTGTTCGCACATCTCGCGTACGTAGCCGCCGACGCGGGCAGGGGCCGTTTCCATCGGGCCGTAGTCGGGCTCTGCATCGCCGAACCAGGGGCGCGTCGGGCAGATAAATCGGAAACCACGGGCGCTCAGGGCTTCTCTTAGTTGCGAGGTAAGGCTGGCGCCGTCCAACATGCCGTGCAGAAAGATCACAGGCTTCCCATTTGCAGGCCCGTGAACCTCCACAGGCATCAAGATGCCGCTCTTTAGCAGAACAGTGGTCATCTTTCCCTGAGAAATAGGTGCAGCGGGCCGCGCGGGGCCATGGCTTTCCGCCACACGCATCAGCAAATGCAACAACCGGACGAGTTCTGTCTGCGAGCCACAACCCGTTTTCACCAACAGAGACTTAATCTGGGTGCGCACCGTCGCAATCGAGCTGTTTCGATAGTCTGCCACATCCTTAGGGCGGTGGGCGCGGCTCAGCAGTTCGCAAATCTCGCATTCAGACTGGCTTAGCCCGTATGTCGTTGCCAGTAGGTTGGGCATAGAAGGGGGCCAGTGCGCGGCCAATGGCCCGATCAGCAGCAGATCGCTGTCCAGCTTTTCATGTAGCCGTTGCGCTTGAAGATGAACCACGTCTCCTTCGGCCAGCCCGTCAGAGGCGTCCAGGACTGGCATTTGGAAGATGAGCGGTGGGGCACCATGTTCCGACGCCGTGTTCAGAGTTTCAATGCGTTCCGCCAAGGCTGTGCGGTAGCGGTCTGGCAGCCCCAGATCGTCAAAGCGTGTTGTACGCTTTAGCCGGAACGCTCTGGTAGCAGCAGCATTGGACCACACGATCGTGCCCGAGCGGTCGATCAGGAACTGTGGGTCAGGGGCCAAACCGGCCCCGTTTGCTGGTGCCGCTGATTGCGCTTCCACCACGCTGCGGGTTTGCTCCAGAAGGCGCTCTGCAATCTCGAAATGGGTTGCGACCTCCGGTGTTTCGAGGGTGCCAGTCTCGCTTCGCAATGTATCAAGGGCGCTGAGGCGGTCTTGGATAAAGGCGTCCCACCGGCCCATGAAGGCGTCGTAGGTCTGCGGCTCAAGAGCAATTCTATAAATGCTCTCAACGAGTTGCGATTGCTGCTCCGATGCCTCAGCACCCTTTCCGGAATGCGATTGCGTTTTTCTGTCGGACATCTGAACCAGACCTCGATCGTTACAAGTGAACTCGCCGTGGGGGAGGATACCTAAATTTGGGTATAGCGTGCATTGACCTTCAGAAAAAGCTCAATTCGGGCTGCTTTGCGGCGTGATTGAGGCCGTATGAGTTTGACCTGCAACGGCCTGCACGCAAAATTAATAACAGATTTTATAACGGGTAAGATTAGTCCGAAGTTCGTTTTGGAAGTTAGGATTTCTTAAGGACGCCGTCGCGTGCTCACTGGATTTATTTTGGTCCTAAGTGAGCCGCCTTGGGCTTTTGCCGGCGGCGTCAATTTTAGACCCGAGACGGGGAGATTCCGGCATACCGGAAAATTCTTCTCGTGCCGCATTTTGAACCCTCCAAAAGGCGCAAGGCACCCGCGAAAGTCAGTCGAAGCGCTGATTTGATTTAGAAATTTATTCATAGAACCGGCAATTTTCGCCGGGCAAACGTAGGAAAACCTCAATAAAATGGCAAAAATTAAAGTACCGTTCAAATACGATACCGGCGGCAATGGTTGGGATGTCGTCAAGAAAAATGCGCCCAAAGGGTCAAGCAATTCGGCTGTGGCCATTCCCACGGCACACAAGCTTTCACAGACCAAAAGTATGTTGGCCGGTGCGGGCAAGAAAATCACCTTCAGCCATACGATACCCTGTGGCGAGTATGTCGATATTACGCTGAACTTTCAGGCCATTCGCCGCTTTAGCAATGATGATGGCAACCCCAAGGTCGGCAAATTCTTCTGGTTTGAATCGATCAAGGTTTGGGCGACCAAGGTCGATCCGTATATCGGCTATACGATCAACGCCAAGGCCCACCAATCAGGTTTCTTCCACCAGTGGAAAGGCGACATTTATGCGCCTGCGGCCTATATCCAGATCAAATGGGAAGCAGCCCACGTGGTTAAGAAAACGTTTAAGCCGTCGCGGGTCTATGACTTCAAGATTTTCTCGGCGAGTGCCACGGGAAAGTGCACCTTCTCGCCAAAGTATTGATAGGCGTTCAGGCAACGGGTGAGGGGCATGTCGTTCGGCTTATGCCATTTGTGCCCGTGCCTTCCTGACTTCTAGCCGTTTAATACTGGTTTCTGCTGTGCGGATAAAGATCCCGTTGTGCCCGTAGTTCACGACGGGGGCCGGCAATAACGCGCGGGACGCCCGTTCGAGAGTCAAAAGAATGGGCAAATGCGCAGCGCGGATGCTTGACCGCGAGCATCCGCGCTGCGTGGCGCATTTGTGTGCGTCAAGTTCCCAATCCGCAAACGCCACGGGGAAAAAATTCAAACATCCATTGATAATGAATATTCATTACATATCTTGGCCTCGTCTGACACGAGGATGCGCAATGCCGAGACTGACCAAGAAAGAAACCAGAATAAAACTTCGCGACGCGCTGGTTGCGGAAGTGGTTGAAAACGGTATTTCCGCGTTGAATGTAGCGGGCATCGTCACACGGGCAAAGGTATCGGCAGGGACGGTTTACGTCCATTTTGAAAACAAGGATGACATGCTGCGTCAGGTTTATATGGATCTGAAAGCCGACTTCCACAGCACCATTACCGAAAAGCAAAATGAAACGGATAGCGCGCGGCTTGTGCGCGATATGTGGTTTGCAATGTTCGATTTTGTGCGCACCCGCCCGAAGGACTTCTTGTTCCTCGACTATGCGAGTGCCGCAAAAATACTGTCACCTGAACAACAAGAGATCACCGACAAATATGCCGCTGAGATTGCGGCGCTTCTGAAACGTGGCGTGGACGACGCCACCTTGGCCGATCTTGATACCGGCCTGCTTTCCCTATTGTTGGTGGCCCCTGCCATGCAGCTTGCGCGCAGTGCTGTCCTTTCCGGTCAGGCAATCCCCGAAACACTGATCGAACAGACCTTTGAACGGGTCTGGCTTTCGATCGCAAAATAACAATCAAAAGGATCAAACCATGACGAAGATTGTACTTATCACCGGCACATCCACCGGTCTTGGCGTGGCCACTGCGGTTCAGGCGGCACAGGCCGGACACACCGTCTATGCGAGCATGCGCAACACGCAAAAACGCGATACGCTTGATGCGGCTGCACAGGCCGCC
Source organism: Sulfitobacter geojensis (assembly GCF_000622325.1). Lineage (NCBI taxonomy): Bacteria > Pseudomonadati > Pseudomonadota > Alphaproteobacteria > Rhodobacterales > Roseobacteraceae > Sulfitobacter > Sulfitobacter geojensis. The sequence continues at coordinate 1,193,541 of NZ_JASE01000005.1, forward strand.
GGTGTATCGCTGAACGTGCTGCAACTTGACGTGCAGGACGCGGCTTCTGTCAACGCGGCTGTCGATACCGTTATAACCGAACAAGGCCGTATTGATGTGCTGATCAACAACGCCGGTATGGGATATGTGCGCAGCCTTGAGCAGGCCGAAGAGGCAGATATCCAAAAGATCCTCGACATCAATTACACAGGTGTCGCGCGCTGCATCAAGGCGGTCATGCCCCATATGCGCAAAGCCCGCGCTGGGCATGTGATCAACATCAGTTCCGTCGGTGGTCTGGTCGGCCAGCCGTTCAACGAAATCTACTGCGGGGCGAAATTCGCTGTCGAAGGCCTGACAGAGGCGATGGCCAGCTACATCACCCCTGCGTTCGGCATCCACTTCACGGCCATCGAGCCAGGCGGCATCACGTCCGAGTTCGCCAATACAGTGCTGGAGCAAGTTGAGCAGACAGGTGGCATGTTGGATGATGAATACCTGCCGATCCTTCAAAAATACATCTCGGGTTCGCAGAGCCGCCAAGAGACGGGCATCTATCAGACTGCTGATGAGGTCGCAGAGGTCGTCATGAAAGTCATGGGTTCAGAAAAGCCCCCAGTCCGCACGCGCACTTCCCAGTGGTCCGAAGACTTTAGCAATCTCAAAACTGGCCTTGATCCGGATGGGCTGAAGCAGCAATCACGGGTTGCCGAACAGTTTCTGGAATAGTTTACAGGCTCCGGATCTCAGACCGTTTCGATGCGAAAGTGAAATCAAACGTCGCCGTGAGCTGTGGCGGCGTTTGGAGAATATGGAGCCCTCTGCGCGCCGCACGTTCGTCCGGTTCTTGAGGATAGTTGAAATGCTAGCAATTTCGCGAACAACATGCTCAAACGTTTTTAGAAAAGGTTTCTGGCAAAAGGTGTCTGGTTCTTCGATGCGCCAATTTCGGGAATAGCTCCGACAACTTAAATCGGACCCCACCAGTCGCTGATTGATATGGTGACATGAACCAATCCCTACCGCCCCTTCTCACAGGCGTAGATCACGGAGATTAAATCTTAATGAAACAAGCCCAGTCTGCCAGTGCATCGGCCCAGCCGGAAAAGCTCCGTCGCGCTCTTACGACGCCTTTGCTAACGCTCTATGGGCTTGGGGTGACAGTGGGTGCGGGCATTTACGTTCTGGTAGGAACAACAGCGGCGGAGGCGGGGCCATATGCGCCTGTCTCCTTTCTGATTGCCGCAATCGTCGTGGCCTTCACCGCCTTCTCCTATGCCGAGCTTTCAACCCGTTATCCCGTCAGTGCAGGCGAAGCGGCTTATGTCGAGGCAGGTTTTAGGTCAGGCAAGCTTGCCACCGTTGTTGGGCTGGCGGTTGCGCTGTCCGGCATGGTTTCGGCAGCAGCTGTTGCCATTGGGGCGGCGTCGTATCTGCACGGGCTGATCGCCGCGCCACATGCGTTGTTAACCATCGCCGTTGTTACTGTAATGGGCCTCATTGCCCTTTGGGGGATCACCCAGTCGGTGATGGTTGCAGCCATCATCACGCTGATCGAGATCGGTGGGCTGATCTTTGTTTCAGTCTGGGGTTTCGGGTTTTCGGATCCCTTGGGTTTGGACTTTGTTGACATGATACCACCCTTGACCGGACCGCACTGGATCGGCATCGGCGCGGCGTCGCTTTTGGCCTTCTTTGCTTTTGTCGGCTTTGAGGACATGGCCAACGTCGCAGAAGAGGTGAAAGACCCCGTCGCAACCATGCCCAAGGCCATCGTGCTGACGCTGATCATCGCAAGCATACTTTATATTGCGACGACGACCGCAGTCCTTGTCGCCGTACCCATCGACACGCTCGCAAACTCCGCTGCGCCATTGTCGTTGGTTTTCGCTTCTGCCCCGGTGGCTATACAACAAAGCTTTGCCATCATTGCAATCGTGGCCACCGTAAACGGCGTCCTCATCCAAATGATCATGGCCTCACGTGTCCTGTACGGTCTGGCAGATCGGGGACATCTGCCCGCTGTTCTAGCCACCGTGTCACACCGAACCCAGACGCCCGTTGTCGCAACGCTCGCGGTCGTATGCGTTATCATCCTGCTGACCCTGGCGCTGCCAATCGATGCCTTGGCCGAACGTACGTCACAGATTGTTCTGTTCGTATTTGTCTTGGTGAACGTTGCGCTGATACGGCTGAAACTCAGGCGAGAGAATGAAAAGGACCACTTCAAAGTTCCTATGATCGTTCCTGTCTTTGGCGTGTTGACCAGTGTGCTTTTGTTCGGGACGGCTTGGCTTTAACGGTCCCATCCGAGTGACTGGCAATGATTGGCTTTTGGACGGTGTCTTGCAAACGAGGATAAGGGGACCGCGCCATCAGCGTGCCAAACCGATCATCGGCGCAAAGGTAGCGAAAGCACCCGTTGACCGGCAACAGTGAATTTGCCCCTCAACGGATTGTACCGCCGCGCCGATTGTCTGGAATGACGGACAGCAATGCTGCATGAGATCAGCGCTTGAATGGCAGGTCACCGTGAATTCATTCGATACCTTGACGCCAGCGTTGTTCATTGTTGGGGGGGGTGATTTGCCTGTCAATTGTACCCCTTAGCCTTACACCGACATCGACGCCAAAGCCTGTTCCAACGGCACGCCTTAACTTGTGCAAGCTCTATGAGGCTTACCCTTGTTGCGAAGTCGTCCCTAGCGGGATGCTGCGTTGGGAGCGATATCCCCTTACCACCTACGGCAATCATGAAAACTTGCCTCTGTCCGACTTCGCATTGCTGGATATACCGATGGGGATCAGTTAAGCAAAACGAGTTAAAGGCATATTTAAAGACAGAATTAATCATGGATGAACGATGGACATCACGCTGATCAAGACCTTCATCGAAGTTTCCAACACAGGATCGTTTGTTGCGGCGTGTGACAGGCTTTTTGTCACGCAGTCCGCTGTCAGTTTGCGGGTGCAGCGACTTGAAGACAGCCTAGGGCATCCGTTGTTCATTCGCTCTAAAGCGGGTGCTGTACTGACACCGGAAGGCAAGCAGTTCGAACGATACGCGCTGAGCTTGCTCAAGATCTGGGAAGAGGCAAAGCAACAAATCTCCATCCCAGAAGGATATAGCCGTGCCCTTTCTATCGGTGCGCAATATTCGCTTTGGCCGCGCCTTGGATTCAGGTGGATGGATGCCATGCAACTAGAGATGCCAGAACTGAGTCTGCATTGCGAACTTGGTATGAGCGACCGCATCATGCGCTTTCTGGTTGAGGGCGTGATTCATGCTGCACTTCTTTATACACCCCAACTCCGCCCGGGTTTGATCGCAGAACCTGCCCTTGATGATGAGCTTGTTCTGGTTGCCTCTTACCCCGATGCGACACTCGACTTGAAAGACACCTATGTTGCAGTCGATTGGGGCCCTGAATTTACCCATGCACTCACAATTGCGTTGCCGCATCTCACCGATGCTGGTCGTTCCATGGCGCTTGGCGCACTGGCAATGGAATATATCGTCAACCGGCGCGCTGCTGCCTACCTGCCTGCTCGCACCGCAAAGCGGCATCTGGATGCTGGAAAACTACACATTGTGGCCGACGCGCCACGCTTTCCGTACCCTTCATGGGTGATTTGGCGCAACGACATCGACGAAGACCTTGCAGCCTTGGCCCGTCGCACCTTGGCGAGGGTTGTGCAAGGTGCTGAAAAGGAACAGGAATTCGTAATGAAGCAGCTTGAAGCGATGGATGCATACGGATCTGGCTAAGAACAACTGAATACAAGTGAGTAATGCTCATCGCAACCACAAGTAATTCGAATTTCACTCATCTAAGGGCTTTCCTTATACCCAATCACAGCAGAGATGCTCCCGATCTACGGCGCTGTCGCCGGATGACGGTTCTCCTTGTTGGGAAAGGAATGACCCATGAACACTCTTTTGAAAGTGGCCAGTATATCTGCATTGGCGCTGATGGTTGCTGCTCCTGTTGTTGCGCAAAACCGCATTACAGGTATCGAAGCTTTGAATGATGACATTGACGACATCACAGATGACGTAAACAAAGATCTGGAACGCGGCGATGACGCAGAGCGTTACGGCCCGAACGGCGTTGCACAAGGTTGGCGTGGCTCTTTCGCGCTGTCTGCATCCGGCACATCCGGTAACACAGACAACGGCGAATTGTCTGCCGCAGGCCGTCTGACATACGGCGTCGGTGACTGGAACCACCTGATCGGTTTCGCAGCGGAATATGGCGAAGCTAATGGCACAAAAAGCGAAGAGTCCTTCTTTGCAACTTATGAAGGTAGCCGCTACTTCACCGAGAAGCTTTACGCTTTCGGTATCGCACGTGTGCAATATGACGGTTTCCAAACCGACGCTACTGGTGCCTCCATCAACGGCGAAACAACAGATGCGTTCTTGGGCTTTGGCCCCGGCTATCGTGCGATCAACAAAGACGGGCACACATGGCGCGTCCAAGCTGGCCCCGGTGTCCGCTACTTTGAGGACGTGACTGGCAATTCTGAAACCGAAGTCGGCTTTATCGCCTCGTCACGCTACTACTACGCGTTCAACGACACGGTGTCTTTCACCATGGACACAGACGTTCTTGGCTCTGATATCAACACCATCATCGCCAACGACGCAGGCGTGAACTACAAAATGTCCGATAACCTGTCCACACGGGTCAGCTATCGGACAGAGTACAACACAGACCCCGCTGCAGGCCTGAAATCCACCGACAATACTCTTGGTGTGTCCTTGGTTCTGGGCTTCTAATAGACGGTTTTAGTCGGGGGTGGTTTGATACCTCGTACCATAACCGACTGATCTGACGAGAGGATGGGGAAACCCGTCCTCTCTTTCGTTTGAGGTCAAGGTTATATCGATTGTGACCTGAGCCCCAAGTTCCCTCCAGCCTTGTGCGGAGTCCTTGGTGCTGAATCTTTGGCGTTAGGCCGCCATCTTGTCCATGGCCTTTCTCCGCAAGAATTCCATCGGCGTCAGGTTTTCCAATGCTGAATGTGGTCTGCGCCAGTTGTAATCCTGCTGCCATTCTTCGAGCGTTTCACGCGCATCGCCTAAGGTACCAAACAGCGTTTCGTTGAGGCATTCATCTCTGAGCTTGCCGTTGAAGCTTTCAATGAAGCCGTTCTGCTGAGGCTTTCCAGGCGCAATATAATGCCAGTCGATGCCTGTGTCCTGAACCCACTTAAGGATTGCCATGCTGGTGAACTCAGTGCCGTTGTCCGATACAATCGTCTTTGGCATGCCGCGTTCAGCGATGATCTGATCCAGCTCACGCGTGACCCGTTGACCAGACAGCGACGTGTCCGCCACCAGCACCAAGTTCTCGCGGCTGAAGTCATCAACGACTGCCAAGATGCGAAACCTGCGACCGTCTGTCAGAGCGTCAGACACGAAATCCAAGCTCCAGCGTTGGTTTGGGCCATCGGGCAGGGCCATCGGCTTCCTTGTGCCCAACGCACGCTTCCTGCCACCTCTGCGACGCACCTGAAGCTTCTCTTCACGGTAGATGCGCCTGACTTTCTTGTGGTTTACCTCGAAACCTTCCCGCGCAATCATCACGTGCATGCGGCGGCAACCAAACCGACGCCGCTCACGAGACACGCGTTTGATTGCATCTCGCAGTTCCGCATCATCACCACGGCGCGACAGATACCGCACCGATGACCGATCAACTTGCAGCACATCGCACGCCCGTCGCTGACTGACCTGATGAACTTCCTTCACGTGAACCACAGCTTTCCGCTTCGCCCATACGTCCATTGTCCTCGGACCAATGGCGGACAAAGGCCGCATCGTCACCACTTTTTTGAATTGATGTCTCGCAACATTGCATTCGCCCATTGTCCTCGGACCAATGGCGGACAAAGGCTCATTCCAACATCTGTTCGGCCAGTAGCTTCTTCAGCTTACCGTTCTCGTCTTCCAACGCTCGCAGCCGCTTCGCGTCAGACGGCTCCATGCCGCCATACTTCGATTTGTATTTGTAGAACGTCGCTGAACTGATCCCATGCCGCCGACATACATCGGCAGTCTTCTCGCCAGCTTCCTGTTCCTTGATCATCACTATGATCTGTTCGTCGGTAAGTCGCGCTGTTGAATGTCACTGAGAACTGACCCGGTAGCCCCATAAATTGTCACTGAGAATTGACCCATGTGAACACATGGCCCTGACGTTTTTGTTCAGGGAGATTTGGAGTGATCGACATGGGATTTTTGAGTGTCATTCGACGCTGGGCATTGCGTGATAAAATGCCGATACGAGAGATTGCGCGGCGCACGGGTTTGTCTCGCAACACTATCCGGAAGTACCTGCGTGAAGGCGCGGCCGAACCGACGTTCAAGACACGGTCGAGGCCAAGCAAGCTGGATCCTTACGCGGATCGGTTGTCGGCATGGCTTTTGGCGCAGACCCGTAAATCTAGGAAAGAGCGGCGCAACGTTAAGCTGATGTATGAAGATCTGGTTAAGCTCGGGTACGATGGATCCTATGAGCGCGTTGCCGCTTTTGCGCGTGCATGGCGGGCTGATCGGCATCGCGCAGAACAAACGACCGGGCGCGGGACATTTGTGCCTTTGATGTTCCAACCGGGTGAGGCGTTCCAGTTCGACTGGAGCGAAGACTGGGCCACGATCGGCGGCGAACGCGTCAAGTTGCAAGTGGCACACACCAAGCTCTCACACAGCCGCGCCTTTATTGTTCGGGCCTATCCTTTACAGACACATGAGATGCTGTTCGATGCCCACTGGCATGCATTCCGCGTGTTCGGCGGCGTTCCGGGACGAGGCATCTATGACAATATGAAGACGGCCGTAGATCGTGTCGGTCGCGGGAAACAGCGCGACATCAATGCGCGCTTCAAAGCGATGGCCAGCCATTACGTCTTTGAACCTGAGTTCTGCAATCCGGCGGCGGGCTGGGAGAAGGGCCAAGTTGAGAAGAACGTCCGCGATGCCCGGAACCGGCTGTGGCAGGTCATGCCTGTCTTCAAGGATCTGGAGGAACTGAACCAGTGGCTTGAAGACCGTTGTATAGCCCTTTGGTCCGAGACGGCGCATCGCGCGTTACCGGGCACCGTCGCTGATGCTTGGGCCGCAGAGAAGCCAACGTTGATGACTCTGCCGCCAGCCTTCGATGGCTTTGTTGAGCACAGCAAGCGCGTGTCTCCGACCTGTTTGATCACCTTCGAGCGCAACCGCTACAGCGTCCCAGCCAGTTTTGCGAACCGGCGCGTGAGCCTGCATGTTTATCCAGAACAGCTTGTCCTTGTTGCAGAGGGTCAGACTGTTTGCACCCATGACCGGATTATAGATCGTTCTCATCGTAAGCCAGGCAAGGTCATCTACGACTGGCGCCATTATCTGGCGGTCATCCAACGCAAACCGGGAGCACTCCGCAATGGTGCGCCGTTTACAGAGATGCCGGACATCTTCTGCCGATTGCAAAACCACATGCTGCGTAAGGAAGGTGGAGATCGCGAGATGGTCGATATCCTGTCCCTAGTTTTGCACCACGATGAGAGCGCAGTTTTGCGAGCAGTTGAACTGGCACTGGAAGCCGGGGTGCCAACCAAGACGCATATCTTGAACCTGCTGCACAGGCTGATTGACCCAAAGCAGACAGATCACCCAGAGATCGATCCACCAGATGCCCTCGCTTTAGAAACGGCCCCAAAAGCAAATGTGGATCGCTACGACGACCTCAGACAGGCAGGAGGAAAGCGCAATGCGTCATGATCCTGCAGGAGCCTCCATCGTCATCATGCTGCGCAGTCTCAAGCTGCACGGCATGGCGCACGCGGTCGATGACTTGGTTGCACAAGGTGCGCCCGCGTTTGAAGCCGCCACACCTATGTTGTCCCAACTGCTCAAGGCGGAAATGGCCGAACGGGAAGTGCGATCAATTGCCTATCATACCAAAGTTGCGCGCTTCCCATCCTACAAGGACCTCGCAGGCTTTGACTTCGCATCGAGCGACATCAACGAAGCCACGGTTCGACAGCTCCATCGCGGCGAGTTCATAGAGAACGCGGAAAACGTCGTTCTGATTGGTGGGCCTGGCACTGGCAAAAGCCATGTCGCCACCGCAATCGGCGTCCAAGCAATTGAGCACCACAGACGCAAGGTGCGCTTCTACTCGACCGTCGAGCTCGTCAACGCGTTGGAGCAAGAAAAGGCCCTCGGGAAGGCCGGGAAAATGGCTGAGATGCTCACCAAAATCGACTTAGTCATCCTTGACGAGCTCGGTTACCTGCCGTTCAGCCCGTCAGGCGGTGCGTTGCTGTTCCACCTTCTTAGCAAGCTCTATGAGCGCACCAGCGTCGTCATCACGACCAATCTCAGCTTTAGTGAATGGGCGCAGGTCTTCGGCGACGCAAAGATGACAACAGCGCTCCTCGATCGCCTCACGCACCGCTGCCACATCCTCGAAACAGGCAACGATAGCTACCGCTTCAAAGCCAGTTCAGAGGCAGCAAAGAAAACCACAAAGGAGACGCCAACATTGACCAAAACCTAACTGCTGATAAACAATAAAGGCGGGTCAAATCTCGGTGACAATACCGGGTCAGTTCTCAATGACATTCAACAGTCGCGCCTTCATTTGTCCGTCCTGTTGTTGGGCGGACCCTACACAAATTTGGAGGAGTTTTTGGGGCTCAGGTCAGCCTCAACAGGCACTAAACGATTGCTTTACGGGGCTTTTGAAGACCATATCCAATGCCAAGGGATGCATAATCGAAACTCTCATCGCTGTTGTTCAAAATCTTTCGGAGGCTATCCTGCAGCCGGAGTTTGTGATCGTGAGGGTGGATCGACACCCGCAGTAGCCGGTTTTTTGATGTGCCTGCAACGATCCCGTTGAACACTGAAAGCGCAAATGCCCTGAATGCTGTATCCGCTTCAAAGCCAACCAAGGGCAAAGATATAAGTCGGTCGCTTTTCGGAAAACGTACGCCTCTCAAGGTTTCGACCATGCAAAACCCGGTCTCGGCCAAAGCGTTGTCTGTTATCTCACCAAGCGCCCATGCCGGCGGCACATAAAGCTCGGGCCGTTTGAAGCCGTTTTCCTCAAACCAATCCCCAGACCGTATCATCAGTGCTGCGATCTGATCGGAAGTTAAGCTTAGATGTTCAGCCACATCGCGCGATAGGAAGGTGCTGTGCAACCGATGTTTCAAGGACGAAATGGTGTCACACTTATGGTGCCATCCGTGCGCCGCCAGTTCGTAGCCGCCTGCCTGCCATTTGCAGATCTGTTCAATTTGCGCAGTTGTCCAGTTTAGCCCCGGCACAACCAGCAAAGTAACCTTTCCAACGCCAAGTTGGCTGCAGATTTGCAGCTGCTCCGCCACTTCGCCCATCGTATCAGGCATCACGTCGTGAATAGAGACAAGCGTTTTCATGCAGTTAATCCTGCCTCAGCGATCGACAGGACGCGCTGCGTCTTGAAACAAGTCCAACCATTCATGAACTGCTTGATTGTTAAAGTTTCTAACCGCATCCCAGCTCTGACGCGCTTTTTGCAATCGATCCGCTGCGGGCATCTTTTGCAAATTCTGAAGCACTCTGGTCAGGCTATATTCCTCAGGAACCACGAAAATCCCGTCGGCGAGCGATGGCCATTCTGCGATCCCGCAGCCAGAACTCGCAATGACAAATCGTTCGCGCGCCAAAGCTTCCAAGGCAACAGTGCCAAAGGTTTCATAGGCTGAGGGAAGGATCAAAATATCGGCAGCATCCAGTTCTTCCAGAACGGCCGATCTGGGCTGCCAACCCAGATAGGTCAGGTTTTTGCACGTCTTGGCGACGGCTTCGACGTTGTCCCGCAATGGACCGTCACCAACAATCGTAAAGTGGGTCTCTGGCATCTCGCGTACTGTTGTGAGCAGGTCTGCGATGCCTTTTTCCTTTGCCAAACGCCCGACAAAGATTGCGCGTGTTACCTCTTCTGCGACAGGTTGAATGGGTTTGGATAGAAACGACTGGCTAAGAGGTGTCGCCATCACCCGTACGTTAGATGCGCCGGCTCGTTTGGCGGCCCCGCCTGCACCAGCATTCATCACACCAACTGCAACTGCCTGTTTGCAGAGCCATAGGTTCATCCAATCAAGAGCCATGCGGAGCGGCGCCGCGATCAGTTTTGACCAATAGATCGAAAGAATATGATCAAAATCGGTGTGATTGACGACAACCAGAGGAATTTGGTGCATGCGGGCATAGGCGACAGCAAAAAAAGTAAATGGCCCGAGGGAAGGAACAACAATCAGATTTGGCTCCACGTGACTCAGACGCTTATTGATCTCTTCCCGGTTTGGCCAAGCAAGTCTTTGAGTTTTATCACCGGGCATCGGTAGGGTGAATCGTTCGAGGCTGTCATCCGGCAGTTTTCTGGGAGCAATCAATGCGATCTTATCAACGATCGGCTCAATCTGCGCGAGGAGATCTTGATAGAACGTTCCCACACCATTGCGCCCTGAAATGGCATCTGAAACCACTGCAATACGCAAGTTTGAAGCGTCCGTATGTTGGATTAAAGAACCTGCGATTTCGGCAGTGTTGTGCAGTGCCTCAGCATGTTTCAAAGAATTGCCGATTTCGGGGCTGGCTGCCTGAATGTTCATAGCTGACCCATTCAACCTTTCGACGGAAGAGTCGTGGAACCGCGACCAACGTCATCTGATTGCAAACCAAATTCATAGAGCGAATACGCGTGTTTGGACTTGTAAGAACGCGCCGCCATAAGCAATCGGTCGAAGACAACAGAGTCGTTTTCGTTCCGCGAAGGTATGTGAAATTTCTTGTAGATCTCTTCAATTACACTTTCGGGCGAACGAATAAGCACATCAAAATCAACGTCGGCGTAGCGCGTGCCGAGGCTACTCTGATAGGCGGTCAGCCGTTCTTTGTAATCAATCAAAAGTCCGGAGAATTGTCGGATGATCCAGGGATCTTTTGAGGTGTGGCCAAACAACTGTAGCCCCCCATTGATTGAGCTCAACTGAGAAGGCACGACACTTGCAAGATCGCGATGTGTTCCGATGAAATCTGCGTCGGGGAATTCGTCAGCCAGATCACGAACCCAAGTGGTGAAACTGGGGTTTTTTGACAGAAGCCTTAGTTCTTCGCCTCGAAAGGCCAAATGACGTTTCACGAGGCTGCGATACGCCGTCAACAGACGCTGCCTTTTTGCTGAAGGAAGCGAAGAAAAGTCTCCGATCGCCCATGTGGATTTTGCATAGGGAAACATCAGAAAGCGCAAAAAGCAGCCGTCAAACGGAAGCAAGCCCAAATAATCCTCTTCTGGATCAGTCAAACGCGTTGGATGAATGTCGTCAAAGCTAGAAATAAGATGGTCCTGCAACAAACTAAGCAGTTTCCAAATCGGGCCGCCCAGAGCTGCATCAATTTTATAGCCCGCCCAGCAGAGGTATTTTTGGCAAAGCGCGGGCGCGAATATAAGCTCCCATAACGGCATGGACGTAAATTGTTCTGAATGGCTGGCCATCAAGCGATGGACTGTTGTCGTGCCACTTCGAGGCAGACCAACGATGAAAAGGGGTTTGTTGATTTCCACATTCTTGAGATGCGGAAAAAGAATAACGTCAAGCATCAAAGCCATGCGGTGAATGAGCAAGATCATCACAATCACTGGCAGAAGGAGAGACTTTGTGATCACTCCTGCTACTCGGATCTTCTTTCGCTCAGGTGAGGTCCATACCATCTTATGCCCTCTGGCGCTGCCTATTGCCAAACGCAGGAGCAAAGAGTTTTGAAGCTGGCGTGTCTTTCGATCCGGCAGGCTCCGAGCGCCACCTAAGTAATTCGATGCGGCCGTTTTGATCTTCGGTCAGAGCTGTGAGGCTATCCACCCAATCCCCGCAATTCGCATAGGTCATGTCGCCATGTTTTCGGACAATCGGCCGATGAGAATGGCCGCAAATGACACCGTCCGCGCCGTTTTTCTTCGCTGTCGCCAGCAAAAGGGCTTCAAAGCGCTCGCCCATGGACCTCATGCCATTGAACCAATCAATCAGACGCTTAAAGACCTTTCTATCAGAACAGTCATCATCGCGTGTGATCCTATTGTCCAAACCACGCAGAACTGCGTCCAATCGGCTCCCGAGCAAAGTCATAAAATGCCAGCGCAAAAACCGGCGATCCGCCTGATCTCCGTGCAGAACAAGGTAGGTTTTCTTGTTTGCGGCTTTGTGCATGACAGTCTCGGAGAACTCTGCCTTTGGCAGGTATTTTTGGACTGTTTCTTTCGCAAGCCGATCATGGTTCCCAACCAGATAAAACAAGCGTGCTCCATCTTCTGAAAACCGATTTAGCTCGGCGACAATGTCGCTATGCACGTTGGTCCAATGAATTTTTCCGACGTGCCAAAGATCGAAGATATCGCCGACGAGATAAACCTTTTCCGCGCGGCAGCATTTCAGAAAATCGAGGATGTCCTGCGCTTCGCTGCCTCTGGCCCCTAAGTGAAGGTCGGAAATAAACAACGAACGGTGATTTTCAATGTTTTCCCGGTTCGAAGTGCGATTTGACATACCAGCGTTCCCTGCAGAGTTACACAAGGTAATCGCAATATCTTGTGTAGGTTTGATGACACCGGTGCAAATGTGCTTTCGTGGTGATGTTTTCGCTTTGTGATTGAACGCAGGCTTTTTTATGTTGGTTGTGGCAACCTTTGTTCGAAGACGATGGGACCCTGTTTCTCTGCCAGTGCATCCGTCCGCTGCGAGCCCAAACTGCTTGATGCGGTACCGGGCTCGAAGGACCTCTAGGAGTCTTTTGGCAACAACAGGCACATTTCAGACTGAACGATAAAGCGATGACCCCCAAGCTTCTGCACAAGAGAACACAAGACGTTGTCAGCGGTATCGACATTGACCAATGTCAGCGAGCCGACTGTGGCTGCCGCAGCGAGGAGGTCTTCCAAAGCCGAGGGTTCGCTGGCGGCTATCTGATGCACGAGACCGCCTGCACCGACGATCGCGCCGCCTTTTTCATGCAGGAAGGACGTCAGCGGTGAGCCGGTGATGGTTTCCGTGACGTTTTGCCAAGTTGGCTTCCAAGTCGAATACCGCTGAATGACTTTGGCAACGGTGTCAAAATCCGACAATTCGCATGAGGACCGATCAGGAGATGGATGATCAAGCCGATAGCAGTCGAGCTTTCTGGTCACATCAAATCCCAGCTTCCGATAGAGACGTTCAGCGCCTGTGTTTCCCTCGATAACCTCAAGCCAAAAGCTCTTAATTCCGTTATTCTCGGCCGCACGTAACGCCGCCATACCCAAACGAGACGCCAAACCGCGGCCTCTGTGCTCGATCCGTGTTCCGCTGCCTATCAGATACCTTTTGGTGTTCCGCGTCGCGACGTTCCAGAACCCGATGACTTCATTATCCTCAACGGCAACGAAAGACGCCTCGGGGTCAAAACCTCTCGAACTCAGCGCCGCTTTGAACGCGTCCGCATCTGGTTGCAACGGAACGATATAATCAGAAAACGCGGCAAGCATGGCGCAATGTAGAGCACCTAGGTCAAGGCCGGATTCGGAAAACGAAACAATTCGTGTCATCTTCGTGCTTTCATAACTCCAGAATGCGCACAGACGCAAAGAACGTGTTTTTTGCTCGACGCACAAGTCTTTGAGGTCATTTTCTAATCAAACCGATATCATCGAGTTCCGGGTTCTTGGCTGGGTTGTTCGAAACAAACATCGGCGACACTGCGGCGAACGCCCCCTTCGTTCCGCGTCTTGCCGGTTGAGTGCTGAACCCGCGAAAGACAGTGCATCCTAGTCCCCTGGATCGTGGATCGCGTGGCCAACATCAGGTTTAGGCAAGCTGATGGAACAATCAGCAGGCATCGATTAGGCGTCATTACGTATCCCTCTGGGCGCCCAAGAACCGACGCCAAGCAGGACGATCAAGGCAGCAGCTGTCGCTACTGCTGGCCTGAGGTGCATGGGTTAGGCTGCGGAAACCATGCATTGTCATATTCTTGAAATGAATCATCAGTACAAATCATGGAAACGTTTCCAGAAGGTACGGTTCATTGGATCCACGGCAAAAAATCACAATCAAGGATGTCGCGCGCGAGGCAGGTTGCGGGATCGCGACCGCCAGTCGGGTTCTTAACAAATCTGGTCCAGCCAGCGCCGATGTTCGCGAGCGGGTGGAAAAGGCGGCGCATGATTTGGGGTTTTCCTTTAGCGCCATAGGCCGGGCCTTGCAGGGTGGGCGCAGCATGACAATTGGCTGTCTCGTGCCGTCTCTGGCCAACCCGGTCTTTGCAGAAGCGGTGCAGGGTATGCAGGAGGTACTATCAGGGGCGGGCTATCAGCTTTTGATAGCCAGTTCGAATTACGATGGGGACGCTGACAACGAGGCTATCGCGACCCTCACTGCCAAAGAGGTTGACGGGTTGATCGTTACGATGGCTGCGGCAGAGCGGAGCCGAGCATTAAAGCAGGCGCGCGCGCGGAACCTTCCGGTGTCGCTATTATTTCACGACCCGATCGAGGGATATTTGACCGCCCATGTCGACAATTTCGAGGCCGCGCGCGAGGTTGCGCGGCGGTTTGCCGATCTCGGTCACAAGCGCACGGCGTTTCTCTCCTTGCGCTTTGCAAGCTCAGACCGTTCGCGCAACCGCTATGCTGGGTTTCATGCCGAGTGCCGCGCACGAAAGCTTCCGGACCCCGCTTTGATTGAGCTGACTGAAGCCGAGGCCAATGAACCCGCATTGCTGGCTGGTATCCTCGGCACCCTCGGCGGGTTGACCGCGGTGTTCGCATCGAACGATTTTCTGGCTATCGCGGTGCAAAAGGCCGCCCGCCTGATGGGTAAAAGCGTACCGCAGGACCTGTCCGTGGTGGGTTTTGACGGGATCGAGATTGGCCGTCTGCTTGATGTGCCTTTGGCAACCGTCGAGACCGCACCTGATGCCATGGGCCGTCAGGCCGCGCAGACCCTCCTTAACATATTGCAAGGTGAGGCCTGCGTGCAGCTGCCCCCCTTGCCCTTTCATTTCCGTGCGGGCGCCACGCTTGCCCGCCCGCGCACGGAAAGCCGTGACGACGGACAGGGTGCCACCTGGCCGCCGTCTGTTCACTCGCTCAAGACCGATCTCAAACAAGGATGAACTCATGAAACATACTGTTCTTTCGGCGCTTTTCGCAACTGCGATCGCCGCACCCGCGTTGGCCGAGGATGCCATCTGCTACAACTGCCCACCGCAATGGGCCGATTGGGCGTCAATGCTCGAGGCTATCGATGAACAACTCGACATCCAGATGCCGCATGACAACAAGAACTCGGGCCAAACCCTCAGCCAGCTTCTGGCCGAGCGTGCAAGCCCCGTGGCTGATGTGGCCTATTACGGTGTGACAACAGGCATCAAGGCCGGCAACGAAGGCGTTGTGGAGCCTTACATTCCTGCAGGCTTTGACGACATCCCTGAAGGTCTGAAAGACCCAAAAGGCGATTGGTTTGCCATCCATTACGGCACGCTGGGCCTTTTCGTGAACGTCGAGGCGCTTGGCGGCGCGCCAGTCCCACAGTGCTGGGCCGATCTGACCAAGCCTGAATATCGCGGCATGGTTGGCTATCTTGACCCTTCCTCTGCCTTTGTCGGTTATGCCGGTGCCGTGGCCGTCAACATGGCCAATGGTGGCGATCTGGAAAACTTTGACCCGGCCATCGCCTACTTCAATGATTTGGCCGAGAACGACCCGATCGTGCCCAAGCAAACCTCTTACGCGCGCGTTGTGTCTGGCGAAATCCCGATCCTGTTCGATTATGACTTCAACGCCTATCGCGGCAAGTACGAAGAAGACGGCAACTTTGAATTCGTCCTGCCCTGCGAAGGGTCGGTGCGTGTGCCTTATGTCATGAGCTTGGTTGCCAACGCGCCGAACCCTGAGCTGGGCAAGCGCGTGTTGGATTTCATCCTGTCGGATGAAGGGCAGGCAATCTGGACCAACGCCTATCTGCAGCCAGCCCGCCCGGTGGAACTGCCAGCCGAAGTGGCCGAGAAGTTCCTGCCGGCCTCTGACTACGAACGTGCCGTCGCGGTGGATTATGCCGAGATGGAACGTGTTCAGGCAGCTTTTGGTGAGCGCTACCTGAACGAAGTCAAATAACGCGATAGAGCGATAGGTCGGGCAGAGTCCGCTCTGCCCGACTCATTTATTATTGGAGCGGCCGCAATGCGCCAAAGCCATTTCCTGACAGTTTGCATGCTGCCGCTGGCGATCTTTACGCTCGCGTTTTTGGCGATCCCGATTGGACGGCTGATCCTCGCTTCGGGCGAGAGCGACGCAGGATGGGCAATCTATCTGCGGATTCTGCAAACCCCGCGCTATCTGTCGACACTGATGCAGACCGTCGTCGTGTCGCTGGCCGTCACCGTAGCTGCGCTTGCGATCTCGACTACGGCAGGGCTTTATCTGGTGCGCAACCGGTTTACCGGACGCAATGTGCTCTTGTCGATCTTGACGCTGCCGCTGGCCTTTCCCGGTGTGGTCGTGGGCTTTATGATCATCCTGCTGGGCGGGCGTCAGGGCCTCGTGAACCAGATCCTACCCGGTCACTGGGTTTTTGCCTATTCGATCACGGGGTTGTTTCTGGGCTATCTCTACTTCTCGATCCCGCGCGTTCTGTTGACGGTTATGGCAGCGGCGGAAAAGATCGATCCGGCACTGGAAGAGGCCGCAAAAACGCTGGGCGCGCCTGCGCATCGCATTGTTCTTGATGTGTTGTTGCCTGCGCTGGCCCCCGCCTTGATTGCTGCGGGTGCCATTGCCTTTGCCACCGCCATGGGCGCTTTTGGCACCGCCTTTACCTTGGCGACCGATATCGATGTGTTGCCCATGGTGATCTATACCGAATTCACCCTGTCGGCGAATATTGCCATGGCCTCGGCCTTGTCGGTCGTGCTGGGGCTGGTGACTTGGGTTTTGCTGCTGATCGCGCGCAACATGTCGGGCGCGACGATTGCGGCGGGAGGCTAACAGATGAAATCCATGACCAGATCCATCCCGCTGATTGTCACGCTGCTGGCTTGCGCTTTCCTGTTGATCCCGATCATCCAGTCCGTCCTCGCCGGACTGACCGTTAGCTATTTCCGCGGCCTGTCCTCGGGGCTGACGCTGAAATGGGTGGGGCAGGTCTGGGAACTGTATTCCGGCAGTATCTTTCTGTCTATCGGGCTGGCGCTGGCATGTCTGGTTGTCACCTTGATCCTTGGTGTGCCCGCCGCCTACGCTCTTGCCCGCAATCCGGGGCGTGCCTCGCGTGTGCTGGAAGAGTTTATTTCGCTGCCGCTGGCAATTCCTGGTCTCGCGTTGGCGTTGGCGCTGTTGCAACTCTACGGTGGCTGGAGTGACTTTCGCACCAGTTGGCTGTTCATTCTTGTGGGCCATGTCCTTTACACTTTGCCCTTCATGGTACGCTCGGTCCTGTCGGTTCTTGCCGCCATCGACCTCAAGTCGCTTGAGGAAGGGGCAGCAACCCTTGGCGCGGGCCCCGCACGGCGTTTTATTGACATCGTCGTCCCCAATGCCATGCCCGGTATCCTTGCCGGGGCGCTGACCGTGGTCACGCTGTCGATCGGCGAATTCAACCTGACATGGATGCTGCATACGCCCCTGCTCAAGACGTTGCCTGTGGGGCTGGCCGATAGCTATGCGTCAATGCGGCTGGAGGTGGCATCAGCCTACACGCTGGTCTTCTTCGTGATG
Source organism: Sulfitobacter geojensis (assembly GCF_000622325.1). Taxonomy (NCBI): domain Bacteria; kingdom Pseudomonadati; phylum Pseudomonadota; class Alphaproteobacteria; order Rhodobacterales; family Roseobacteraceae; genus Sulfitobacter; species Sulfitobacter geojensis. The sequence goes on from NZ_JASE01000005.1 coordinate 1,211,303, forward strand.
ATCGTACCACTCTTAATGGCCATGCAGTGGGCCAGCGCCCGTGCTCAAAGGATCATGCAATGACACTGACACTTACCAACATCGCCAAGACATTTCCCGACGGCACCAAGGCGCTTTTGCCCTCCGATTTGGAGATCGCTAAGGGCGAGATCGTCTCGCTTCTCGGACCCTCGGGGTGCGGCAAGTCTACGCTTTTGCGCATCGTCGCCGGGCTTGAGGCCCCGGATCCGGGCGCGAAGATTGTCTTTGATGATGAGGATGTAACGCAGCAATCGGTCGAAACCCGCAAGATCGGCATGGTGTTTCAATCCTATGCGCTGTTTCCCAACATGTCGGTGCGCGGTAATATCGGGTACGGGCTGAAAATGCAGAAACTGCCGAGCGTGGAAATCGACGCGCGCGTCGATGAGGTGATCGCCTTGTGTCGCCTTGAGGACTATGCCGACCGCGCGATTACGGCCCTGTCGGGCGGCCAGCGGCAGCGGGTGGCTTTGGCCCGCGCCATGGCACCGCGGCCACGCGTTCTGCTGCTGGACGAACCCCTTTCGGCGCTCGATGCCGCCCTGCGTGGGCAACTGCGCGACGAATTGGCTATCCTGTTGCGCCAGTTCGGGATCACCGCAATCTTCGTCACCCATGATCAGGACGAGGCTATGGCTATCGCCGACCGCGTAGCGGTAATGAGCCAAGGTGAGGTCGCGCAGATCGGCACGCCCGAGGCGCTCTATCGCAACCCCGCCACAGGTTTCGTCGCGCGCTTTGTGGGCGATGCCATGCCACTGTACGGTCGCATCAACGCAGATCAATTGCACCTGCCGGGCGGGGTGCTGGCCTTGCCGAAACACGCTGAGGGGCACGAGGTTCTGGTGCGGGCGGAGAATATCCGTATCGATGCGCAAGGCCCGATCACGGCTCGTGTCGAAACCGTAACCTTCCTTGGCACGCATTACCGCATCGCGCTGGCCGGGGTCACCGAAGGGCCGCTCTTTGCCTTGCACACTGGCCTGTCCGCTCCGGAGCCGGGGTCTGAGGTGCGCTTGTCCATCGCGCCTGAAGCTCTGTTAATCTTGCCCGAGGAGGCGGCCGCCTGATGCCCGGTTTCATCCAGATCACCGATACACATATCGTCGCCCCGGGCGCGTTGGCTTACGGACGTTCGGACACGGCCGAAGCACTGCGCCGCGCCGTTGCGACCATCAACGCCAAACTGTCTGTGCTGGACGGCATAGACTGCGTCATCGTCACCGGCGACCTGACCGACCACGGCACGCCTGAGGAATACGCGCATTTCGCTGCGATCATGGCTGAACTAGAGCTTCCATGGCAGGCCGTACCCGGCAATCACGACCGGCGCGATGCGATGCGCGCCGCTTTTGCGCCCGCACCTTGGATGCCAGAGGATGGGCCGATCCACTGGGTTCGCGACTTCGGCCCATTTTCGGTGATAGGCCTTGATACGCTGCTCGAGGGCGCGCATCACGGGGAACTTTCGCTGGAAGGAGTTGGGTTTCTTGATGCCGCCCTCGCGGCCATCGGGGCGCAACCGGTCGTCATCGCCTCGCATCACCCGTGGATGCACAGCGGGATACCCGCGATGGATGCCGACAACCTGCATGGCGGCGGAGCGCTGATGTCACGGCTGGAGGCACACCCCGCTCCCGCGCGTATGATTTCGGGCCATGTCCACCGCGCGGTGACCGGTCAGATCGGTCGCGTGACATGTCAGATATCACCCGCAACTTGCCATGCGGTCCTGACCGATCATCGGGTGGGCCATGACCCGCAATTGACGATCGAACCAGGCGGTATCACGGTGTTTCGCTGGAGTACTGCGCCACAACCTGGCCTATTGTCTGATACCATCCCGACCGGGAGCTTCTCCGGTCCGTGGCCATTCGCTGAATGACCGGCAGAAAGGGAACCCCGACCTTTGCAAAATCGGGATCAGCAGATATGACGCCCATGAATAACCGGAATGGCGACGCACGCTGCGTTGCAACAACATAGGTGCCGCCACGACGAACGAATGCTGGGTCAGCAAAGTGCGAATAGTCGACGATCGGACTGTCCAGCATCGTGTAAGTTCGACGCCTGATCTTTGCTGCGGCATTTACGAATGGCCGGTTGAACCGCTGCGCGCAGCACGAACTTTTGGGCTCAATCCCTATGTAGGCGATGCTGTATTGACCGACCTTGGTTAGAGGATTACATGTAGCTCTATGGAAAGCACAAAAATAATCTCAAACTTTTGGTGGCTGGTCTCCTCATAAGGCGACTGGACAGTATTCTATTCCGAGGTCGCCGTTAGGGCGGCCTTTTTTGTTTCCATGCGTCCTGCGGCACCTCTTCTCAACGAGGACATGCTCATGACCAAACCAGTCATTTTTACCGGAGACCGCACGACCGGGCCTCTTCATATCGGCCATTACGCAGGTTCGCTTGCAAATCGTTTGGCGTACCAAAACAGTCATGAGCAATTTTTGCTTTTGGCGGATACTCAAGCACTAACCGACAACGCTCATGATCCTGAAAAGGTACGACGCAGCGTGATGGAAGTTGCTCTTGATTACCTTGCTGTCGGCATCGATCCAATGCGCACGACAATCTGCCTGCAATCGCATCTACCAGCGCTTGCGGAACTGTCGATGCTGTATCTCAACTTCGTCACCGTATCCCGCTTAGAACGCAATCCAACGATTAAAGATGAGATCCGGACGCGTGGATTTGGCCGTGATATACCTGCGGGCTTTCTATGCTACCCGGCGGCACAAGCCGCTGATATCACTGCATTCAAAGCAACCCTGGTCCCAGTGGGCGACGACCAAGCGCCACTCATAGAACAGACTAATGAGATAGTGCGTCGGATCAATTCCACCGCTAACCGAAAGGTACTTCCCGAGGCCGTCGCTGTTATTCCAAAGGCCGGACGGCTTCCTGGCATCGACGGCAAAGCGAAGATGTCTAAATCAGGTGGCAACGCTATTCCACTTTCGGCATCGCCAGATGAAATCAGCGTCGCCGTCAAAGCGATGTTTACCGATCCGAGCCATTTGCGTGTCGAAGACCCCGGACAGGTCGAAGGCAATGTTGTCTTTGCGTATCTGGACGCGTTTGATGAAGACAAGATCGCTGTTGAAGAGCTGACGGCAAAGTACCAGCGAGGCGGGCTTGGCGACGGAGTGGTCAAAAAACGACTGGACGGCATACTGCAAGAGCTGCTTGCTCCTATTCGGACGCGAAGAGCGCAACTGTCGAAAGACCCCGCCTATGTCTTAGACGTAATTAGAAAAGGTACGGAGATTGCACGAGACCGAACAAACGCCACCAAGCGCGAAGTTGTCGAACACCTTGGGTTGTTCAGGCTTTGACCTGTAAACTTTGGAGTTGGAGCTGCCGTTCGTACATCTTGCAGTATCGGTTAAAATGGGCTCTCCCGACACCTTCGCCGCAGCATCTACGAACGGCTGGTCCGAGAACGGGTGCCATTCGCTGTGTCGAGCTTGAACTGGTAAGACGCAGGACGAAGCGCCAATTCGCTGCGGTTGCGCCAGTGGCTGCTTTGGAAGGTCTGAGAGGGACTACTCAAGCCCGCATGCGTTCGAACCCGGAATCAAAGGGTGAAGGTTCGATAATATGCGCAGCGATGTGTTCACCGCACAAGTCAAGCTGCAGCGATGATCCGACAGCGGCAAAATCGGGTTTAACGAAGGCGTAGGCAAGGTTCATTCCGACACGGTGGCCATAGTCTCCGGACGTGATGGTGCCAACCACTGTGTTGCCTTGCATGAGTGATGCGCCCGGGTGTGCCGGGGCGTGGTCAGTATCGATCTTTAAAGTGACCAGTTTGCTTTGCGGTCCAGCAGCCTGCCGTTTCAGGAGTGCCGCTTTGCCGATGAAATCCTGCTTGTCCAGTTTAACGAACCGCGAAAGGCCCGTCTCGAAAGGGTCGAATTCGGTAATCAGGTCGGCTTTCCAGTGGAGAAACCCTTTCTCCATGCGCATGGAGTCCACAGCGCGCGCGCCGAAGAGTTTCAGACCATGCGCCTTTCCCGCCTCGCGCAAAGCAAGATAGGTGGCATAAAGCGATGCGTTCGGCACATGGATTTCGTATGCCAGTTCCCCCGAAAAGCTGACGCCCATCACCACGGCGGGTGCGAACCCGATGCAACATTCGCGCACTGACAGCCACGGGAATGCCGCTGCAGACCAGTCTCCGCGCGCGCAATCGGACAAGACGGCGCGTGCCTTCGGCCCCGCCAATACCAGTATTGTGTGGTCATTGGTCAGGCTACGAAGCTGCACATCCTCATTCGGGTCCAGATGCGCGGCCAGCCAATCCATGTCGTGGTATTCCGAGGCGGCAGCCGATCCGTACCAGACCCGGTCCGGCCCGCGATCCGATGCAGGCAGATTGGCCACGGTCGCCTCTGCCTTGACGCAGCCTTGTTCGTTCAGGAGATACCCCAGACCGACGCGGCCATCGCGTTTGGTGACGGTCCCGCAGATCATGCGGTCAAGGAAAGCGTGACGATCCTTACCGGTGATTTCGATACGGTTGAAACCATTCACTTCTGCCAAGCCTACATGCGTTGCAACATTGGCAACCTCGGCGGCAATGACGTCGAACGCCTCGTCGAAATTGAAGCTCAACGAGGGGTGAAAATCCGGCGATGGCTTGATGTAATCCACGCGCTCCCATCCGTTCACCACCGTGAATTCCGCGCCTTCTGCGGCCAGAACAGGCGTCAGGGGCGTTGTTTTGGCATTGCGCCCTGCGGGGCGGTGTTCGTGCGGGAAATGAAACCGGAACTCGTTCTGATAGTCCTCTATTGCCTTGTGCGCGGTCATCTCGACCGTCGCATGACCGGTGAACCGCCGCGGGTCGATCACCCAGGTGTCATAGCACGCCTCGCCCTCCACGATCTGCTGCGCCAGAAGCCAGCCGTGGCCGCCGCCTTCGCCCAGCCCCGCACGCAGGCCGATGATACAATAGGCGTTGCGCTTTCCGGGAATTGGCCCGACCAAGGGCGCACCGTCGATTGTGTAAGTGATCGGGCCGTTCACGATCCGCTTGATCCCGACCTCGGCCAAGGCAGGCATCCGTTCAAACGCGCCTTCCAGAACGTCCATGACGCGGTCCAGATCATCAGGGCACAGATCGTTAGAAAAGCTCGGGCTGATGCCGTCCATCCCCCAGGTTTTGCAATCCTGTTCATAAAAACCGACCAGAAGTCCGCCCTTTTCCTGACGGGAATAATAGTCCGAGATCGGACAGCGCAGGAGAGGCATGCGGTGCCCGGCCTCCGCGATGGCGGGAATGTCCTCGGTTACGAAATATTGGTGTTCCATCGACGCGACGGGATGCTGAACGCCCATCATCGCCCCGATCTCGTTCACGCGGTAGCCGCCCGCATTGACCACGATGTCACAATCGATATCACCGTGCTCCGTGTGTACGGTCCATGTATCGTCCTTGTGCTGGGTCAGCCCGGTTACGGGGGTGTTGCGATAGACCTCTGCCCCGGCCTTGCGCGCATGAAACGCAAGCGCCTGGCACAGCTGGGCAGGGTCGATATCGCCATCTTCGCCATCCCAAAGCCCGCCCAGAAGATTGTCGGTCGAAATCAGTGGGTGGCGGCGCGCGCATTCTTCGGCGTCGATCACCTCGTATTCCACGCCCATACCCCGCGCCATCGACGCGAAATGACGATAGCCCTGCATCTGCTCTTCGGTGTTGGCCAGGCGAATGCCGCCATCGCCATGATGATAGCCGACTGGATACTCCGGATCGTCCCGAAGCTTTTTGTAAAGGGCGATGGAGTGGGACTTGAGGCCCACCATCGTCTGCGTCATGCCGAAATTCGTGACCTGTGCCGCCGAATGCCATGTGGTGCCGGACGTCAGTTCATCCCGTTCAACCAAGACAACGTCGGACCATCCCATCTGCGTGAGGTGATACAGGGTCGAGCAGCCCGCGATGCCGCCACCGATGACGACGACTTTGGTCCTGGACTTCATGATGCGCTCCTTGAACTGTTGCTGCGATCATCTTGACAGACCTACTATCCTTTGAAAATTCTTTTTATATCTGGTATAATCTCAGAAAATCTGAGGTTTAATTGTGACACTTTCCCTGCGCGCCATGCGCTACGTACAAGCTGCCTTGAAACATGGCAGCATCACGGGTGCGGCAGAGGCCACACACGTCACACCATCCGCTATTGCGGCTGCATTGGATCAGGCCGAAGCCGCGTTCGGTATGGCGCTTGTCACGCGCGCCCGGGCGAAGGGCATCTTTCCGACCGCCGCAGGCCGAGATGTCGGACGGCGTATCGATGATCTGCTGGAACGCTACGAAGGATTGCTCACGAGCATTTCCGATCTTCAATCAAACCTCTCAGGCAATCTGAGCATTGGATACAACGCACCGATTGCTCCGGCGTTTCTACCGATGCTTGCCGCGCAGATACTTGAGGCCAATCCCGGCGTGACGTTTACGCTGACCGAAGGCGACAACAACTCTGTCCAGACCGGTTTGGTGGACGGGCAATTCGATGTGATCCTGTTTGTCGAAGAACTGCCCAATCCGCAAATCGAGATGCAACCGCTGATTTATGCGCCAACATATTGCCTGTGTCCCACGGACCATGCGCTTGCCCAGCAGGAGACGGTCAGCGTTTCCCAAGTCGTCGCCGAACCGCTGATCCTGTTGGATCGACCGGCTGCGCGCGGGTATTACTTGGATCTGCTCGAACAGAACGGAGGAGAGCTGCACATCGTGGCGACCGCTAATTCAACTGAAATGGTGCGGTCGCTCGTTGCCTCGAAAATCGGGATTTCCCTGTTGAACATGAAACCACAGGACCTGCCGACTTACGCAGGACAAGACATATGCTGCCTACCGATCCGGGACAGCAACAGCGGCGTCACACTCTCACTGGGTTTTGCACCAGGGCCGAAACGAAAACTGGTTCAGACCTTTGTCGAAAGCTGCGTCACATTTTTTGAGAACCCGTCGGACGCGAACTTGACTGTTTCCATGGCTTGTGTCTGACGTCATATTCTGGTTATGAGTCCTGAACCTAACAGTCCTGACGGTCTCCAGTCTACTACTCAAGTTATACAGGCTGCACTCCAAAGTGGCGATCTAGAATATAGCAAATGTCATCATAGCATGACCCTTTACGCTGCAGTTCTAAAGTCTCCACATTGATTAGGGTGGAAGACGCGGCGTAGGGGTGAAAGGGTTGCAAACCATGGTCAACTACCACATCGGCGATTTCAATGATTTCTGGTTCGATGTCCTCGACCTTGAACTTGGTGCCTCCCAGCGAAACGTTGGCGGAGGATCCGAAAAGAGGAACGTTTTCAGCGAGACTAAGCTTCGTCAAATGGGCATGACATTCGCCGGCGTTCATCAACATGACAACCGTTCCGTTCTTGCTGCTGCGCTCCAGCATATCTGCATCCATCCCAGCCAACAAAGAGTGGCTCATATCAGCAGGCGCGATGCATCCGAGTGGCAGATTGTAATCAAGCGTAATCGCCTCGACAATTTCGCGGCCGCGGGTGGAACATTGGTGCACCTGACGGTGCATTTCCAAGTTGCCAATCATCGCATTGAGCTTACCGGATGCGCGGCGCTTGGTTTTGAAAATGCGTTGCAAGGCGTCTGAGCTATTCGCCATCGCAGCGTAACCAATTGTATGGGGCAGAATGGCGATGCCGCCGTTTTTAACAGCCTCGAACGCGCGCGCGGCATCAGCCTTAGCGTCAAAAAGCGGTTCCGCACGGCGGGGTGATTGCGTGTTCAATGTCATCAGATGACTCCCTTTTCTATCAGTTGCGTACGCTCGGAAGGGCCAATACCAAGCAAGCCGCCAAAAATTTCATCGTTGTGTTCGCCCAGTTCAGGCCCGACATGCCGCACGCTGCCCGGTGTGTCAGACAGGCGAGGAGCCACGTTTTGCATTGAAATGGGCCCGAATTCAGGATGCTCCACCTGCACGATTGCTTCGCGTGCTTTGAAGTGGGGGTCTTCCATCATGTCAGCGGCAGTATAAATCAGTCCGCAGGGCACGCCGTGGTCTTCCAACAGCGCCTGCAACGGGACCAAGGCAATTGTCTTGGTCCACTCTTCAATCTTCGCATCAAGTTCCGCTTGCGAAGTACCGCGTGCGGAATGGGTTGCATAGCGTGGATCGCTCGCCAATTCCGGTTGGCCCATCGCAGCAGCCAGCCGCTTAAAAACTGTATCCTGATTCGCGGCAATCAACAGCATCTTGCCTTCGGCCGTTTCGTAGACATTTGAGGGTGCCACGTTGGGAAGAATGGCGCCGGTACGTTCGCGTACATAGCCCGCCACTTGATGTTCCGTCACAAGGCTTTCCATCATATTCAACACCGCTTCGTAAATAGCGCTGTCAACGATTTGGCCACGGCCCGTGCGCTCCCTTGCATGGATCGCCATGACTGTTCCGAGGGCCGCATGTATTGCAGCCAATTCGTCACCGATGGAGATGCCCATACGGCTGGGCGGTGATCCCGGATCACCGACTACATAACGCATTCCGCCCATAGCTTCGCCAATCGCGCCGTACCCGGCCCGGCTAGCATAAGGGCCGGTCTGGCCAAATCCGGTGACGCGGACCATGACCAGACGCGGATTGATTTTACTAAGCTCTTCATAGCCGAGGTTCCAGCGTTCCATCGTACCGGGGCGAAAGTTTTCGATCAAAATATCTGCACCTGCAACAAGATCGCGGACGATTTGTTGCCCCTCTTCGGTACGTAGATTGAGCGTGATTGATTTCTTGTTACGGGCCACGACGGGCCACCATAACGATTTGCCATGTGGTTTTTCGCGCCCCCAGACCCGCATCGGATCGCCGACACCGGGTTGCTCGCATTTTATAACCTCAGCGCCGAAATCAGCCAACATCTGCCCGCAAAACGGTCCCGCAAGAAGTTGGCCCATTTCGATCACCCGAAGGTCCTGTAACGGGCCTTGCAGCGATTTTGTGGATTCTGCCTGTTTTGCCATCTGTTTCTCCAGTTCTGTATGCAAAATCGACGGTGGTGGTCGATAATATCTTGCGTTCTTCACTTTCTGATATACAGTTTGGCATACAAATATAGCAAGGACTTATCGAAAATTGCCTGAATTCGCTGAAATCGTCGAAGTTTCTGCCCGAGATGGTATACAGAATGAGCCAAAGATTCTTGGGCTCACTCAGCGCGTGCGCCTGATTGAGCGTGCGCGGGAAGCCGGTTTGTGTCGCTTCGAGGTTGGTAGCTTTGTGAGCGCGACCAAGGTGCCGCAGATGGCTGGCACGGACCAATTGGTTCGCGATTTGCCGGCAGAGCTGCGTGCTGACGCTATCGGTTTGGTGTTGAGTAAAGTGGGTTTTGAGCGTGCCTGTGCGGCGGGGTGCAGTGAGGTAAACTTTGTTATTGTATTGTCCGATACCTTCAGCCTGCGCAATCAGGGGCGCGATACGGCGGCATGTGTTGCTTTGTGGAGAGAGATATACAGCGCGATGCCTGCGGGGATGCGTAGCTGCGTGACATTTGCTGCCGCCTTCGGCTGCCCTTTCGAGGGTGAAGTGACGCGTGCCCGGCTCGAGGCCGTCCTGAGCGAGATTGGAGATGCTTTGCCGGACGAGTTATCGCTGGCCGATACGATCGGCGTTGCTGTGCCTCGCGATATTCGTGACCGGATCAAGGCGGTTCAGGCTTTCGCGCCAGACAAGCCTCTGCGCCTGCATTTGCACAATACGCGCAATACAGGATACGCGAATGTATTCGCGGGGCTTGAGCAGGGCGTGAGCATTTTTGAAGCGAGCCTTGGTGGCGTAGGGGGGTGCCCGTTCGCGCCCCGCGCGACAGGTAATATCGCGACCGAAGATTTGATTTACATGCTTGAGCGTTCCGGAATTTCAACAGGGGTCGACCTGGATCGAGCGATCAAAGCTGCCGAATGGCTTGAGGGGGCGCTGAACATTCAGGCACCGGGACTGGTTTTACGTGCGGGTGGTTTTCCTGCCCTAGAAAGGGTCGCAACATGAGTGGAAAGCAAGATCGTCAAAGCGCCGTCGAAGTTGCGTATCGCTCTTTGCGCAAAGGTATCTTGAGTGGGGCACTGGACGCAGGTGAGCGTTTGACAGAGGCAGCAATCGCCAAGCGGCTTGAGATTAGTCGCACGCCTGTCCGCGAAGCGATCAGCCGGCTGATTTCTGAGGGCTTTGTCGAGCGCGGCGAGGGCTATAGCACGCGAGTTGTGAATTTCGCGCTCGATGAGGTGATGCTCGTTTTTGATATTCGGGCACGCATCGAGAGTTATGCGGTGCGCGAAGCGACAATAAATGCCCGACCTGATGAAATTGGGCTGTTGCGGAGTCTTTCTGATCAGATGACCGCGCTGACGCCACCGCGAAAGGAGGCGGAATTCGAAACGCTGAGCGACCTCAACGAGGAGTTTCACCGCACGCTTTACGGGCTCACACGCTCGCCCCGGTTGCAGGTCATCATGGGGGCGGTCGTGGATGTTGGCATCGTTGCCCGCACCTACCGCAGCTACTCCGACCGCGCGATGATCCGCAGCGCCAATCATCATGCCGAACTGGTGGATGCGATTGAAGCCGGACAGCCGGATTGGGCCGAAAGTGTTATGCGCTCTCATGTGCTGGCGGCCAAGGCGAGCCTTGTCGCACTGAAGCCTGAAGATAAGGAGATCAAATGATGGATTGGATCACGCAAGATCGGATCTCACCGGAGCCCGTCGCGCCGATTGATTGGCCAAATGGAAAACGGGTTGCCGTCTGGATTGTGCCAAACCTAGAATTTTATGAATATTTGCCAGAGCGCTACGATTTTAGGGATCAGTTCTCACGGATCAAACACCCTGATATCATGCAAGGGTCCTGGCGCGATTATGGCAACCGCGTCGGAGTCTGGCGGATGACGGAAGCCTTGGACGAATACCCGGTGCGGGTCACGGCATCGACCAATTTGGCAATTTTCGAACATTGTCCCGAAATCGCGGCACTGGTGAAGGAGCGTGATTGGGAGGTGATGAGCCACGGGGTTTACAACACCCGCTACCTTGGCTCCGGAACACCGCAGGAGGAGCAGGTTGAAATCGATCTTACGCTGTCTCTGGCGCAAAAGCACACGGGACAAAGAATTCGCGGGCTGCTTGGGCCTTGCGTCACCAATAGCGCGCAAACAATGGATCTGATTGCGGCATCGGGTTTTACCTATCACGCGGATTGGGTGCATGACGATGTGCCGGCTCCGATCAAGACGCCGGCAGGGCAGCTGATGTCGATGCCGTATGCCTATGAAACAAACGACGGACCCGCGCTTGAGGGGCATTTCGATGCAGAATTTCTTGTTCAAAGTAACATTGCCCAGTTCGAGCGGCTACGCAAAGAAGGTGGCAAAGTGTACTGCCTGCCGCTGCATACCTATCTGATCGGACAGCCCCACACGATTAACGCGTTGCGGCGCATTTTGGATCATATTTGCAACTGTGAAGATGTCTGGTTCGCTCAGGGCGGTGAGATTGCCGCCGCTGCCCGTACCGCATGGGAGGCAAACCAATGAGCGGTTCCGGTCAATTGCAAAAGGGGCGCCCTGATCACGATCATCACGGTTGGGACCCGCTTCCTTTTCGTACAGCTATGGAGTTCGCCAATGGTAAGGCCTTGGGTATTTGTCCTGTCATCAGCTTTGAAACCCACGAAGATAAGTTGCCACCAGACTGGCCGCAGCCCAATTGGATGGCAGGTGGCGTCGGGTTGCGCCCCGATCCGAACATCGCGCGGATTGGTCAGCGAGATTACGGCCTTAGGGCTGGGTGGCCGCGTCTAAGGCATGCCATCTTACAAGCGGGACTTTCGTATGGCGCTGCAATGGATGTGCTGACCGCCGAACGTCGGCCGGATTTGGTGGCGCAGATTGGGCGGGATGTGGCGCAGGGACGTGCCGAATGGGTTGCACACGGGCTAAGTGTTAATCGCCCAATCCATGACGCCATGACGATAGATCAAGAACGCGCCTATATCGCTGAAGCCAAAGATCGTTTGCTTGCTTTGCAGATCAATCCAACAGGATGGCACGGGATCGAGTACGGCGAGTCCCGTCGTACGCCTGCGTTGCTGGCCGAAGCCGGATACAACTATACCCTTGATTGGTGTAGCGACGAACAACCCTTTGCGATGACGGTTCCACACGGTCGACTGACTGCGTTGCCGCAAATGGCGGATCTTGACGACGGTTTCGCGTTTGCTGCGCCACGCGGCATTACACCGGAAAGCTACGCAGAGCGTATCGAAGCGGCGGGGCGTCAGCTGGCCATCGACGGGCGCAAATCCGCCCGCGTCATGCTTTGGCATATGCGCCCGTTTTTGTCGGGCCAACCTTTCCGAATTGCCGGTATCGAACGTGCTTTGATGGCACTCGGCTCCCTCCAGGAGGCTTATTCTGCAACGCCAAGCAAACTTCTTTGTGACATCCGTTTGGAAGGACAAACACCATGACCACCAACAATCCTACTCCCGATACCAGTGCGGCATTGGAAGAAATTCGCGCGATGTACGAGGGCCAGAAGATCCGCTCGATCAAGCTGGGTCTGGGACAGAAGGCCGCTGTTCTGATTGTCGACTTTCAACACATATATACCCGCGGACGCGCGGCCACGGGGTTGGATGCGGTAAACGCCACTGCACAGTTGCTTGACCGGACGCGGCAACACGACATACCGACCATCTATACCGTAGTGTCATACCAACCCGAGCGGCATGACGAGGTGCTTTGGTTGGAGAAACTGCCGGGGTTGAAAGATAATACCGCCGGACAACAAGAAGTCGAAGTTGAGGAGCTTGTTGCGCCTTTCGATCAGGACGCTGTGATCGAAAAGGAGGCGGCATCTGCCTTCTATGGAACGGGTCTGTCCGAAATGTTGACTTCTCAGGGCATCGACACCCTGTTGGTCTGTGGCACGTCAACATCCGGCTGCGTCAGGGCAACGGTTGTGGATGGCATGGCGCACGGGTTCCGCATGATCGTTGTCAAGGAATGCGTCTGTGACCGTTCCGCTTTGCTGCACGAATTATCCTTGTTCGATATGGGTACCAAATATGGCGATGTGATTACCCAATCTGAACTGATGGCGGATCTTGAAGCCGTGTGGGCGGCATCATGATGGATGGCTCAACACAAAGCCCAACCGCAATATCGATCCGTGGCGCGTCAAAGCGGTTCCAAACCTCGGCCGGTCCGGTTGACGCCTTGCGACCCACTAATTTGACAATCGCATCAGGAGAGATTGTCGGATTGCTCGGGTTTTCCGGCGCAGGGAAATCTACGCTACTGCGGTTGATGAACTTACTTGAAACCCCAACAACGGGTGAGGTTCAGGTTGCCGGTGCAAACCTGACCGATCTGCAAACTGGCGCTTTGCGTGCGCAGCGGCGCAAGATCGGGATGATTTTTCAACAGTTCAATCTGCTGAGCCATAATACCGCCCTTGAAAATGTAGCTTTTGCACTGCGGGTTGCCGGTGTGGGCAAAAAGGAGCGGCGGTCACGTGCAGAAGAAGCGTTGGCCGTGGTGGGGTTGGAAGACAAAGCGCATGCGTACCCTGCCCAACTATCCGGCGGGCAAAGGCAACGTGTCGCGATTGCACGAGCTCTGGTGAACGAGCCTGAGGTTCTACTGTGTGACGAAGCGACAAGTGCACTTGATCCGCATACGTCCTTGTCAATCTTGCGGTTTTTGAAGCGGTTGAACGAGGAAAAGGGCACGACAATCGTGATCGTCACCCATGACATCAAAGTGGCCAGTTACATCTGTAATCGCTGCGCAATCATGCAGGAAGGCGAGATCCGAGAATGGGTCGATATGGCCGAGCCGAAACCGGAAACGCCCTTGGGGCAGTTCTTTCTTGAAACAGCGAAGGGTTGGACGGACGACACCGTTTTGCCCGACGACAGCGCGTGAGGTGTAGCCTGTGATTGATGCTCTTGTTGAATATGGCCCACTGTTAAAAAAGTCGATTTGGGAAACCCTGTTGATGGTTGGTATTACCATGGTTGTCGCCATCGTGGTTGGGGGGCCCCTTGGTCTGCTGCTGTATATCACGGGTCGCGGCGGGCTAAAGGAACGTCGCTGGCTAAACGAAACGCTTGGTTATGCTGTGAATGTTCTGCGCTCGTTTCCCTTCATTATTTTGTTGGTGGTCCTAATTCCGGTCACACGGCTTTTGGTGGGAACGTCAATCGGGCCGCGGGCCGCGGCTGTCGGGCTTTCTGTTGCGGCCATTCCATTCTTTGCACGACTGGTCGAACAATCCCTGCGCGAAGTACCACGCGGCGTTGTCGACGCCGCAATCGCCGGAGGTGCCTCACACCGCCAGATTGTGCGTCTTGTCCTGTTGCCGGAAGCGATGCCGGCGCTTGTGTCCAGTCTAACCGTGACCGCGATTAGCTTTATCGCCTATTCAGCCGTTGCCGGTGCAATCGGCGCTGGGGGCATCGGAGATCTTGCAATCCGGTACGGGTATTACCGTTTCGAAACCGAGGTGATGATCTGGTGCGTCATCGTCATGTTTATTCTTGTTCAACTAACGCAATGGTTGGGTACTTGGGCCGCCCGCGCCGTTGATAAAAGATAACAGGTCCATCTTCAAAAGGGAGTTCAGTCATGAAGACACTTATTGCAGCGGCACTGGCAAGCGCCACACTCGTCCTGAGTTCAGGAATTGCCCTGGCACAGGACAAAACCATTCGAATGGGGTTCTTCCCCGGTCCTTATGCGGACCAGTTTGAACGGGGTATCCGTCCAATTCTGGAAGAAAAAGGTTTTGCGGTAGAAAGCATCGAATTTTCGAATGCAATCCAACCCAACACCGCGCTAATTGACGGCGATCTGGATGCGAATGTTTTTCAAAATGATGGTTGGATGAACCAGTTCAACGAGCAATACAAAGGGGACTTGGTCGCCTACTTGCATATCCCTTCTGCGCCTCTGGGGTTGTATTCCAACAAGGTTACTTCGGTCGAGGGAATCGAGGAAGGGATGTCGATTGCGGTCCCCAACGATCCGACAAATCTGGGCCGTGCCTTGGCGTTTTTGCAGGAGCTTGATTTGATTACCGTCAAGGAGGGGGTCGAACCGACACGGGCCACCGAAAATGACATTGCCGACAATCCCAAAAATCTGGAAATTGTCCCCCTTGATGCGCCGCAGATCATGCGCGCAATGGCGGACGTCGATGTTGCGGCAGCACTTGGTAATCACGTAATCTCTTCGGGAAACCTGTTGTCCCAAAGCTTTTCGTTGGAAAAACCTGCCCTTCAATATCAGATCACTGTCGTGGGCCGTGACGCCAATGCAAATTCCGAATGGGCCGAAGCGCTGGTTGAAGCTTATAAGTCAGACGCATTCCGTGCGTTTGTGGAAAGTGATCCAAAAACAATCGGGTTCTCTACGCCTGATCATTGGCAGTAAACAAATGGGTTTGGCTGACACGTCAGGTGCATCCATGAACCAGCAGCGCGACCAAGAGGTCACGCTTGATCATGTCGGGTTGCTGGTACCCAACCTTGAAAAGGCCGCGGGTGATTTTGCGGCTCTGGGTTTTACGTTAACTCCACGCGCTGCACATTTGAACGGTGAGGGCGAGCCCGCCGGTTCAGAGCAATGTTCGATCATGCTGCGCGAAGGATATATCGAGTTACAGGAAATTACCGGACCACGCGGATCGCATCTGATGTCGCGTGCTCAGGAAAAACACTTTGGGCTGCACATCGTCGCCTTTGGAGTGACAGACGCCCGTGACTGCGCGCGCGCGATAACCGGCCTGCCACTGAGCGACGTCATGGACTGGGCTCGTCCGGTCGTGCGCTCCGGTGTTGATGGAATTGCGCGTTTTTCTTTCTTTGTTGCAGACTATGATCCGGCTGACGAAGCATTGTTGTGTTGGACCCAGCACCTAACGCCCGAGATCATGAGAGATGACGCTGTTCTCAATCACAAGAACGGGGCGGACATTATGCGGGGTTTTCACATTTTCTGCCCTGAAGAAGCAACGGCTGCCATGTCCAAACGGATGGTTTTGGCTGGCGGCGTATCTTGCGGAAACGCAGTAAATTTAGGTCATGCCCATATTGGTATCGGTCCAGGCGATTTGCCGCGGGAGAAATGGCCGGCCGTTCCGTTTTGCTCTGATTTACACCTGACAGCAATGAACCTGAAAGAGATCGAGCGCGCGGCTCGTGACCGCGATTTCTCGGTTGATTTTCTTGGTGATACTTTGCGTATCGACATGATGGATGCCTATGGCATTCGACTTCTCCTTGATCCGATTGGACCCCGAACATGACCCTACAAGCAGATGCTGCCGCCTTTGTCTCCACGCTCACCTTTGACGACCTGCCGCAAGATGCTGTGCGCGTGGCGACTTTAGGTTTTACGGATACGATTGCGGCATTGCTGGCCGGACGGGTAGAATCCGTTACGTACGCCACAGAAAAATATCTGGCGCAGACAACAACGCCCGGAGGGCCGGTGGTGACTCGCGCATTGTTGGGCGCGTCCGAGTATCAGGCCGAACATTCGGCGCTATTGGATGCTGTTGCGGCCCATGCACTCGACTATGACGATTACGCCTTTGCCAACCACCCCAGTTCGATCATGGTGCCGGCCATTCTGGCCGCGGCGCAGATTGTCGGCGCTGACGGCCCCGCGATGATCACAGCCTATGTTGCGGGATACGAGGTTTGGGCAGAAGTAATGGCGCGCGAACCAGATCATCTCCATTCCAAAGGCTGGCATCCCACGGCAACCTTTGGTCCTTTGGGGGCGGCTGCTGCGGTCGCGTCGCTTTTGGGGCTAAGTGCAACCGAAACCAGCCATGCACTTGGTCTTGCTACATCTTATGGCGGCGGTGTTATGGAAAACTTTGGCTCAATGACCAAACCCTATCATGCCGGCCGCGCGGCAGAGGCGGGAATGCGGTGCTGCTTCCTCGCGCAGAGTGGGATGACTGCCAGCCCGACCGCGATCGAAGGGCCAAAAGGGCTGTTGGCCGCGCTTTCGCCGGACCGAAATGCCGATCTGACACGCAAGGCAAAGTTTGGAACGTTTTGGCATATCGGAAAATCTGGCTTGAACATCAAAAAATATCCAACCATTGGCGCCTCACAGAGGATCATTGACGGTATTTTGGGTCTGTCCGGTCGGGGTGATTTTGACCTGGATGCGATCAAAGCAATCAGGCCAAGGGTTTCTGAAAAATATGCAATGCTGATGAATAATCCCGATCCCAACAGCGCATCAGAGGCGAAGTTCTCGCTTGCCTATGCTTGTGCTGCAGCGCTTCGATTTGGGACGGTATCGCTGGCTACTCTTTCGGATGAGACGTTGGCCGACCCTTTGCTGCGGACTTTGATTGCAAAAGTCGAAGTAGACGCCGTGAATGAATATGATCCAGACTATACCATTCCAGCACCATACGACATGACAACGGTTGTGTTTAACGACTGTACAGAAGTTCAAACGGAGAAAGTGCGCCGTGCAACAGGCCATACCGACTTACCTTTGACGTCAGAACAGCTTGAGGCAAAGTTTATGGATTGCAGCCGGTTCGGGCGTTTGGAGGACATACTTGCCGTCGAACTCTTTGCAAAACTCCAGTCGTTACCAGAACTAATTAACATCAACGACCTTATGGTAGTGCAGCGCTGACCGGTCTTTGTGACACCATTCAGTTCTCCAATGAATTTCCCCCTTGCGCCGGCGTTTCGCTGAGATGTGCGCGGGGGGCGCAGCACCTTACGCACCACATCTGGCAATACTGACAACGGTTTTCTTTAGATCGGTTTGGTCGGTCGTGAACCATCCAAGCTTACAGGGAGAACCATTTCATATGGCCCTGTTCGCTTGGAGAACGGCGCAGGTGCATTTCGAGATGGTACATGTCCGGGCGATACAGCACCTCGATATGTTGCACAGGGACAGCTTCTTGGTTCAGCACGACCCGCGTGACTTTCAAAAGTGCGGATCCGATTGGAACCTCTAACGCTTGAGCGACAATCGGATGGGCCGGTTCTGCGGAGATCGACTGGGTTGCCTCTGCGATGGAGTGACCGGCTTCCTCAATCAAACGCAGGATCGGTTTAGCACTCAAATCACTGCGTTCAAATGTGCGGCCGATGCCTTCGGGAAGATGCGTAGTCATATGCGAGAACGGTACACCTTCGCGTAGCCGACGCCGTTCTGCCCGTTGGGTTAAAGCGCCCGGTGCAAGGTTCAATTGCTGGGCGATCTGGTCAGGCGGTTGAACATAATCGAAGGACAGAACATCAACTGTTGTCGTCGTCCCGATCGCGATCAAGTCTTCGACAAAACCCGAGAAATCGCTGGCCAATGAGGGAGCAGTGTTCACATGGCTGACAATCGTTCCGCGCCCGCGCGTGCGGCTGACCAATCCGCGCGTCGCAAGTTCGTTCATGCTGCGTTTTGCAGTGATCCGTGAAACACCATATGCTTCGGACAGCTCTTCTTCGCTAGGCAGCCGGGCACCGTTTTCTAACGCACCGGTCAGGATTTTCTGACGGTAAATTAGGTAGATCTGATAATAAAGCGGTGTCGGATTGTCTGCATCTAACGCATCAATCTGAAACTCTGCCCGGCTGTCTACCATATTTATTTTCGTCCCTTTGTTTTTGCCCAACCCAATGGTAGGCCAGCTTCCGCAAGGAAGCCGAAAATTGGCCCGTCTGCCAAGTCCCGCTCCAAGGTTTCCCGTACTTTCAGGAGTTTCTCCAGATCCACGCCCGTATCATAGCCCATTCTCTCTAGCATGAAGACGAGGTCCTCTGTCACAATATTTCCGCTCGCTCCGGGAGCATAGGGGCAACCGCCAAGACCACCAAGAGACGAATCGAGTGTAGTCATGCCGCAATCCAGCGCCGCCAAGGCGTTGGCTAACCCAAGTCCGCGCGTATTGTGTAAATGAACGCCGGTCAGACGGTCGGATCCAACAGCGCGATGGACAGCTTTAATGCGAGACCGGATCATTGCGGGGTCGGCATATCCGGTTGTATCGGATAACCCAATTTCTTGGGCACCTGCCGCAATTAGTTCCTCAGCCAAGCGAACGATGGTACTTTCCGGCACATTACCTTCGATCGTACAGCCGAAAGCGGTTGCGATACCTGCTTCGAAATAGGGACGATCAGCTTCGGGCAATGCGTCAATTTCTCCTCGGATGCTGCTCACCTCATCCAGCATCTGAGAGTGGGACCGGTTCACGTTCCGCAATGAGTGGGTTTCGCTTGCCGAGACAGGTATCGAAATTTTATGCGCTCCCGCGGCAATTGCGGCTTGTGCGCCGCGCAGATTGGGCACCAGAACTGCGACGTTCAGATCCGGTAGGCCGCGCGCGAAAGCCACCAGTTCGGCAGTATCCGCCATCTGTGGCAACATCTTGTAGTTTACAAAGGAACCGACCTCAATTTCACGAACGCCTGCCGCGGCTTCGGCCGCGATCCAGCGCTTCTTCAACTCCAACGGCAGTACTGCATCCAGACTTTGTACGCCATCGCGTGGACCCACTTCACTGACTAGGATCATTTTGTCTCCGATCTCTGGGAACTATTCTTCATTTGACTTATTGGTATGTTTATATATCATTACCGTCAAAATGATAAGCGGTGAAGTGATGGACGCACTAAAAAATATTACAGTTATCGAGTTTTCCCACATGGTGATGGGGCCAACAGCGGGGATGATTTTGGCGGATCTGGGTGCCGAAGTCATCAAAATCGAACCGCTTGGCGGGGATAAAACCCGTAAACTCAAAGGGTCCGGTGCAGGGTACTTTGCGATGTTCAATCGCAACAAGAAAAGCATCTGCGTTGATTTGAAAAGCGCTGAAGGGCAGGCGGTTATTCGTAAGCTGCTTGTTAACGCTGATGTCATGATCGAAAATTTCCGTAACGGTGCGCTTGATAAGATCGGCCTTGGGCGCGCCGACATTGAAAAGTTAAACCCAAAATTGATTTATCAATCTTCCAAAGGTTTTCTTTCAGGGCCTTACCAGGACCGGACCGCGCTGGATGAAGTAGCCCAGATGATGGGCGGCTTGGCCTATATGACAGGTCCGACAGGTCGCCCGCTGCGTGCGGGTGCATCGGTTATTGATATCAGCGGGGCCATGTTCGGGGTGATCGGAATACTTGCTGCGTTGTTCCGGCGCACCGAAACCGGATCAGGGGCGCATGTGGCTGCGTCGCTCTATGAAACAACAGCGTTCATGGTTGGACAGCACATTGCACAGCATGCCGTTACCGGTACGCCGGCACCCCCCATGCCCGAAAGGGTGTCGGCATGGGCTGTCTACGATGTGTTTGACTGCGCAGATGGCCAAATTTTCGTTGGTGTCGTAAGTGATGGTCAGTGGGAGACCTTTTGCGATACCTTTGGCCTGAGTGACTGGCGAGATGCTGAGGGATACCGCACCAATTCGGAGCGGGTTGAACTTCGCGGCGATATCATCCCGCGTTTGCAAGCATTGTTCGGCGGCAAGCCGATTGCCGAGCTGGAGGCAAAACTGGAGACCGCAGGACTGCCCTACGCCCCCATCCGCAAGCCGCAGGATCTGTTGAGCGACCCGCACCTCATGGCGGAGGGGCTGGAAACGCTGACCTTGCCAGATACCGGTGAGCAGGTGCAGCTGCCTCGCCTTCCTATGGCATTGGACGGCAAACGTGCCGCGCTGCGACGTGATTTGCCAGCGGCGGGACAAGACACGGCACAAGTCCTTGAGCAATTGGGCTTTTCGATAGAAGAGATGGCCGAAATGCGTGAAAGCGATGTCATAGGATAATGATGCCCCGCACTTTGTTCGAAAAAATCCGGGATTTGCACGTAGTTTCAAAGCTTGAGGATGGTGCCCACTTGATCGCGATCGACCGGATCATGCTGCACGAGCGAACCGGATCTATCGCGTTGTCAAATATGCTTGATGACGGGCGAGAACTTCTGCGCCCGGAGGCTGTCTTTTCGACCATCGACCATATTGTTGATACCGCGCCGGGACGTCCATCTACCACCCGCATGCCTGGCGGACAGGTGTTCGTTGACGAAATGCGGCGAACAACCAAGACGCTTGGACTGGGGTTATTTGACGTCGATGACAGCAGGCAAGGAATTGTGCACGTTATCGCACCCGAACAAGGCATCGCGTTACCTGGCATTACAATGGTTTGTCCCGATAGCCATACTTGCACGCTTGGGGCACTAGGCGCGTTGGCGTGGGGGATCGGCTCAACTGAATGCGAGCATGCCCTTGCGACCGGGACGTTGCGGTTGCCACAGTATGGCCAGATACGTTTTTCGCTGACTGGGCAACGTCCGGAATGGATTGGTCCTAAGGATATAATCCTGCATTTGATTGCCAAATTCGGGGCCGGTTTTGGTAAAGACCACGTTATTGAATTTGCCGGACCAGCAGTCGCTGACTTGTCGATCGAAGAACGTCTTACCCTTTGTAATATGGGGGTCGAGTTCGGTGCCTTTACCGTAATTATTGCGCCTGACGAGAAGACAATTGAATATGTCGCTGGGCGAGCAAATGCACCCCGACCGGCAGACCAAGATGCGGCAGTTGCACATTGGAAGACACTGGCCTCTGATAGGGACGCAAAATTCGACTTAGACCTTACCATTGATGTGAGCTCCATCAGTCCAACCGTAAGTTGGGGAACAAGTGCGGATCAGTCTATCGCTATTGATGCCGACCTTCCCACGCCTGAATCTGACCAGCCTGACCTTCTTCGAGCGATTGATTATATGGGCCTGACTGCGGGTGCACCGTTGTTGGGGATGCCCATTGACGGTGCTTTCATAGGGTCCTGTACAAATAGCCGGTTAAGCGATTTGCAACGTGCAGCGAATATCCTGAAGGGGCGGAAACTGGCAGCAGGTGTGCGGGGCATTTGCGTGCCCGGATCAACGGCGGTCAAATTGGCTGCCGAGGCAGAGGGGCTGGACCTGATTTTCAAGGCGGCTGGGTTCGAATGGCAGGAAGCGGGCTGCGCGATGTGTTTTTATGCGGGAGGAGAAACCTTTGCTCCCAAGTCCCGCGTCGTTTCCTCAACCAATCGCAGCTTTGAAGGCCGGCAGGGACCAGGTGTGCGCACGCATATCACCAGTCCGGAAACCGTAGCCTGGAGCGCGATCTGTGGCGAAATCGCTGATCTGCGAAAGTTCCCCTCATGAACACTCCTTGGATCGACCACAGCGGTATCGTGGCCCCGATGATGGACGACAACATCAACACGGACGCGATCATTCCATCGCGAGAGATGAAGCGCGTTTCCAAGAAAGGCTTGGCAGATGGGTTGTTTGCCAATCAGCGATATCTCGATACGCAGCGCGACCCGAACCCCGACTTCATTCTGAACCAAGCGCCTTTTACAAAGGCGACGATATTGTTGTTCGGCGCGAACGCCGGTTGTGGATCGTCACGCGAGCATGCAGTCTGGGCGCTGAAAGACTTCGGTATTCGCGCGGTTGTCGCCGAAAGCTTTGCATCGATTTTTCAGGCAAATTGCATTGCAAACGGGATCTTGCCAATCGCGCTACCGCGCGATCAGGTTCGTGCGATGGCTCAGTGGGTAGAAGTGGACCCTGCAGCGCATCACGTTGCCATTCGGCTCGAGCAAAAAACAATCGGATTTGATGGTAGGGAAATCCCGTTTGAGATCGCGGATAATCCCCGTCGCATGTTGCTGAACGGGGTTTCCCCGATTGACGAAACCCTTGTTTTTCGCAAAGAAATCGATGGTTTTTTCAACCAAGACCGTGCGCGACGGCCTTGGTTGTATTCATAGTCAGTCTGCGGCCGCCGGGAAAAGCGCTTTGAATCGCGGACCCCATTCCTCCGCAGAAACCCATTCGGCCAAGGTTGATGCATCCAATTGGCGACCTCGCTGCGGTTCAACACAGGCCCATGCGAGCGCAAGGTTGCAGGAAATCGGAACAGGTCCGCTCCATCCGGCGCGTGCGATCAACGGCAACAGGGTTGGCATGCCCGTCCCAAGCATGACAATCGCGTCGCAATCCGTATCCTTAAGCGCGTCCATTGAGGCGAGTGTTGCCGCACCGGTCATCGCATAGATAGGGTGGAATTTGCTTTCCACCAGTTTTGGTCCGGTGACCTTAACCACCTCGAACCCGAAGCTTTCCCAGTAGGGGACGCATTTTTCATTCAAGCTGTCGGGGTAGGGGGACAGTAATGCAATCTTCTTGGCCGATACGGCATTCAAGGCAAGGATTGTCGCAGCGGCCGCTGTATAACAGCGCTTGTTGTGACGTTCCGAAATCTCGGCCATCAGCTCTTGTTCTTTGTCACGCCCAATCAGGTAGGAGGCACCGGTGCATCCGATGCCAATGACATCAACTGGCGCGTTGGCAAAGTCTTCAGCGGTGTGGACAAAGCGCGTGGTGTAATCAACAAGGCGCTCTTCAATCGTGGACTTATCGCTCGTCAATCGTGCGTTAAGCATCGACCAATCGGCAGGCATTAAGGCCCAGAACTCCGGCTCAACAGTTGTATTGGCTTGGGGTGTCAACATCCCGATGATGCCGCCGGCACCGTAATCTGACTGGCTCATGTTTCATCTGCCTCTTGGATGCTTTGGAGTGCCTGCGCGCAGGTCATCACGGGTGATACTGTACCAAGGTCCGCGATCGCGGAATTGTGGGTTTGGGCACTAAAGGCCGCGCATCCGTCACTTAACACGCAGGTGTTCAAATCACGCACATGTGCATCGCGCACGGTCGACGCCACACCGCCATTCGTGACGATGCCGCCCACGATCAAAGATTCGATACCGACCTTTCGAAGGGCCCATTCCATACGCGTCATGTAAAATGCCGAATAAGCGACCTTTTCGATGGTTAAATCAGCAGGCTGCAATTCATCTACCAATTGATGTCCCCACGCACCGGGTTGGAAGTCGCCTTTGCGCAGGAAGGGGCGTAGTTCTTTGAGGTGGGGTGAAATCAGTGGCTCCCCGCCTCGCCCTGGTACAAGCGTAAATTGGGTCGAAACAACCCAGCCGCCTTTGCGTCTCAGAGCGTCCGCCAAGGGGGCGATCCGCTCTGGAAGTGCTGCGATAGCGGCGTCCTTTTGACCGCCGCGCGCATAGGCACCTTCGGGATGCAGAAAATCGTTCTGCAAGTCGACAATCAGCAGCGCAGTTCGTGCGGGCCTCAAAGTAAATTTCTTCATTTTCCCCTCAATACTCTTTCTTGACATGCGCTTAAAAGATATAATAGTATATCCTTATGTCAATAAGATTGCGACAAGTTACATGCATAGTGGTATGACGAATTCCGTAGTGATAATAGGGGCCGGACCGGTTGGTCTAACGATGGCGTGGCGCTTGATCGGCTTGGGAGTAAGCGTTCACGTATTCGAAGCGGACGACGCAATTTCCGACCAACTGCGCGCCTCTACGTTCCATCCGCCGACCCTTGATATGTTTAAAGAATCCGGCATCACTGCAGAGCTTGTTGCACAGGGGCGGATCACGCCAACTTGGCAAATTCGCCAACATGAAGATGGTGATCTTGTTGAGTTCGACCTGAATGTCCTGGCGGATGAAACGGATCACCCGTATCGGCTTCAATGCCGTCAGGCCCGCTTGTCGGAGGCGTTGTTGCGCCGCCTGCCTTCCGGAACCGTTTCATTTTCCACGCCGGTTTCTGCTGTTGGTCAGGATGCCAATGGATCTGCTTGGGTTGAGGTCGGTGGCGAACGGATTTCAGCTGATTACGTCATCGGTTGCGATGGTGCGCGCAGTTTGGTGCGCAACGCAATGGGTGTGTCGTTAGAAGGGCAAACCTATCCTGAGAGTACCGTGTTGGCGACGACAAAGTTGCCGTTTGAAAATTACCTTTCTGGTTTGTCTGGGGTGAACTACGTCTGGCATAATGAGGGTACCTATTCCCTTTTGCGCTTGCCTGATTTGTGGCGCATCTCGCTGCACCCCGGCGCAGATGAAACTCCCGAAGATGCATTGACCGACAGGTCCATTATCGCCAAGACCCGCGCAATTATTCCTGATGCACCAGAGATTGAGGTAGAAGAAAAGCGGATTTATCGCGTGCATCGTCGCATCGTGTCCGATTATCGAAAAGGGCGTTTGCTGCTTGCCGGTGATGCGGCTCACCTTAATAGCCCCAAAGGCGGTATGGGGATGAATGGCGGCATTCACGACGCGTTCAATCTGTCCGAAAAATTGGTCGCGGTTCTGGATGGTGCGCCGGATGATTTGCTTGATCTTTATACACGTCAACGCCGTCCGATCGCAGCCGAAGAGATCCTTGCACAGGCCGATGCGAACCGCAAACGGATGGCCGTCAAGGATCCGGCAGAGCGTAAAGCCTATTTGCGAGAGTTGCAGCAAACCGTCGCGGATCGAGATGCCGCCCGAGCTTTCCTAATGCGATCTTCGATGTTTACCGGTCTGAAGCGCGCCGAGGCGATCACGTGACGCGGACCCTTACTATTCTTGGCGGGGCAGGTGGCATCGGCCGTGCCTTGGTGGGAACCGCCGTAACGCGAGGCTGGCGGGTTGAGGTTGTCGATCTGTTTTCAACATTAACAAAATGGCATGCGCCTGAAGGGGTGCATGTGACCGGCTTTGATGCGTCCGGCAATGGTGCGTTGGAGCATGCCCTTGATGGTGAGCCCACCGACGGTTTCGTGAATTTGGCGGGCTTTATGGGCAAGTCCCAACCAGTCGTTGATGCGCCAGCCGACGACTGGCATCACCTGATCGACGGCAATTTAACAACCGCACATCGCGCCGCCGTTGTGATGGCTCCCCGTCTCAAAGACGGCGGGTCATTTGTGAATGTTGGTTCCGGTCTAGGGCATTTCGCGCGGGCCGGTTACGGCCCATACGCTGTGGCCAAGGCTGGCATCTCTGCATTGACCCGACAGCTCGCGCTGGAGCTGGCCCCGCGAATTCGGGTCAATTGCGTGGCACCTTCGGCGGTGGATACGGAGTTTTTGTACGGTGGATCGCACCGCGGCACCCCGGTTGAATTGCCTCGTTTTGATACGAAAGCCTACGGGGCGTCGAACCCGATGGGCCGTATTGCAACACCCGCTGATATCGTTGGACCCATCTTGTTCCTGTTGTCGCAGGATGCCGCCTATGTAAACGGCCAGACACTTCATGTGAATGGCGGAGCTTTCATGACATGAGGATCAAATCGTGACTTTCCACTTACCTATTGCCCCCCCCTCTGTAGCGCACGGATTTGTTGGCGGAAAACGCTCTTTGGGCGGCGGTATCGAAATGCCCGTATTTTATCCTGCAACCGGCCAACAAGTTTCGTCGCTTGTGGAAGATGATGCAGCATCGGTTGATGCCGCGGTAAAAATGGCGCGCCAAGCCTTCGATACCGGACCTTGGTCGCGGTTGTCTGTGGCGAAACGGGTCGACGTTCTGCGACGCTGCCAGCAGACAATCCTTGATCACGCAGACGAACTGGCGCGACTTGAGTGCGTTGCAACAGGATTGTTGCTGCGTGAGTTGCGCCAGCGCCATATGGCGCGCGCCGCCCATAATTTCGGGTTCTTTGCCGAATACATCAGCCAAAGCAGCGGTCAGCGGTTCGATCAAACCGAAGGGTATATGACGACCGTTACCCGTGATCCGGTCGGTGTCGCGGCACTGATTGCGCCGTGGAATGCGCCGGTTGCGCTGGCGTCTATGAAAATTGCGTCGGCTTTGGCCTTCGGCAACACCTGTGTGTTGAAACCGTCCGAGCAGACACCGCTCGCATTGATGAGATTGGTTGAATTGTTGCAAGACGTCTTGCCCGAAGGCGTACTTAATCTTGTGAATGGCCGCGGCACGGTCACAGGGTCGGCACTTGTAGAACACCCTGATGTGGACTTGATCAGCTTCACGGGTGGCACGGAAACCGGCCGTTCGATCATGTCGGCCGCAGGTCGGAACCTTGTGCCTTGTACAATGGAACTGGGTGGCAAGTCAGCGAACATCATTACCGCGACGGCGGACTTTGAACGTGCGCTAGACGGGGCCTTACTGGGGATTTTTTCGAATAACGGTCAGCAATGTTTGGCCGGTTCCCGCATTCTGGTAGAGCGGAGCATCCACGCGGAGTTTTGTGAGCGCTTTGTCGAGCGGGCCGCAAAATTGAAAGTGGGAGATCCGACTGCAGATGAGACCGAGCTTGGCCCGCTGGCGTCACTGCCGCACATGAACCGCGTTCTGGACTTTGCCAATATTACCAAAAACGAAGGTGGCAAACTGTTAACCGGGGGCAGCCGTCGGGAAGATATGGGGGAGGGATATTTCATTTCGCCCACCGCAGTCTGCGCCACTTCGAATTCGGATACTGTCGCCCAAGAAGAAATATTCGGCCCGTTCGCTACCATCTTGCCCTTTGACAGCACTCAAGAAGCTGTCGCCATGGCCAACGACACCAAGTTCGGGCTGGTGGCTTACGTCTGGTCGGACCACCTGCCCACGGTCATGGAAATGACTGAGGGCCTGCGAGCAGGGGTATTGTGGGTGAATACGCCGATGATGCGCGAATTGCGCGCGCCTTTCGGGGGGTATGGCGATTCCGGCGTCGGGCGCGAAGGCGGCGCGTCATGCGAAGCATTCTACACCGAAGAGAAGACCGTCACCATTCCAAAGACCGCGCCGGTTCTTAGAAAACTTGGCGGATTAGATTGAAACGAAACTTCAACAACAGGGAAAATAAGAATGAAACTGATAAAAAATCTCGCAACCAGTGTCGCAGCTCTAGGTCTTTTGACGATGTCGGCGATGGCGCAGGATACGATCAAGGTGGCCAGCTTTACCTCTGAAAAAGCGACCGGCGTATCCAAAGTAATCGAACCGTGGATGGACGCCGTTGCGGCCGATCTTGGTGATCAGATCGCGATGCGCGGGTTCTGGGGCGGCACATTGGGAAAAAGCCCGTTTAAACAGTTTGAGCTTGTTCAAAACGGTGTCGCAGATGCGGCCTGGATCTTGCCTAGCTATACAGCTGGCCAGTTTCCGGAAATGGGCCTTTTCGAATTGCCATTCCTGTTCCGAAACGCCCACGAAGCATCGACAACCGGATGGAAACTCTATGAAGCCGGTTTGTTGACGGGCTTTGACGGCGTGCATGTTGTCGGCTTTTTCTCGACAGAGCCCAACACGCTGTTCATGAAAAAGCAGATCGAAACGCTGGACGGGCTGAAGGACCTGAAGATCCGTTCGGCAGGACCGATCCAAGCCCGTTGGCTTGAGGAATTTGGCGCAGCCCCCCAGACGTTGTCATCATCGGAGTATAACGAAGCCCTCAGCCGGGGTACTGTCGAGGGTGTCATTCAAGGCTGGACCGGTATGGCGACATTCAAGTCCTTTCCACTGGTCGAGCAGTCCTTTGAGGTGCCAACAGGCGCAATTCCGTTTCTGTTTCTCATGAACGAAGGCAAATGGAATTCTCTTCCTGCGCAGACCCAGGCAGCAATGTCTGCCCATGGTGGCGAGGCTTTCGCGAACATGGGTGCCGGCGCTTATACCGATGCCGGCGCAGCTATCATTGAAAAGGTAACGGCTGAGGGGGCGCTGAACAGAACCGAAATTTCGGAAAGTGACCTTAAGGCGTACGAGGAGCGATCCAAAGCGGTTCACGATTGGTGGATTGAGCGCACCCCTAACGGTAGCGTGGTCTATGATGCAGCTGTGGACATCCTTGCTGAAATCCGGGCTGGCAACTAATGCAGGCGGCCAGCGAAAAGGTGGAGTATACGGGCAGCATCGCGCTTGCCCGTAAGCTCGACAAACTTACCCAGTCGATCGCTGTGGCCGGGTTTTGCGGGCTTGTCATTGTGGCCATCCTCACCTTCTACGACGGTAGCGCGCGTTATCTTGGCTTGCCTCGTGTGTCTGGTTTCAATGACTACGGTGAGTTGGTGTATCCGATCGTCATTGCAAGCTGTTTTCCCGCCGGTCTGCTGCGTCAAAGCAACGTGACTATCCGTGTATTGGAAAAGGTGGTCGGGCCGCGGGTGTCAATGTGGTTCGAAGCACTGGCCGCGTTTGTGACACTTGTGTTTTTCGGGCTTCTTGTCTGGCAGTTTATCGTCCTCGGGGAGAATTATACTGCCGCCGCGCGCACCACACGTACGGTCGAAATGCTGCTTGCTCCTTGGTGGTGGGTTGCAACGATCATCATGTCCTTCTGTGTGCCGGTACAAATCTACGTCACCGCAATTTGGACCAAAGCTGCGTTCAAGGGCATCAAGCCTGCACATTCGACACTCAATTCCCGCGAAAGTGCGGAAGCCATTTAGGATTACCCAATGACTGATCCATTTCTTGTCGGCTCACTTGGCCTTTTAGCAATGTTTGCCTTGATCTTGTTACAGGTGCCAATTGGGATCGCCATGGGTGTGGTTGGTGTCGTTGGTACAGGCTTTATCATCGGGTTCGGCCCTGCGCTGTCTTTGTTGGGGACGGAACCTTCGTCTGCTTTGGCCTCAGAAGGGCTCGCGGTGGTCGCGATGTTTCTTTTAATGGGAAACCTTGCCCATGCGGGCGGGTTGTCCAGTGAACTCTATCGTCTTGCCTACAGCTTTCTGGGACACCGCAAGGGCGGTTTGATTTTCGCGACCATAGGCGCATGCGCCGGTTTTGGTGCGATCTGCGGCTCATCAGTTGCGACTGCTGCGACAATGGTCCGGATCGCTTTGCCACAAATGCTGGCACGTGGGTATTCGCCCGGGTTGGCTGCGGGGGCTATCGCATCAGGTGGCACACTTGGCATGATCGTTCCCCCAAGTGTAGTGATGATCCTCTATGCGATCCTGACCGAGAACTCTATTATCACTTTGTTTCTCGCAGCGATAATTCCAGGACTTTTAGCGGTCGTATTCTATTTCGGCGCAGTGGCCGTGGCCGTGAAAATCAATCCTGACGCAGCACCTGCGGGGCAGCGTTCTAATTGGTCCGAGCGCTGGATGGTAACGAAGCAGAATTGGGCTGTGATGTTGCTCGCCTTTGCAGTCTCCGGTGGCATCTATAGCGGTATCTTTACAGTAACCGAGGCAGCATCCGTCGGGGCTACGATTGCACTTTGCCTTGCCCTGTTCCGGAAGCGCCTGAATGTGCGGACGTTTCTGGGCTGTCTCGGAGATACTGCATCAAATACGGGACTGATCTTTGTTATTATTATCGGGGCGTCGATCTTTTCCTACTTTGCAACACTGAGCGGCCTGCCTGCGGCAGCAGTGTCATGGATCGAAGGATTGGGGTTGCCTTCTCTTGTCGTGATCTTCTGTCTGCTGCTGTTTTATATCCTTATGGGGGCAATTTTCGACACGATCGCTGCAATGGTTCTGACGCTTCCATTTGTGTATCCGTTGATTATCAACATGGGGTACGATCCCATATGGTGGGGTGTCGTCAATATCGTGGTGATTGAACTGGGAATGATCACTCCTCCGATCGGGATCAACGTCTTTGTCATACACGCGATGGCCGATAACCTGACCATGCGCCAGATATTCAAGGGCGTTGTGCCGTTTGTCATAGGAGATTTGCTACGCTTGATCGTGTTGGTCTTGATCCCCGGCTTGAGCCTTTGGTTGCCGCGTACGCTTGGGTGGATGTAAATTGGGTTGAATGTGCCGTACGGCGTGCCGATAGAATTGACCCAATTTCGCAAAGATCATCAGATGGTGAAGAACTGGCCTTGTCCTGCTAATAGTGCAAGGCCAAGGTTTGGGTATGCGCGTCGGGACGTCGGCAACTTTGGCCGTCGCTTAGGTCAAACAGCACATAATGGCTTCACGCTTCCGGCGCGGATTGCAGACATTGCATATCATTACGAGCCCGCCTTCTACCGATGGCTGTTCGAGAATTCGACCAAGATGCCCACCCACGTGTCCGTGTCATCGTGCCCAGAGTTGGGTTGTCTGCTGATGGTACACAATGGACCCGTTTCCGAGAGGCATGAGGACACCGACGGCGGCATGGATTTTAAGTTAGAGCACCTTACGTTTTCCAGACAGCTTAATTCACTAGAACACCGCTTTGCGAAACCTGCAGATATGCGCCGTCGGGTTTGCGTGGAAGTGGGCTTGGGGCCGCGGAGAGAAGTTTTTTTGTATGCGGGTGGCAGGGGTATCGCAGCACCTGCTGGGTCTCGCCCATTTCAACAATTTCTCCCTGATACATGACCGCGATGCGGTGGCTGACGCGTTCTACGACGGCGATATCATGCGAGACGAACAGAAAGGCAATGCCAAGCTGATCCTGGATGTCCTACATCAGCTGCGTGACCCGCGCTGTCGTCGAGACATCCGGTGCCGACACCGCCTCATCCGCGATGATCACCTCGGGCCCTTGAACAAAACCGTCAGGGCAATGTGTTCACATGGGTGAGTTCTCAGTGACATTTAACAACTGATCCTCCGATCTGCCAATCCCTCCCACATCGACAACACGACGTTGACCGAGGCAGCGTATCATATGATGCTGCAACGCATCCGAAGTCGGCTTCGAGCTTGGATCGTTCGATACTGCGGTGGGGCACAGAACTCCGGTTTGCGTAGATTGCGTGTGCCGCCAATACTCTGTTACTTGGACTGAATCTGCGCGGAGTACTACGACTGTCCGCCAGCCCGATGGACAGAACGAACTGTGGCCTTTGCCTGTTGAGGGCTTCGATTGAGGTGAAGCGCTGACCAATGCAGCACGTCGCTCAGCTTGCCGCTGTCATTTTTTGGAAATCATTGGCAGCATCAAGCTCAGATCAACCGAGAAGAACTTCAACATCGGGGCCGGGGGGGGGGGCAGGGCTGCTCTCTTTGCTCACAACCAATCTGCGTTCAAGCTGTTTCCTATCTGCGGCGGACAACCCCGCTGTGGTTACGTAAGTGGTTGCGCCGCCGTGCCGGGCTTCGATGTGATCAATGACAGACAGCATGTCTTCGGCATTTGACGTCAGGATACGGCGAATGAGGGCGGGATCTCCGCCGCGGTCGCGGGCATCGCGTTCGAGACTGCGCAGCAAGCCGGGCGCAAAATTTGCGGTTTCGGCGTAGTCGCGCGCGATGCTGTCTGGGCTGGCCCCCAGTAACGACAGGAGCAGTGCTGCAACTAGGCCGGTTCGGTCCTTTCCAGCAGTGCAGTGAAATACGACGGGACCTGCAGGTGCCCGCGCGATGGCGGTCATGACTGCGGCAAAGCCTTCGGGCACGGTGTCGAGCGCCATGATATAGCGTTGCGACAGCCTCGCGTCAGGATCCGCTGCCAGCAAAGCCGACACCGGGTCGAGACGTGCGAAAATCGGGATGCATACCCGGTCTTTGCAGGTGGCAAGTGCCCCGGGATCGGCAGCGATCTCAGCCTCGGAGCGCAGGTCGATCACGCGGGCTGGTCCGGCATGGCCTGCTATATGGGGGATGGCGGTGTCACGCAGTGCGCAGGAGCGAAAGATTGCACCCCGGCGCACCTGTTGCCCGTCCTTGAGCTGGATGCCCCCGAGGTCGCGGAAATTATGCATGCCTACAGGCGTTAGCCCGTTGTTTTGTGTCATTTGATACCTGATTTCATGAAGCTCTCGATGATCTGACGGTGCAGAACAAGATAAATGGCCAAAACCGGTAGGGAGGCTAGCGTAGCGGCGGCCATCAACGGCCCCCACTGGTTGCCTTCTTGCGACATAAACATCTGAAGGCCGATCTGGACAACCGCATCGTCCATCCGCCGGATCAACAAGAGTGGCCAGAAGTATTCGTTCCACGCCGAGATGAAGGCGAGCACACCGAGAGAGGCGAGGGGAGCGCGCAAGTTGGGGACGATGATCTGCCACAAGATGCGCCAGTGCCCAGCATCATCCATACGCGCCGCCTCGATCACCTGCCGGGGGAAAGACCGCATGGCGTTGACCAGCAGCAGAACCGCAAAAGCGGCGGCGGCGTTGGGCAGGACGAGGCCTGTTATGGTGTTGAGCAGCCCAAGCTTCGTGGACAGCACATAGTTGGGTATCATGGTGACCTGGAAAGGCACCAACCAGGACAACGCGATCAGCGCCTGCACGGCCTTGCCGCCCCGAAAGCGCCAGCGTGTCAGCGCGTAGGCGGCAGTCAGCCCCGTCAGCACTTGTGCGATCGCGGTGGCGCTGGCCATGACAAAGGTATTCCACAACATCCGAAGCATCGGGATCGCGTCGAAAACATAAACGTAGTTGTCGAATGTCACTTCCGAGGGCCAGAGCGTCGCTTCGAAGATACCTGTGGCAGGGCGCAGCGACGTGACAACCATCCAGCAGATCGGCACAACCGCCGTTAGAGACAGCAGTATCATCGTGCCATGCGTGAGAATGCCTTTCGGCGAGAACCTAATCGTCATGGAAAGTCACCTTTCTAGACAGGGCCTGAAATACGAGGGCCAGCACGCCGAAGGTGATGAAGGTCATCACACCTGCAGTCGCGCTCCATCCCGCAGAGAAGGTCTGAAATCCGTATTTCCACATCAGGAAGAAGATGTTGGAGGTAGATCCCAGCGGTCCGCCGTCCGTGATCGCGTTGATATAGACAAAGCTCCACTGCGCGCCGAAAAGCACAGTCATCATGATCAGAAGCAGGATCATCGGCGACAGAAGCGGCAGCCGGATGTCCCGCGTGATTTGCCATTCGGTTGCGCCGTCCATGCGCGCGGCCTCAAGGTAGCCGGGATCAATGGTACTGTTGGCCGCCGAGAACAACAGTGTCGAGAACCCCATCAGCTTCCAGCCCGTGATCCAGACCATCGTCCAAAGCGCGAGATCGGGATCGGCGAAAAAACTGACAGGATCGATGCCAAGGGTAGAGAGCCCCAGATTGACCAGACCGTAGTCGCGGTTTAGCAACCAGCGCCAGAGCACGGCGGCAACGATGGGCGGCACGATCATCGGCACGAAGATGAGCGAGCGGTAGAGGTTGCGCATCGGCCCGCGTAGGTTCTGCGTCAGTATTGCCACGAAAAGCGGGATCACCACCGACAGTGGCAACAGCCCAACTACGTACCAGACGGTGTTCATTGCCGCCTGTTGCAGTTCGGGCAACTCAAGCAGGTTGCGGTAGTTCTGAAGGCCCACCGGCCGCGGGGTGGCCGTGGGCAGCATGTTCCACTCGGTGAAGGAAAGCTCAATGGACCTTAAGAGGGGCCAGTAAATCCAGACAAAGAGAATGCAAAGCGTCGGCGCTAGATAAAGCCAGGGCGCGATGGGAAGCCGCAAGTTCGCAAAGTGGCGGGCCCTGCGCTGCAATCCCAGCGGAGAGAGTGTGGCCTGAAGGGGCGCGTCGGTCATGTGGTACACCTTTGACTGGGGGAGCGCAGCCCCTTGTAAAGGGGCCGCGCGCGTGCGTTTAGGTGGGCGATCAGTCGTCTGAGGGCATTAGCTTTTGCGCTTCGTCCTGCGCGGCGCTCAGTACCTCGTACGGATCGTCATCGCCCAACACGGCAGCAGTCGCCGCGTCTTTCATCATGTTTTCGACCTGGCGGTAATTCGGGCCGGCGAAGGCGACATTCGCGGTCAGACGCTCAAGCTGTTCGAGGTTCGGGCGGATGAGGGGGTTCGCCTCTACCCAATCCTTGAGGTACTTGGGGTCATTCACAATATCGAGGCGGAGCGGCAGATACCCGATCTTAGAGGTGATCTGCGTATAGGCATATTTGGAGGTAAGGAACTTCATCAGTTCCCACGCGGCGCGTTGCTGCACCGGGTCCTTAGATAGAACATAAAGTGCAGAGCCTGAATTGGTCGGGGCTGTCGGTTTGTCGCCGAAGGACGGCATCGCTACGACGTCCATTTCGAAGTTGCCTTCGGCTGCATTGGAAAAGCTATTCTGCACCGCGGAAGTGAAAAGGAACATGCCCAGCTTGCCAGCGGAGAAGGTATCCATGTGGGCGGCCACGTCGATGTCGGCGTAGGCCCCGCTGTCGCGCAGGTCGCGTAGCATGGCGACGGCATCTGCCGCTCCGTCGTCGGCGAAGGTCAGCTTGTTGCCTTCGCGCACACGACCGCCGTTGGACATCACGATGGACTGATAGACGAAAGTGCCGTCAATCGGGCCAAAGGCGCCTGGGAAGAAGCCGTGGTAGTTGGTATTCTTCTGGATCGCTATGCCGGCGGCTTTCACCTCTTCCCACGTGCGGGGCGGGGTTTGGGGGTCAAGTCCGGCTTCGCGAAAGATGTCCTTGTTGATGAACATCACCGGCGTGGAGAATGTGTAGGCCAGTCCATAGGTCTTGCCGTCGACGCGGCCCAGTTCCAGACCGTTCTCTACCATTCCTTCGGAGTGCTGGGCTAATTCGTCCTTTGCAAGGTCTTCCAGCGCTTCGGCCCCCAGATCGTGCGCGGCGTAGATCAGGTCACGGAACACGAGCTGGGCCACATCTGGCTGCTGACCCGCAACGATATCGGCCTGTACGCGCGAGAGGATCTCGTTGGACGGCGCGCCGATGGGCTCAACCGTGATCAGTGGGTTATCTTCCATGAACTTGTTCAGCATTTCCATGGTCGCGTCGTTGCGCTGACCTGCCGTGGCAAGGTTGTAGGAATAAAAGGTGACCGTCACCGGCTCTGTGATCTCCTCCGCCATCTGGGCGGAGGAGGGCAGGCCGAGGCCGGCAAAAACCAGCGCCGCGGCACCAGTGGACATCAACGTTCTGCGTAGCATCTTCAGATCCTTTCGGGGGAGGGTTGTCGTGTTTTCGAATGGGTATGAAAGCCGATCAATCGGCGTGCTCCGGCGCGGCATGCGCCGCTGCTTCGACTTGTTCTACGTGCGCGCGCAACATTGAGAGCGGATAGGAATTCAGCTCGGCGCGGTCCGAGGGCAGCGGTACCAGCGCCATGGTCAGCCCGGATGGGCGCAGGCGGCCGATGCCAAAGCCCGCGCCTTGGACCATGCGCAGCCGGTCGGTGACCAAAATGTCGGTGGCCGCATGCTGGCCCAGACCGACGATAACCGGGATGCCGTGCCAGACGCTGAACCGGTCGTGGTGGATATGACCACAGAGAATGCCCTTGATGTCGTCGCGGCCCTTGAGGATTTCAGCCAGGCGTAGGCTGTCCTCGAAACGGATGCCGCGCCAGAAATCAGGATCCTGCGTCTCGCCCAGCATGGGGGGATGATGAATGACCAGCAGCTTTGGCAAATCCGCGTGATCCGCGAGGCGGGTTTTCAGCCAGTCGAATTGCGCGGGCTCAATCGCGCCGCCGATGGCACCGGGGACGGTGCTGTCAAGGGTGATCACATGAATGCCGGCCAATACCTGATCATGGTCGTAGGGCATATCGCTGCCAGGTGCTTCGCCCAGCATCCCTTCGCGGAAACCCGCCCGGGTGTCGTGGTTGCCAATGGCATAGACCACGGGCATCCCGATCCCGTCGAGCGCACGGGTGAGCTTGCGATAGCTCTGCGGATCCCCGGCGTTGGTCAGGTCGCCAGACGCGATGGCAAAATCGGGACGCGGCTCGATCTTGGCGATGTTGGAGAGGATCTGGTCCATCGTCGCCTCGGTGTCCGAATGCAAATGCGGATCGTCGGGTTCGCCAAAATGCAGGTCTGTCAGGTGAACGAATGTTGGGTCAGCCATGGGCCATTTCCATTTTTTTGGTTGTGGAACGGGCGGCGACACGCCGCCCCGATTTGATGTCGAAAAGGTGTGCGTCTTCGGGTGCCGCGCTCAGACCGAAGGGGCCACGGGGCAACGGGCGATCGGCGGGCAGGACTAGAATGACCTCCTGCGGTGCGCCAGCACTGCGCGCGTGCAGGTGCAATTCAGTGCCCATGTCCTCGCAAAGGTCCGGGGTGAAACGCCGTTCCCTGCCATCAGGATGCAAGGCACCGGGGCGCAGTCCCATCGTCAGCGCCGTGCCCAGAGGGCGATTAACGACAAGACCCGGCGCCGGTTCCCAGCCCGATGCCGTCAACACACGGCCCTCAGGGCCCACGGCCACCTCAAACAGGTTCATGGCCGGGCTGCCCAGAAACCCCGCGACAAAGGCGCTTTGGGGGCGGTGGAACAACTCTTGCGGCGTGCCGATCTGCTCGATCTGTCCGGCATTCATCAGCACCATACGATCTGCCATGCTCATGGCCTCGACCTGGTCATGGGTGACAAAAACGGACGTTGTGCCAAGCTGACGGTGCAGACGACGAATTTCCGCACGCATGGCCGTGCGGAGCTTGGCGTCGAGATTCGATAGCGGCTCGTCGAACAGGAATACCTTGGGTTCGCGCGTCATCGCGCGGCCCATGGCAACCCTCTGGCGCTGCCCGCCAGAAAGCTGGCTGGGCTTGCGGTCCAGTAGGTGATCAAGTTCCAGCATACGGGCAACTTCGGACACGCGCGCTGTGCGCTGAGCGCGCGCCATACCGGCGACCTTCAGCCCGTAGCCCATGTTCGCCGCCACGCTCATATGCGGGTAAAGCGCGTAGTTCTGGAAAACCATCGCACAGCCGCGCTTGCCGGGCTGCAAATGCTCTACTGGCGCGCCATCAATGCGGATGCTGCCCGCGTCCGGTTCCTCCAAGCCCGCGATAAGGCGCAGTAGCGTGGACTTGCCGCAGCCCGAGGCACCCAGTACCACTAGAAACTCCTGGGAACGGATCGACAGGTCCAGATCCGTCAGGATCGGATTGCCTCCGAAGGCCTTTGCCAGGCCGGTGATCTGGATGTCTGCCATGGGCGCGCTTCCTCTTGTGGTTCGAAACGCGGTCTAGTTCGATTCGGTCACTGCCCTATGACGGACCTCAAACGTTGTTCGAAACGCGCGGATTCTGCTGCGGGGTCGGCGCGTGTTCCGCGACAGGCCGCTGGAACATGGCCGAGATGATCTCGCAAAGACTGTCGATCAACGCCTCCGGGTCGCCCGTCATGCTTTCACCCGTAAGGACCTCTGCCCGGTGCGACTGCCGCGTGAACTGGGACCGGACGCCAAGTGCTGCGGTCAGCCGCCAGCGGATTTCACTTTCGGTGAACCATGGTGCCGATTGCGAGAGATAATGAACGAAGGTGGTGTGGTGATCGACGTCATTGACTATCTCTTTCAGGATTTCGGTGTGGTCAGACATGCTCGTCACATGGCGTAGGTAGCGAAAAATGGCATAGGGGCTCTCGGGATTGACGCTCCATCGAACCGACGTGCCTATGAGTGCCCGGATAATCCGCTTGATCGGAACCGGGCGCGGCTGCGCGGCAGAGACTGCAGCCTGCAGTTCGGTTAGCCGCGCGAGGTTCAACCGGCGATACACCTTCGAGGCAGTCGCCACCGTAAGACCTTCAAGTGACGTAAAATGATAGGAGATGGCCGAGACGTTGGTGCCCGCTTCCGTTACGATGCGCCTGACCGATATGTCCTCAAGCCGGGACGCGCGGCGGATCACCGACTCCGCGGCCTCTATCAGATGTTCGCGAGTTTGCTGTGTTCCCATAACGGGCGCGCTAGCAGGCCAATATGACAGGGATATGAATGTCGAGCTGTCATGCCCTGCAGTTTGAGGTTGCTAATACAAAACGCAGCGAATGCCCGCATTGCCGTAGTGAAGAAAATACACTGCAAATACAAAGAATGCTCGGAATCTGCCGATCGTGTCGACCGACACGAAAGGCCCAAAGCGGACATCGGCGGAGGTTCTCGACTGTCTGACGTCAGCGCCTATGGGTCCAAATAGGGCTATTTGCTAAGAGAGGGTTTGTTGCTCATCGTAACCACTGAGGCGTGGAAAATGAGACAAACAACTGGAACACGCAAAAGCCTTGGCGAGAAGATCGTCAAAGATATCAAACGGGCTACCCGCAAGCATTATTCATCTGAAGAAAAGATCCGGATCGTGCTGGACGGGCTGCGCGGTGAGGACAGCATTGCAGAGCTGTGCCGCCGTGAAGGAATCTCGCAGGGCATCTATTACAAATGTTCCAAGGACTTCATGGAAGCTGGGAAGCGACGTTTAGCTGGGGATACGGCACGTGCTGCGAACACAGACGAGGTCAAAGACCTGCGCCGTGAAGCCCGTGATCTGAAGGAAGTCGTTGCAGAGCAAACACTCGAGCTCCGTTTGCTAAAAAAAAGCATGCTGGGCAATGGGGGCGACCACGAATGAGGTATGCAGCATCCGAAGAGCTGGAGATCATCCGTTTGGTCGAAGAAGGCCATCGGTCAGCGCGCCAGACTTTGGCCAAGCTCGGCATCCCGCGCACTACGTTTTACCGTTGGTATGATCGTTATCTGCAGCGTGGGGAGGCTGGGTTGCAGGATCACAGGATCAATCGCCCAAACCAAAGCATGTTTGGAACCGCATTCCCGATGAGATTCGGCGCAAGGTGGTTAAACTCGCGTTGACGGAAACGGAGTTGTCGTCACGGGAATTGGCGGTGACATTCACGGACAAGGAAAGCTACTTTGTATCGGAGGCTTCGACATATCGGATCTTGAAGGCGCACGATCTGATCACCAGTCCTGCCTTCATTGTCATTAAGGCCGCCAGCGAGTTCAAAGACAAAACGACAGCCATCCACCAGCTGTGGCAGACCGACTTTACGTACCTCAAGGTTCTGGGCTGGGGATGGTTCTATCTCAGCACCATCTTGGACGATTACAGCCGTTACATCGTCTCCACTGCCCGGCAGGGTATTGCGCAGCAATGTCCCGATAGGGATGGAAGCTCTGTACAAACATGAAGGCTGAGGATGTGACCGACACTCTAGAGCTGGCTTTTCAGGCGTCTGGCTGCGACCAGGTCCAAGTGGTTCACAAGTCGCGATTGTTGAGCGAAAACGGATCAAGCTACGTCTCAGGCGATTTGGCCAAGTGGCTGCAAGGCAAAGGCATGAAGCATTCTCGCGGTGCGTAATACCACCCCCGGACACAGGGCAAGATCGAACGATGGCACCAAACCTTGAAGAACCGCATCCTGCTGGAAAACTACTTCTTACTCGGTGATCTCGAGGCTCAAATCGAAGCCTTCGTCGATCACTATAATCACCAACGTTTCCATGAGAGCCTGAACAACGTCACGCCATCAGACGTCTACTTCGGACGCGACAAAGCCATTCCACAACAAAGGGAAAGGATCAAACGAAAGACGCTCGAAGCACGCCGCTTGCATCAAAGACAACCCGCCGCATAATCCAACCAACCAGATGAGCCAAACTCTCTCTTAGTTTAGGCCGCCTTTGGACCCAAAAACTCTGCCGACGCACAGCAACTTTTTCGGTGCTCAACATTTGCGCGTTCTCCAAATTAACTCCAGCCAGCAGTTTCACTCATCCCAAACGACTAAAATCACGGGTAGCGATAGGGCGCGACCTCTCCCCATTTTCTTTCATGGGCCTGCATCCGTTTCAAGTAACCCTCACACCTCGCTGTCTGCCGATAAATGATGTAGTCTCTGACATGATCAGCGCTGGGATCGGGTTGCTCATCAAGTGTCTGACGTCAGCACCCGTGGGACAGATTTGAGGATTTGAATAACGGAGGATTTCTGGTTCATCTTATCGATTAGGAGATCAAGATGACGAAGAAGCCCCAGACATCGAAAGACGCCGCCGACAAGGTGGTTAAGAACATCCGCCGCAAGACGCGGCAAACCTATTCAGCTGAAGTGAAAATCCGCATCGTCTTGGCGGGCCTGCGTGGCGAGGAAAGCATCTCGGTGCTGTGTCGCCGGGAAGGTATCGCTGAGAGCCTATATTACAGCTGGTCGAAGGAATTTCTGGAAGCTGGCAAGCGCCGGTTATCTGGTGATACGGCACGACAGGCTACGTCGCCCGAAGTGAAGGAGCTGCGCTCGGAGTCGCTAGCATTAAAGGAATGCGTTGCCGATCTCACCCTTGAGAACCGTCTGCTCAAAAAAAGCATGACAGGGGCTGGGGAGTTCGAGGAATGAGATACCCTGCGTCCGAGAAACTGGAGATCATCCGCACCGTTGAGGGATCACACTTGCCGGTGAAACAAACCCTCGACATGCTGGGCATCCCGCGCACGACGATTCTATCGATGGTATGATCTCTATATTGACGGCGGCCTGGATGGACTGGCAGACCGATCCCCACGTCCAGGATCGGTCTGGAACCGCATCCCTGATGCCCGTCGTGATGACCTGATCGAGTTCGCGCTGGAACATGAAGCGCTGACCACGCGGGAACTGGCCGTCAAATACACTGATGAGAAACGGTATTTTGTTTCTGAATCATCAGCTTATCCACTGCCCGACAGGGTTATGCGCAGCATGACCCCGAGAGGGGCATTCTCAAAGCAGCGGACCTGATAACAGCACCTGACTATGTGGTCATTAAAGCGGCCGAGGAGTTCAAAGACAAAACCACGACCATCAACGAGATGTGGCAAACAGACTTCACCTACTTCAAGATCATTGGCTGGGGTTGGTATTATCTGAGCACGATCCTCGATGATTACAGCCGCTACATCATTGCGTGGAAGCTTTGCACCAACATGCGTGCCGAGGACATGACAGACACGATCGAACTGGCGCTGACGGCGTCTGGTTGCGACCAGGCGGTTGTGCGTCACAAGCCACGCCTGCTCAGCGACAACGGTTCATGCTACATCTCCGGCGATCTGGCCAAGTGGTTGGAGGATCAAAAAATGACGCATGTTCGGGGCGCACCATTCCATCCGCAGACCCAAGGCAAGATCGAACGCTGGCACCAGACCATGAAGAACCGGGTTCTGCTCGAAAACTACTACTTGCCCGGCGATCTTGAGCGCCAGATCGGTGCCTTCGTCGAATATTATAACAACCAACGTTACCACGAGAGCCTGAACAACGTCACACCAGCCGACGTCTACTTCGGCCGCGACAAGGCCATTCTCAGAGAAAGGGAAAAGATTAAGAAACAGACAATCCGCCAACGCCGCTTGCAACATCTAAAACAAGCCGCATAATCAATCACACATACGAGCCAGAGCCTCTAGTGTTCAAACCGCTCTGATGTCCCATTTTATATGACGACGGACAGACCAAAGCTCATCGGTGATCTCAATGTCGCGGAAAGCGTCCTTGACTTGATGGAAACTGGCCCGCTTCACATCGGTGGCCGAGATCGGAGCTCCAGTGTTCTTTACTCGGAAGAACTTGCCATCACGACGCAGATATCGCTTCGCCACGAAGCGGGAGAGAGTTTCCTTGTGCTGTTCATGTTCTAGTTTCTTCTGGTCCTCTTCGGTTGCTGGATCTTGGCCCTCTTGGATTGTTTCTGGTTGATCGACTAGCGGCTCCACGGGGTTTGCGCCTCCTCAGCTTTTAGCCCTCTCTTTATTCTTGTTCTCCGGGAAATCGGAGTCGGTATTAGTACATTCATTTTACGTCCAATTTTAAGTTTTTCCCGCGAAATAGGTCAATCACGGGTGATTTGGGGGGGGGGATGAAGAACGCAAGATTCTCCTCAACATGAGGCTAGCAGTTCTTAGTTCTTCAGGGGTTTACGAGCGTTGAACAGCAGTGCTCGAAACAGGCAGGTGTATAGCCTTGTTTCTCTTTTACATTGCAATCTTAGTTCAACTGAGTGTCATTTTTTCTTTTCGACAGTGTTTCTCGTATCGCGCTTTCAACACATATCTTCTGCCACGTCAACCTTGCCACCAACCGCCACCAAGTCGTCAGGCATCTTTGCCATAATCGCCGCTGCGTGAATCCTGGCCACCTGACCATCGGCGACCGGCGGGATAACCTGAACGATGATCGCGATAGACGGGCCAACGGGGTTGACTGGAGGGCCTTGAACTAACCTGTGGCTATGTCCACGACCTCTCCCGGACCTTGGGAGGGGTCACCCGAGGCACCCGCATAGGTTGCAGTCTGGCCTGGGGCATTCCCGTCACCGGGGGTGCTTCGGGTTCTTACTTCAATGATCAGAAAGACTTGGCTGGGGTGGTAGGAGACCTTGCCGTCCCCTGATCCTTATCACCTTTTCCCGCCGCCCAACCAATCTGGGGCATTAACCGGGGCAGTTAGGAGGGGTGCGGGTGCGACGGTTCACGATGCCCACACCCTTGCCCCTCCGCTGCGGTGCGCCCTTCAGTGATCACTGTTGAATGTCACTGAGAACTGACCCGGTAGCCCCATAAATTGTCACTGAGAATTGACCCATGTGAACACATGGCCCTGACGTTTTTGTTCAGGGAGATTTGGAGTGATCGACATGGGATTTTTGAGTGTCATTCGACGCTGGGCATTGCGTGATAAAATGCCGATACGAGAGATTGCGCGGCGCACGGGTTTGTCTCGCAACACTATCCGGAAGTACCTGCGTGAAGGCGCGGCCGAACCGACGTTCAAGACACGGTCGAGGCCAAGCAAGCTGGATCCTTACGCGGATCGGTTGTCGGCATGGCTTTTGGCGCAGACCCGTAAATCTAGGAAAGAGCGGCGCAACGTTAAGCTGATGTATGAAGATCTGGTTAAGCTCGGGTACGATGGATCCTATGAGCGCGTTGCCGCTTTTGCGCGTGCATGGCGGGCTGATCGGCATCGCGCAGAACAAACGACCGGGCGCGGGACATTTGTGCCTTTGATGTTCCAACCGGGTGAGGCGTTCCAGTTCGACTGGAGCGAAGACTGGGCCACGATCGGCGGCGAACGCGTCAAGTTGCAAGTGGCACACACCAAGCTCTCACACAGCCGCGCCTTTATTGTTCGGGCCTATCCTTTACAGACACATGAGATGCTGTTCGATGCCCACTGGCATGCATTCCGCGTGTTCGGCGGCGTTCCGGGACGAGGCATCTATGACAATATGAAGACGGCCGTAGATCGTGTCGGTCGCGGGAAACAGCGCGACATCAATGCGCGCTTCAAAGCGATGGCCAGCCATTACGTCTTTGAACCTGAGTTCTGCAATCCGGCGGCGGGCTGGGAGAAGGGCCAAGTTGAGAAGAACGTCCGCGATGCCCGGAACCGGCTGTGGCAGGTCATGCCTGTCTTCAAGGATCTGGAGGAACTGAACCAGTGGCTTGAAGACCGTTGTATAGCCCTTTGGTCCGAGACGGCGCATCGCGCGTTACCGGGCACCGTCGCTGATGCTTGGGCCGCAGAGAAGCCAACGTTGATGACTCTGCCGCCAGCCTTCGATGGCTTTGTTGAGCACAGCAAGCGCGTGTCTCCGACCTGTTTGATCACCTTCGAGCGCAACCGCTACAGCGTCCCAGCCAGTTTTGCGAACCGGCGCGTGAGCCTGCATGTTTATCCAGAACAGCTTGTCCTTGTTGCAGAGGGTCAGACTGTTTGCACCCATGACCGGATTATAGA
The DNA here is from genome assembly GCF_000622325.1 of Sulfitobacter geojensis. Classification (NCBI taxonomy): domain Bacteria; kingdom Pseudomonadati; phylum Pseudomonadota; class Alphaproteobacteria; order Rhodobacterales; family Roseobacteraceae; genus Sulfitobacter; species Sulfitobacter geojensis. Next base: position 1,255,689 of record NZ_JASE01000005.1, read on the forward strand.
TCGTTCTCATCGTAAGCCAGGCAAGGTCATCTACGACTGGCGCCATTATCTGGCGGTCATCCAACGCAAACCGGGAGCACTCCGCAATGGTGCGCCGTTTACAGAGATGCCGGACATCTTCTGCCGATTGCAAAACCACATGCTGCGTAAGGAAGGTGGAGATCGCGAGATGGTCGATATCCTGTCCCTAGTTTTGCACCACGATGAGAGCGCAGTTTTGCGAGCAGTTGAACTGGCACTGGAAGCCGGGGTGCCAACCAAGACGCATATCTTGAACCTGCTGCACAGGCTGATTGACCCAAAGCAGACAGATCACCCAGAGATCGATCCACCAGATGCCCTCGCTTTAGAAACGGCCCCAAAAGCAAATGTGGATCGCTACGACGACCTCAGACAGGCAGGAGGAAAGCGCAATGCGTCATGATCCTGCAGGAGCCTCCATCGTCATCATGCTGCGCAGTCTCAAGCTGCACGGCATGGCGCACGCGGTCGATGACTTGGTTGCACAAGGTGCGCCCGCGTTTGAAGCCGCCACACCTATGTTGTCCCAACTGCTCAAGGCGGAAATGGCCGAACGGGAAGTGCGATCAATTGCCTATCATACCAAAGTTGCGCGCTTCCCATCCTACAAGGACCTCGCAGGCTTTGACTTCGCATCGAGCGACATCAACGAAGCCACGGTTCGACAGCTCCATCGCGGCGAGTTCATAGAGAACGCGGAAAACGTCGTTCTGATTGGTGGGCCTGGCACTGGCAAAAGCCATGTCGCCACCGCAATCGGCGTCCAAGCAATTGAGCACCACAGACGCAAGGTGCGCTTCTACTCGACCGTCGAACTCGTCAACGCGTTGGAGCAAGAAAAGGCCCTCGGGAAGGCCGGGAAAATGGCTGAGATGCTCACCAAAATCGACTTAGTCATCCTTGACGAGCTCGGTTACCTGCCGTTCAGCCCGTCAGGCGGTGCGTTGCTGTTCCACCTTCTTAGCAAGCTCTATGAGCGCACCAGCGTCGTCATCACGACCAATCTCAGCTTTAGTGAATGGGCGCAGGTCTTCGGCGACGCAAAGATGACAACAGCGCTCCTCGATCGCCTCACGCACCGCTGCCACATCCTCGAAACAGGCAACGATAGCTACCGCTTCAAAGCCAGTTCAGAGGCAGCAAAGAAAACCACAAAGGAGACGCCAACATTGACCAAAACCTAACTGCTGATAAACAATAAAGGCGGGTCAAATCTCGGTGACAATACCGGGTCAGTTCTCAATGACATTCAACACCTATGAAAGAAAACGGGGAGAGGTCGTGCCCTATCGCTACCCGTGATTTTAGTCGTTTGGGATGAGTGAAACTGCTGGCTGGAGTTGATTTGGAAAACGCGCAAATGTTGAGCACCGAAAGAGTTGCTTACTGGTACTTTCGCCTCAATGGATTTTTCCAGATGGAGAATTTCATCGTACATCCTGAACGACGGAGAGGCGGACAAAGAACCGATGCTGATTTAATTGGTGTTCGGTTCCCCTTCAGAGCAGATCGGTACGTCGACACGCCAGAACATCCCATACAGGATGATCAAGATACCTTAAGCCTGGAGGAAGGTTGGACCGAGATCGTCATCGTGGAAGTCAAACGGATCGAACGCTGCACGCTCAATGGTCCTTGGACAAATCCAGAAAACCAGAATGTTCAACGTGTGCTGGCTGCTATCGGTTGCTTCGAAACGGATCGTCTTGATGAGGTTGCAACCGAGATTTATTCCACCGGGCTCTTCGAAGATGAGGAACGAAAGCAACGCCTTCGGTTGATTGCCGTGGGTCGGGAGAAGAATGGCAAACTGCTTGGTGACTTTCCCGCTGTTTTGCAAATCACATGGGAAGAGATACTGAAATTTATTGGTTGCCGACTTTATAAGTATCGCTCGCCTAAATCAGATAACAAACAATGGGATGATCAAATCAAACTAATGCAGGAAATCGTGCAATATTGCGTGAAGGGGCAAGAATTTGATGACCTTAAGTTTGTTCATATTTGCTCAGAGCAGCTTGGTATCAGAAAAGCCTAATCTCCCAAACCGTGTCAGCCAGCCCCGCGACCTCGGGATGATCGGACCAGCGGTGGACGTCGATGGGGCGGGAGTGCCAAGGGTCTTCTATCGGGGCCATTAGCTTCCCTTCTTTTACCGGGGGCTAGGGGTGGGTTATCAGCTAGGAAGGGGAGGTGTTTACGGCTCTCTTCTTCCCTCTCTCTTCTTCATTACTTATACCTATTCCTCTCCCCCTATAACCCCCTTCACCATTAGCCCCGGTTAGCAGCGGTCAAGGGAGGACAATGGGTCTGAGGAGTGCCCTATGCCCGTGGCATAGCTTGCACTGGAGGGCAGTCTCGAAACCTGGGGCATAAAACTGGGGCATTCCCGTCACCGGGGGTGCCTCGGGTTCTTACTTCAATGATCTGAAAGACTTGGCTGGGGTGGTAGGATTCGAACCTACGATCTCCTGTACCAAAAACAGTTGCCCTACCACTAGGCCACACCCCAATCCGTGCCGCTAGATAGTCCGAGAGAAAACGACGCGCAAGACCCCAATTTGCAAAAATCTCTATTCTTCTGACGCCGTCTCGCTCAACAGGTCGTGACGGGACGTCTCTGCACGTTCCTGATCGACGATTTTCTCCAGCTCTTGATCCTGTGTCGCGCTGACTTCTTGCACTGGCGCAGGTACGGGCGTTTGAACGGACCCCTTTGAAACTGGCGCTTTATCAGCAGGTTGCAAGCTGGTGGGCAGGTTTTCGATCCGGTAGCTTGGCACAGGGGCCGCGATCCCGTCCGCGTCGTAAGCCGCTTGCGTCAGCCGGATAGCCTCTGAGCGGGCTAGTGTGATGTTTGTCTCGTTCTGGTTGATCCAAGCGGCCATCGACAGGGTGACCCAAGAATCGCCCACCGTTTCAACCCAAGCGGCGGCTTCGGGCACCGGAAGAACAAAAGGCAAATCGTTCAGGACCTGCAAGGCCCGCGTGCGGGCGTGATCCAGTTCGGCATCCGAGGCCACACTGAGTGAAAAGGTAAACCGGCGTTCGGCATTGCGCGAATAGTTAACGATCCGGCTTTTGAATACGGTGGAGTTGGGGATTCGGATGTGGTTACCGTCAAAGCTTAGAAGAATGGTGGCGCGAGATGTCAGGCGGATCACTTTACCGGTGTCGCCTTCGATTTCTACGGTGTCGTTGGGGCGAAAAGGTTGGCGGATGGACAACATGATCGAAGCAATGAAGTTTTCGACCGTGTCACGGACCGCGAAACCAATCGCAAGGCCGACGATACCGGCCGCGCCAAGGATACCGGAGAGCAAGGCGGTGGCATTGACGATGTCCAGCGCAATGACCAAGGCACCAATGACAAACAGCAGGCGGATGATCTGGCGGTAAATATCGGCGATAAAAGCGTTGGGCGACAGGCGCTCCCAGGGTTGTTGGCGGCGTGCCAGCCAAAAGCCGAAGATCACCACCAGAACAAAGACCGACAGGGCGACGAGCGCGAGCGGCAGGAAGGCGATCAACTGGACCGCGCGAATGCGAAAACGTTCCATCGCGGGGTTAAGCCGCTCGACCACATCGGTGCTTTCCTGAACGGCATTTTCAATGGCCACCACCCCTTCGACGCGGCTGGTCAACTCGTTCAGGCGAGTTGCCTTGCCCGGGTCCAGCGTGGTGCCGCGCAGGGTCACAATGCCGGAGGAGACCGTGACGCTGATGTCCTCATAGCCATCGAGTTCGCCAAGGATGTCACGGATCCGGTTGGCGATGGCCGCATCGGCGCTGGCATCATCGGTCAGGGTGATGGTGCCGGTGGGCTGCTCTGCGGTCTGGGCGAGGGCCGAAAACGGCAGGAGTAGGCAAATGAGTAGGGCGAGAAAACGCATAAGAAAAATCCGTCGGTTTGAATGCCGCCAGATTAGGGTTGCGCAAGAGGTTTTGCAATTGTCGGTGGTGAGGGGCGCGGGCCCCTCATTCCCTTTGATTTGGTGCCTGTAGGGGCGGGCTCGGTTCAGGCGTCACATTTGATCAGGATCGCGCCGGTACGGCCGCCTGCTTCGACGGCCTGATGGGTGGCGATCGTTTCTTCCAGCGGATAAATGCGTTCAACCGGACAACTCAACGCGCCTGCGGAGAGGGCGGCGTGCAACTTGTCGATCATCTCGTGCCGCTCCGGCTGGGGCAGCAGATAGATCAGCAGGATGTCGATCGTAACCGCCTTGAACAGCAAGGGCAGGAAGGGCAGGGTGGGTTCCATGCTTTTGGCAGACCCGTAAGCGGCAAGGCGGCCGTTGGGGGCAATCACCTCTGCGTCGAGCGCGATGTTCAGGCCGAATTCCACCTCGATCACCGTGGGGATCAGCGCGCCGTCATTGGCGGCAAGGATTTGTGCGGCGAGGTCAGGAGCGCTGTAGTCAAGGATGACATCAGCGCCGGCGGACTCCACACGGGCATTGTCGCGTGGGCTACAGGTGGTGATTACCCGCGCTCCGCCCCATTTGGCCAGTTGTACGGCCAGCAGGCCAACAGTGCCGGCCCCACCCTGAATGAGAATGGTCTGCCCCTTGATGTCACTGCCGCCAAAAACCGCCAGCGCGGCGGTCAGCCCCGGGATGCCAAGGATTGCGCCGGTTTCAAGGCTGACGTCGTCTGGCAGCGGCACGGCCATGGCGGTTGGCAGGGTGATATGACTGGCCGCGGTCCCATAGGGGCGTTGCCATTGACCGTTCCAGATCCAGACGCGCTCGCCGATGCGGGCAGGGTCGACGCCTGCGCCAACGGCTTCGATCACGCCGGCACCGTCGCTGTGCGGAATGATCTCGGGAAAGGCGGGGTCGGTGATGCCGGGCCGGCCATTGCGCGATTTCACATCGGATGGGTTTACGCCGGAAAACGCCAACGCGACGCGGACTTCACCGGGTTGAGGGGGCACATCATCCAAGGTGCTTTGCTGTAATACATCTTTGGCGGGGCCAAGTTTGGTATAGGTGATCGCGCGCATGAGGCTGTCCTTTTGAGGTGGGAAAGGTTTGAAAGATCGGGTTTTGGGCACCCTGTCGCAAAGATGCGGCGCTTGCAATTGCCACGTGGCGGCACAGCCCGATGAACGTGATTGCCCAAGGGCAATTCAGGATTCGGGTCGTAGAATCATCATATTATAATTTATTAACAGTAGGTTAAGCGTTGTGGGCGCGTCTAGTCGCGTAGTTCACGTGCCCCGACACCCCAGACCCGCGATTTCGGGGCCCAACCTTTGTAGCCGCCGGATCGCAGCTCGCACCACTCCAGGTCGCAGTCACCCAGTCGCGCCACAACACCCAGTTCCAGCGCCGCGGCAACCGGCGCGCCCGGATCGGGACGCGCGTGCAGTTGCAGCATATCCTGTTCGATCAGTACGGTGCGCGTGCCGGACAGCAGTGAATAGTGCACCCAGCCGCCCATGCCGTCGCGATCCTCAACGCGGCGCCAATGGCCGTGTTCGGCGGTGATCAGCAGCGGCATGTCACGGCGTTTGAAAACCCAGTCGATGCGATGCGACAGCGAGGGTCCGCGCCGCACATTGCCTTCGGCGGCTTTCATCGAAACAAAGCGCGGCAAGGGCAGGTTCGTCACGGGCCCCACCTCGCCTGCGGATGCAGGAGCGGGGACAAGCGGAAACGTCAGCAACAGCGCCAGAACGGCGCGCGTCAGCATAGATCGGAACATGGGTGCTGCCTGCACTTTGATTTGTTTGCTCTTTTGCCGCGCGGGGTTCTTGTGCCTCGCGCTTGCATGGGACACCATGGCGTTCAGAGCAGTGAACGCCAAGGCCCAGGAGAGAGACATGTCAAAGAAACGTTTGAGTGTTGTAGTCACGCGACGGTTGCCGGATGCGGTCGAGACCCGTCTGTCAGAGTTGTTTGACGTGACATTGCGCGAGGAAGATGTGGCAATGACCCGCGCCGAGCTGACGCAGGCGATGAAAACTGCGGATGTTCTGGTGCCCACCGTCACCGATGAAATTGATGCCACGTTGATCGCGCAAGCGGGCGATCAGTTGAAACTGATTGCGAATTACGGGGCGGGTGTCGATCATATCGACGTCGCAACCGCCCGACAGCGTGGTATTCTGGTCAGCAACACGCCCGGTGTTCTGACCGAAGATACGGCGGACATGACCATGGCGCTGATTCTGGGCGTGACGCGGCGCATGTCCGAAGGCATGGCGATGATGCAAAAGGGCGAATGGTCCGGCTGGGCCCCGACGGCCTTGTTGGGCGGACGGGTCAGCGGGCGGCGATTGGGCATTCTGGGCATGGGCCGGATCGGTCAGGCGGTTGCCAAACGCGCGGCGGCTTTTGGCATGCAGGTGCATTACCACAACCGGCGCAAGCTGCACGAAAGCATCGAGGACAGTCTTGAGGCGACCTATTGGGAGAGCCTTGACCAGATGGTGGCGCGCATGGACGTGATCAGCGTGAACTGCCCCCATACTCCGAGTACGTTCCATTTGATGAACGCACGGCGGCTGAAGTTGATGAAGCCCGATGCGGTGATTGTGAACACATCGCGCGGGGAAGTGATTGACGAGAACGCGCTGACGCGGATGCTGCGCGCGGGCGAGATCAAAGGGGCGGGGCTGGATGTTTATGAACACGGCACCGCAGTTAATCCGCGCTTGCGGGAGTTGGATAACGTGGTGTTGTTGCCGCATATGGGGTCGGCGACATTGGAAGGACGTCTGGAGATGGGCGAGAAGGTGATCATCAACATCAAGACGTTTGACGATGGTCACCGGCCACCGGATCAGGTGGTTCCATCAATGTTGTGAGTGTAGCAGCTGTTGAAAGGTGCGGGCAGGCCCGCACGTGATTTTATGAATTTTCCTCAAGGGGAAAATTTGATGAGGGCGCTGCCCTCAAACTCCCGCAGCATTTAAGGCCAAAAAGAGAAACAAGGAGACCCGCTATGTTGAGAGTTTTGAGTATCTTGTCGGTTGTTGCTGCCGGAGCTGCCGGCGCGCAGCAAGCGGCGGACGCTGTGGAACCTGAAAGCGCGGGTGCGGGTGTTTTCGAGGGGATGCCGGCGGAAATTGCGACGGCTCTGGCTGCGAAACAGGCGGGAGTTCCGGTTGTGGCGTCCGACTGGATGATTGCCGCGGCAAACCCGCATGCGGTGAAAGCCAGCGCGGATGTTCTGGCGGCGGGCGGCACGGCGGCGGATGCCTTGGTCGCAGTACAGGTTGTCCTGGGGCTGGTCGAACCGCAATCTTCCGGTTTGGGGGGCGGGGCGTTTCTGGTTTGGTATGATGCTGCCACGGGCGAGGTCACGACGCTGGACGGGCGGGAAACCGCGCCTTTGGCGGTCACACCGCGGCTGTTTCAGGATGAAGCAGGCGAGCCGTTGAAGTTTTTTGATGCGGTCGTTGGGGGACGTTCTGTGGGCACACCCGGTACGCCGGCGCTTCTGGCCGAGGTGCATCGGCGTTGGGGGACGCAGGATTGGGCGTCGCTGCTGATGCCGGCGGTTGATATGGCCGAGAACGGATTTAGCGTATCGCCGCGTCTGGCCCAGCTGGTTGCAGGAGATGCGGAGCGGCTGGCCAGCGCCGCAGTGACATCGGCCTATTTCATGCCGGAAGGTGTGGGGATCGTCGCGGGAGAAACACTTAAGAATCCCGCCTATGCCG